>SKLY01000153.1 GCA_007121335.1 Saprospiraceae bacterium | reverse complement strand
CCCAGGGCTTTACAGGCCATTTCCCGGGTCAAAAAGGCTGTTTTCTTTCTGGCGGCAGTGTATTCGTAAAGGGATTGGATAATCTCGCCACAGGCCTCAAAATCGTGCATGGGAACAAAGCAGATGTTGACCGGAGATCCCTCCCTGTTGACCTGTACCTTTTTTAAGCGGTCAATTATCGTTCGACTGATGTTGACAATGACCTCGGGGTGTTTCTTAATCACTTTGTTGAAAGTGGTTTTGGAGAGTTGCACCAAAATACTGTCCCTCGTGGCAGTGACGGTGGCAAATCGCGGCTCGTTGGTGAGCAGGGCCATCTCGCCAATGGTCTCCCCCCGGATGATATCCCCCAATTTGACCTCCTCCAGATCCCTGTTGAGTTTGGTGGCTACCAACCGGCCACTTATGACAAAATACAGACTGTCGGTCTCTTCTCCCTCCCGCAGCAACACACTACCTGCTTTCAATTCCAACCATTCCAGTTCATGAGCGTATTCCTCAATCACCAGAGAGTCAATACCTCCGAAGATTTGCTTCAGCCCGTTTTCCAACAACTGTTTCTCAAAAGAGGTGAGCCCCTTCCCTTTTTCTAAATCCATTTTTGATACCCAATTGATTCAAAATGCATTTCCACCCGGCACTGTTTCGGGAGAAATCATCGGCTAAGTTAAAAAATTCTGCTTATTGATTCTGCCGGGAGATACCGGACCAATATCCACGTATATTTTGATGAATAGCCTCTAAGCTTTAAGAAAGAACCCTGTAGGTTAAGATTTTATTGATGGCTTTGCATGAAGCCGGCCAAACACTCAAGTAAATTAAATTTATTGTGACTTACTCAAAACTCCTTCATGTGTAAGCAAAATTTCTGAAGAAAAAGCTAAAGGCACAAATTAATCGCTTTTCCTAAATTGGTTATTGTGGTCCGGATTATAGAGGAATAGGAGCTTGTATGCTTATGCTGATATAGCTTAGTTCACCCACTGTTTGATATCATGCCGAAGGCTGACACCAGTCAATTACAAATGCTTGAAATGCCCTTAATATTGCATTGTCAAAAGAATTGGACTCGACATTGGTACAGACCATTGCAGGTCCAAATTGATTAAAAAACACATGGCAGAGTTGCCAGGATTAATTATTAATGGTTACTTTTGGATGTGAAACAAAATTTATCAGAATAAAAATTATGTATTATGGAAAAGCTTTTTAAATTAACACTTTTGGTAGCATTTGTAATAGGGTTTTCGCTACCGGAAATGCACGCTCAAAAACCGGAATATGATCGCAAGGGTTTAACTGTGGCTTCAACGGATGACCTGTCATTCTCGATTGGATTGCACACCGTGGGCCGGGTTCAGTATTTATCCCAAAGTGATGTGAGGGTATGGAGTGGAAGTGATTGGGTGACTCCCAGTGAGGACCTTCACGGCATGCAAACCTCATTTGCTAACATCGAGTTTAAATTGACCATAGGCGATGGAGATATTGATATATTTTTCGACGGATTGCTAGCAACACAGCGACATCCAAGCCAGTGGTGGGGTAACAATGGTTATATGTACATCCGGAAAATTCCCGGAAATTCCTTCCTTACTGCCATCAACCCCCTTATGAAACATATTGATATAAAAGCCGGTAACTTCTTCGCCAACTTTGGTGAACACCAATTTACCAGAACCATTAATGCCGATGCACATCGAAATCCATTGATCGGAAACCCGGTTGTCGCTCCCCTTGGGTCAGAGCCAGGTATGGAAATATATCACAAAGGCAACGGATATGGCCTTATGGTCGGTGGTGGAATTGGAGCCCCGGAACAAGATTTTCAGGACGACCGGAAGTATTCGTTTAGGGCAAAGGCATGGCTCGACCTAATTGAGAATGTATATGTCTCTGGTTCCTACTATACCGTAGATCATGGAGACAATGTCAACCGGGGTACGAATTTGTTCCGTCGGGAAAGACATGGATCTTCCTATGGTGCGGTGTGGAATCTTAACAACGATGGCGGCGGTGCCGGTGAAGGCCCCGGTCAGGTCAGACCAGGTGTGGGCCAGGAACTTACTGCATGGGAGCTAAATGCAATATTTACCCCATTTGAAGGAAATAAAATTTCTGCGCTCTACGGCCAGGCTGAAGACGTGGGTCCTAACCCTAATCACTTCGGGGAATCTGGTACCGAAAAATGGAGTTACTACAGCTTTGAGGTTCAACAGTATTTGAATGATAACTTTTACCTCGCCGGTAGGTACAGTAACATTGATTATTCAGAATTCCTGACCCCGGACAACGATGGAAATGTCAATCGAATTCAGCTGGGTTTTGGAGCATTCATAACTGAAAATATTCTTCTCAAAACCGAATATGTCTATCAGGCAGCAAGTGGTTTTAACGAGGGAACAACAGGAGTTGCAAATAGTGTGGATGTAGGAATGGAGCCAAGTTTCCAGGGTGTGGTGCTGGAAATAGGTGTAAGTTTCTGATAAGTTTTTTAATTGTCTGCTAATTTTTAAAGGGCTGTCTGTTCATTCAGGTGGCCCTTTAAGTTTTGCATGATTCACTTCCGGCTCTGAGTTCCAACCCCATTCCCATTGAATCTGCCTGGGTCAAACATCTGGTTTTTATCACCCATTTGGGTTTATTCACCGACCCGCTTTCTCATGTTTTTTAAAATTACTCGAACTGCAAGGCATCTGTCATGTGGAAAAGATTCAATGTGTACTCTAAAATCTCATCTGTTAGGTGATTGGTTGAGCAAAGCTGTTTACAAAATTGCCTGAGTCCTTCCTGTCACAAATGAATGTGGGTTTTCTTGACTTTGTGAAGTAACTTATTGGTAAGCAGCAATTGCTTGTCACGCTGTGGAATGAGCTTCAGAAAGCCAAAACTACAATCCATTTAGAACAAACCGAATTGATAACCCAGTTGCCACATTTAACTTATAATATAATTAT
>SKLY01000305.1 GCA_007121335.1 Saprospiraceae bacterium | reverse complement strand
TTTGAGTTTTGAGTTTTTAGTCGTGAGTTTTGGGTTGTTTGCGAGACCGCGACCTTGATGTAACCGGCAGTATATTTATACGTGGGGGTTGATTGTTTTTGGGAATTTCTCTGGCGAATAGCATTTCGGTGGTAACCTGGCGGGTTTTGCGGTAATTCTTTACCGTCCCATTTACTCACCGCACTTGCCCCCCCCAAAGCTTTGGGGGGTGGGGAGGCCCCAGAGAACGCAAAGGAAGTCGCCAGGACTTTGGGTCAATTTATTCTCCGCGAAACCTCTGCGTACTCAGCGATCTCTGCGGTGAACCTGATGGGTTGATGGCGGATGGTTGATGGTTGATGGCGTTTGGAGAACGTAAGTATCTTACCTTCAGTTTGTTATTGATTTATTGGGGTTATTAACCTAGAGGGGATTTTAGGTCCACCGTTACCCTGTGTTGAACTAAAAAAGTTGTTAGCCATTACTTTACAATTGATAAAGATTCTTAAATCGTAAACAGATGAATACCGGTTGTTGATATGAATTTTGATGGATGGATTTATGGGAGGTCAAAAACGCACGGCCGTGCGTATCTACAGATATTCAGATTAACAGCTGTTCAGATGATATAGCAACCCAAATAGGAAATATAGATTGCCACATAAGCACCGTCACCTTTGCGGCCTTTGCCTTCTTTGTGACCTCTGCGTGAAACCAAATCCACGGCAAAGCATCACCACTAGATTCTCCATTCTTACCAAGAATTTAGAATTCCAGCCAAAACACCATTGTCCTTTAGTCTTTCTCCTCCCCAAAGCATAGCCTGTCCCACAAATCTTTGGGGCTCAATTGATTCCTGCGGGCAGGAGAAAAAGACAACTAAAAATTTTACGCTCTGGTAGCCGGTCAATTACTTGTCCCTGACCTGGTCCAACAGCCATTCCGAGGTAACGGATTTGGGTCGCTCCAGTGGAAGTCCCAGTGCTCTTGACCAGCACAGAGAGGACAAAACACCCAGTGCTCTGGACACGCCGAACAGCACCGTGTAATAACTGAACTGATCGACACCGTAATGGACCAGAAGAGCTCCGGAGTGGGCATCCACATTGGGCCATGGGTTTTTCACCTTACCCAGTGATTTCAAAATATCGGGAACAACCTCATACACCTTCCAAACCACGCTCACAACGTCGGAATCATCGATGTATTCCTCGGCGAATTTCTTCTGGGCTACGAAGCGGGGGTCCGGCTGGCGAAGTACAGCGTGTCCGTAACCCGGAATCACCTGCCCGGCTTCCAGCGTCTTATTTACGTAGTCGGCAATTTGCTCTTTGGTCGGGTTTTTACTGCCGATTGAATCGCACATTTTGAAGATCCACTTGATGACCTCCTGATTGGCCAGTCCGTGAAGGGGGCCGGCAAGTGCATTCATGGCAGCAGAAAAGGCGAGGTAGGGGTCACTGAGCGTGGAACCCACCAAATGCGTGGTATGTGCCGAAGCATTTCCACCTTCGTGATCCGCGTGAATGGTGAGGTACAACCTCATCAGAGACTTGAAATCCTTTCCTTCGATGCCCAGCATATGCGCAAAATTACCACCCCAGTCAAGAGAAGGGTCCGGCTTAATGTGCTTGCCGTCAAAATAAATCCTCCTATATATATAAGCCGCGACTGCCGGGAGTTTGGCGATTAGATTCATGGCGTCCTCGTAAGTAGCCTCCCAGTACTCTATTTTTGACATACCCTCGCCGTATCTCCGGGCAAAAACAGAGCCTTTTTGAAGCGACATAATTGCCGCGCTGAATTGAGTCATGGGATGTGTCTCTTTGGGGAGTGCCTCCAGGACTTCCTTGGTGTGTTTGGGTAATTCTGAACGCGAGTTCCACTGTTCGCTCAACCATTTTACCTGTTCGTCGGTGGGCAATTCGCCTACCAGCATCAGCCAAAAAAGACCCTCGGGCAAAGGCTCTTTGTCACCCTCTTTCTTGGGCAGCAACTCGCGCAATTCAGGAATGCTGTATCCTCGGAAGCGGATTCCCTCAACGGGATCGAGCTGTGAGGTTTCCCAGATCATTGATTTTACGCCCCTCATGCCACCAACTACCTGGGCAAAAGTGACTTCATCAATTTTGATATCTCCCTTGGCTTTAAGGGTGCTGCGGAGTTCAGTTCTTACTTTTTCTGACTTCTCGGAAAATTTCTGCTTCAGTGGATCTACTTTGTTCACGGTATTATAAGATTTGTTCAAAAATGGGATAAAAGGTGGAGCTACTAAGACGATACTCCTTAATTTTGCGGTTGCAAATTTATGTAAAAGAAACGAAAAGTCCACATACTATGTTTACTATCGACAAGCTTTTTACCACAAACTCGAATTGCCCGGCATGATCTTACTGGACAACAAACTGATACACAAAGATATACTCGAAGAATGCTTCACCTGCGACCTCAATAGTTGCAAGGGGGCCTGTTGCCGCGAGGGTGAATTTGGAGCACCACTTGATGAGGCGGAAATAAACCTCATTGATGACATACTCGACACTGTATTGGAACTATTGCCGGAAGAAAATCGCCGGGCCATTGAGAAAAAGGGTTTTAAAAAGTACTACCCAAAGATGGAAAAAACGGGCACTGCGCTGAAGGACAACGGCGCCTGTGTTTTTTTCATTGAAAACGGGAACAGCCCGGGGCAGTGTGCATTCGAAAAAGCGAAGGAAGAAGGCATGATAGAATTTAAAAAGCCCATTTCCTGTCACCTGTACCCGATCCGAATCGAGCGCAATGAAACCGTGGACATGGACTACCTCAATTACGACCGCTGGGACATTTGTTCTGCAGCCTGCAGTCTCGGAAAAAAACTCAAAATGCCCCTATTTGAATTCTGCCGCGAAGCACTGGAGCGAAAATACGGCAGCGAGATTACCGTCAAACTCCGGGAACTGAGCAAAGCACTGAATGAAACCTCCGATGAAGTTGATTGAAAAAAACTTTTTCAATCCGCGAT
>SKLY01000175.1 GCA_007121335.1 Saprospiraceae bacterium | reverse complement strand
CGTTGGAGTATAAGGGTGACGGGGTTTACGTGCTAAATATTAAGCGCTCCAGAAACAACTACTACCACTATGAAAATGGCGTATTGGTCAAAGCCAAACTCGACCACTGGATTGCGCCGGTCACCTTGAAGTTGAGAGACTGAAGTGGTGTTTGGTTGCCCACAATTACAAAAATTTATGCCAACACCTGAATATGGGATCCACCTACCACAAATACAGCCTTAGCGAGTATCTTTTTCAGCCTCGTCGGTGTGTGCCGGGGGATTCTTTTTTTCCTCAGCGAGTCTGCGCTCTTCCTCCTCTTTTTCCAACTGTTTGAGTCTTTCTATCTCCTCGTACTCAGCCCTGAGTTTTTCGTAGTGGGCCTTGTTTTTCTCCAGGAAGGTCATCATTTCATTGCGTACGGTTTCTTTATCTTTCTGGTATTTAGGGATGAGCGATTGTTTTTCGGGGAACTGCTCAATGTAAAGTGTCGAAGACGGGAAGGCAAAACGGACTCCGACCGTGGCCGCCAATCTCATGACGGAGAGGTAGAATTCCTCCTTGACTCTGAGTTCAGTAAAGTAATCAGGTACCGCGATATAGGCCCGTACGAAAACCACCAGTGCGTAATCGGCCATTTCGAAGAAATTCACAATGGAATTTTCATCGACGATTTTCGGGTGTTCCCTAATGATGTCTTTGATACCCTCCATAAACACCTCGATTCTATCCGGGGGCGTGTCGTAGGTCAGAGAGATTTTGGGGTCCATCATCCTGAATTTTCTCTTTCCAAAATTGGTGATGTGCATGTCGGCCAATTGCCCGTTTGGAATGGTTACGATGGAGGTGTTGATGAGCATGATGCGGGTGGACCGGAAACCGACTTCCACCACAGAGCCGAGGAAATTACTTCCCTGAATAAAATCACCCACCTGAAAGGGCTGATCGATAAAAATGATGATGGAGCCAATGAAGTTCCTCGCAGTGTCCTGAGAGGCGAGAGCAAGTGCCAGACCACCGATAGAGATACCGGCCAAAAGAGCGGTCACATTGACATCCAACAGCGCCAGCACATGCATCAAAACGACTATTATGACCAGGATTTTGAGTATTTTGTCAATAATCGGAAGTGCCTGTTTGTCCATCCTGGTATCGGTCTTATCGGACAGCATATTCAAGTAGGCCGATAGTATCTCTACAAATCTGTAGAGCAATACTCCGATAAATACCGTATTTACTATTCTAATGGCCCTCATTAAAAATTCGCTCAATGAAATGGGGAGCAGCAGGGAGGGGATTAATATTTTCAATACGTACAGAACGATGAGAAGACTGATCACCCGGCTTATGCGACGGATCAATCTCGGTTCCACATCGGGAATTTTGATGCGACGGACTGCAAAGCGCGTTATAATCGGCCGGATGAAGCGGCTGATAATAAGGTGCAGTAGAATGACGATCAGGGCGATAATTAAGGCGGCGATCAGTTGCCAGCCCTCAAGGCCGAGAAATTCAAAATCCCAATCGAAGGGCAACAAATTGATCCAAATATCTGAACCAAAGGGATAGAGCGCACTGTGTTGCTTTAAAATGGATTCCGTGGACTCCGGTGAATAGTACCAAAGGCTGTCGATGCGCTCGAGAAAAATATTGGGCAGATCCCGGTGAAAGGGAATGTAAATGTGGTCATTGGTGGCGGTGTCCCTGAATTCCGGGTTGTTGGGAATTCGCTCCATTACTACAAAAAGCCCAAGTCCATCGTAAATTTGCTGGAGCTTTACCGCCAGTTCTCTGCGTTTTTCCGGTGGAAGGGAAGGGTGAAAAGCCCTTGCTGCGGAATCCGGATTGTGGGAATCGCGCTGCAGGTAATGCAGGTGAATAAAGGCGGTGTTTCTCGGAGTGAGCAGGCTTATTTCAACCTCCTCATTGTTCTCCTGTGCCTGTACCACCGTTCCGGCATCCAAACCCCACAGCATCAGTACGAGACCAATTCGCACAAGAATTTTTACCATCATAAAACACAGTTTGTTATTGTGAGGCGAATTTAAGATTATTATCTGAAATGGGATGTAGGTTTGTCAAATTGTTGGGTTTTAAGGTGTCATTCCTGTCTTTTCAATTGTGATTTCCAGCCTGGAAATAACCCTTTACGGTAGGATTTCCATATCATTTTCGGTGTCATCTGGTGAATGATTCAGTGCTTTGGTAAGGGTTTCGTGGAGGTTGTCGATCTGATGACTGGAGAGGCGTTGACCGGTTTTAGCGGACAGCCAAAGGCCAAAAAGTAACAACAGTGCCGGTATTATGCCCCACAGCATGGGAGCGGGGCGGTCCAGACTGTAGTAGGCAAGGCCCCAAAACAGGAGGATGAATATGGAAAAGCCGCCGGTGATGTACAAAAACATGAACAGGGTCCAAATGCCCGGCGCCGGTCCATACAGGCCCTTCACAATGCTGCCTCTGCCTTCCTCCTTCGGGATTATCTCCAGGGTGAGAATGGGTGACCAGGGCTTTCGGTACTGCTCTTTCATAGACAGCTCAATGTGGCCCGGAATTACGGTTCCCCGGACCATGCAGTCCTCCCGGTACAGTTGAATCCGTATGGCCTCCTCGACTTCCTCGGGACACATGTCTGACTCGAGCCTGAACCGCGGTCGCATCCGCACCCCTGATTTCAGTTCTTCTGCCTTGCTCATGCTTGCAGTATTTCTACAAAAGTAATGAATTGCCGGCAAACTCAATCTTTGGAACAGTGCCAAAATCAGATATTTCAAGGAATGGCAAAGTTCGGTGGAGGTAGATTTACCTCAAGGATCATTGGAGATTGGAAATAAAAAAGGTCACCCAAAGTGAATTGGATGACCTGATTTGCGCCCCCTCAAGGACTCGAACCTTGGACCTACGGATTAACAGTCCGCCGCTCTAACCAGCTGAGCTAAGGAGGCTTTTCAAAATGCGACGCAAAGATATTACTGGTCAATTAACTGACCAAATATTGGGAATATTTTTTT
>SKLY01000093.1 GCA_007121335.1 Saprospiraceae bacterium | reverse complement strand
TGGTCACAGGCGGAAAGTACGCCGACTCCACCTCCAACCGCTTTTCCCTGAACGCGACCGATTACCAACTTGCCGCACTTTCTGATGGCGTTTATCACATTGGCAAAGCCCATGAAAAACTTTTTGCCGGTAACGCCGTCTTCGATAGCAATGAGCTCGTCAAAGCTGGCGCCTGCGCAAAAGGTTCGGTCTCCACCGCTTTTCAGCAAAATGACCAACACCTCATCCCTTCTCCCCGCTTTCAGTATTTGCTCGGAGAGTTTGGCCAAGATGTTGCCGGGCAGGGCGTTGTGAGAGGGGTGGAAAAACTCGATGACCGCCACCCCCCGGTCTATTTTAGTCTCTACGTAGGGTATAGATTCTTTTTTGCTCATGTTATTATATGATTTTTTCAGGACTCCTGGTCCAGTTTTTTTACCATGGTGAGAATGGTGGCCAGTGCCACGGTCTCATCCGTCTCGTCGTAAACCTCCACGAGGTATTTTACAATGCCTTTTGCAATGTCGTCATCCGATCGCTTCTCCTGATCCACTTTTTCCTTTACCGTGAGTTTGACACCGATGGTCATTCCCGCGTAAACGGGCTTGGTAAATCTGCATTCCTCTAAACCGTAATTAAGCAAAACCGGACCTTTGGCGGGATCGACAAAAAGTCCTGCTGCGGCCGATAGAATGAAGTAACCGTGAGCCACTCTTTTTTCAAAAATGGTCTCGTCCAGGGCTGTTTCATCAGTATGTGCGTAAAAATGGTCCCAACTCACATTGGCAAAATTGATGATGTCGGCTTCGGTAATGGTGCGCTTGTGCGTAATCACCGTTTCTCCCACTTCCAATTCCTCAAAATGCTTTCTAAAAAGGTGCTGTCCGGGGTCCTTGAACTTCCCGCCCACCTGATACTGCTGCGTGATCTCCGAAATGGTAGTTGGCGTACCCTGAATGGCGCAGCGCTGCAGATAGTGTTTTACTCCTCTGATACCGCCCATTTCCTCACCTCCTCCGGCGCGTCCGGGACCTCCGTGTACCAGTAGTGGCAGGGGAGAGCCATGTCCTGTACTCTCTCTCGCGCAATCGCGATTGAAGACGAGTATTCGACCGTGGTGGGTGGCCGCTCCCAGGGTGTATTCGCGGGCGATATTGTCATCGTAGGTGGCGATGGAACTGCAGAGCGATCCCTTGCCGAGTTTGGAAATTTGAATTGCCTCGTCCATGTTTTTGTAGGGCATAATCGTGCTAACCGGCCCGAATGCCTCCACCTCGTGTGGTGCGTAGTTGTTTAGCGGGTCCTCATCAACCAGCAAAACAGGGGAGAGGAAAGCTCCTTTTCCCGGATCAGCTCCCTTGACTTCAAATTTAAAGGGGTCGCCAAAGACTATTTTGCCGGACTTTGTGAGTTCGGCTATGCGTTCTCTGACTTCTTCCACTTGTTCCTTTCCGGCCAGCGCACCCATACGCACACCCTCGACTCGCGGGTCTCCAATTATTGTTTTTTGAAGCTGCTTGCTGAGGTGTAACTGCACGTCTTCCACCAGCTTTTCCGGTACGATGATTCTCCTTATGGCGGTGCATTTTTGTCCGCACTTCACGGTCATTTCTCTTCTCACCTCTTTTACAAAAAGGTCAAATTCCTCAGTGCCAGGGACTGCATCTTCACCCAACACTGCGCAGTTCAACGAATCGGCCTCCATGTTGAAAGGCACAGCTTCTTCGATGATGCGGGGATGGGTTTTCAGCATGCGTCCGGTAGATGCTGAACCTGTGAAAGTGACCACATCCTGGGAAGTGACGGTATCCAAAATATCCCTGGCCGATCCACAGATCAATTGCAGGGCACCTTCGGGCAGTATTTTTGATTTGATGATGTCCCTGACCATGGCCTCGGTGAGGTAGGAGGTGAGCGTTGCGGGTTTTACCACAGCGGGCACTCCGGCCAGTAAATTCACTGCAATTTTTTCCAGCATTCCCCAAATAGGGAAGTTAAAGGCGTTTATGTGAATGGCCACACCTTCCTTTGGAACCATGATGTGGTGACCGATGAATTTGTTGTTTTTCGAAAGGGGAACGGACTCTCCATCCACGTAAAAAGGCTGGTCCGGGAATTTCCTCCTCAGAGATCCGTTGGCAAACAGATTCCCTATGCCGCCCTCAATATCGATCCAACTGTCGGCTTTGGTAGCACCCGTTTGGTATGAAATATCGTAGTATTTGTCCTTGATGGAAAAAAGGTGAAGTGCAAGAGCCTTGACCATGCGTCCACGCTCCTGAAAAGTCATTTTCCTCAGGGCCGGATTTCCCTTTTTTCTCCCGTATTCCAAAACGTCGGCCAGGTCAATACCATCTGCCGATGCGTAGGCGATCAATTTACCGGTGGAGGCGTCCACAAGGGGCTTTCCCTCGCCCTGACCTTCCACCCATTTTCCCATTACGTAGTTTCCAAGCTTTTGCATGTGCTGCAGTTTTTCTGTTAATTCCGAGAAATTCAAACGGAGGCCAAAAGTACGCAACCCCCGCCTGGTTTCCAAACGGGAAATACCACTTAACGGTTTATTGTTTCATCCAGGGTTTTGACATACCGCAAACTTCAATCAGTGTGGCATGATGCTGACTATTGGGATTTGGGTAAAATGGTCAATTCCCCGGGTTTTCAATCTGCTAGATACTCCCATCCCTGTGAACCTCCTCAAATATCTACAATCCCTGCGAATGGAAAAACTGTCGGCTACATCAAGGTAGCGCGTCTTGCAGACAACTCACTAAATCACAGACTCACTAATTCATAACTGGGAAAGCAGACTCACCAATTCACAACTGGAAAATGGTCCACCACAGAGCCACGAAGATCACGGAGAATCCAATTGACAATTGACAGTGGACCCACCAAAGAGTTGGGGGCAGGCTAGTTGACAATGCTTGTTTCGGGCGAGAATTCTGAGGTTTCGTAAAGGGTACTTATTTTGGGAGGTTCGATGCGTAGGATATTGGTTTCACGCAGAGCCGC
>SKLY01000257.1 GCA_007121335.1 Saprospiraceae bacterium | reverse complement strand
ACTGTGTACCTGGTAGAAAAATCAATAGTCGCAGTAGGGGATGAAATGGTCCTGTCATTAAGGCTCCCATCATTGGGCTGCCACTCAAATGTTGAGCCGGGCGGATTGAAATTAGTTTGTAGAACTACTTCTGTAGTTGGTGTATCCAGGCAGACATAGTGAATGTCGTCGAGTTGAATTTCCAGTTGGTTGGGTAGCACTTCCACCTCTACAGAATCAACTTCTGTACACAGGCCATTTTCACTTTCCGCAAAAAGAATGTAAGTAATGGTGCTTTGCGGTGTCGCAATGGCATCGTAGGCAGAACTGTCACTGAGATATTCATTGGGTGTCCAGGCGTATGTGGCTCCCGGATCGCCCATTCCTATGGTCAGTTGCAAGCTCTCACCCTGGCAAATGATGGTATCTCTGGTAGTGAATTCCAAAGGTGACAAATCATCCACAATGATGGTTTGAGAGGCTGTAAAAATGGAATCTCCAGTAAAAAACTCCAATACTAACTCGGTGGTTTGTTCCGGGGTTATGGTGACTTCAAGGGCTGAGGGATCTGCAAATAAATCCTCAGGGTTCCATCTGACAGAGTCGGGGATTTCATTTGAAGAAACTGCCAGCGTAATCGATTCGCCAATGCAGAAACTCGTATCACCCTCAGTAACGAGTATTTCAACATCCGGATTTGTTTGTGCAATGCCCACTGTCAGGCTGAAGGAAAAGATCAGAGCAGTGGCAGACAGCCAAATAATTGAAGTAATTATGTGTTTGATCATGTATAGTTCGTTATATCGGCACCAAATTTACGATGAATTTTGGAGAATTATTATAAATCCTCACTTTTTTACAGTCTGTAGCTTACAATGTCGAAATACAATACAAAGACCTTTTTCATGATGGGATTTTACAGGATTTCATTCCTGCTGGCCATGTTGTTCTTGTGTGGTACGCACAATATACATTCACAGGAACGTAAGTCCTTTGAGTTTGAAGGGTTGGAGCGCAGTTTTTTGGTCAAGGTGCCGGAAAAAATGTACAGTGAGTCGGGCTACCCTGTCGTGGTTGCGCTCCACGGGTTCACACAAAGTGCCCGCAGGATATCAAATTATTCTGGATTTGTAGAAATGGCAGAGGAAGAGGGCTTTATCGCGATTTTCCCGCAAGGCATTCAGGCATCCTGGAATTTTGGTATTACTCTCAATAATGTGGATGATGTGGCCTTTCTGTCCTCCATGTTGGACAGCCTGGAAAAATGGTATCCTGTAGATTCAGAGCGAATTTATTTTTGCGGTTTTTCCAATGGGGCATTTATGAGTTTTGAAATGGCCTGCCGAATGAGTCACCGGCTTGCCGCCATTGCCTCGGTTGGTGGAAGCATGGGCCGCTCCCAATTCCTGGATTGCGAACCGGAATATCCCGTGGGGGTCATGATTGTGCACGGAAATGACGACAGGGTGATATTGTTCGAGGGACAATCCTGGGTCAAACCTGTTGAAGAAGTTACGGATCACTGGGTACTGCAAAATGGCTGTAATATGGTGCGGGATACAATGGAGACTTTCTCAAACGACCAGGGGGTGATATCGGTTGTGAGAATGTCTCACAGTCCTTGCCAGGATCAAACTGCAGTGGAGTTGTGGAAAGTTTACGGAGGAGGACATACCTGGCCCGGTTCCAGGGCGCATTCAGGCAGTGGAAGAACCAACAGGGATATTGATGCCAGTGCAAAAATGTGGCAGTTTTTTACTCGCCACAAAAGAGCAAATTTTCAACCGGAAACTAAATAGATGCCCAAATCTCCTTTTCTTTGCATCTCAAATACTTCCCTGCAAAAATGGTCTGTTAAGATTGCAGTTAAGGGACGTGAGGTAAGTTTTCAGAGCGGATAGGCGTTTTTAAAGAAAAATGGTTGAATGCAAGTTTCCACAGATACTATTCAAAGCAATTTCTCACTCAAAGACTTCAATACCTTTGGGCTGGACTGTACGGCCGGAGCATTTTTGAGGTTAGACAATCCCGCTGAATTGTCGCTATTGCCGGAGCTGATTTCCCGCTATGAAAATTATTTGATTCTCGGTGGTGGAAGCAATTTATTGCTGCCGGATTATTTTGACGGCCTGGTGGTGCAAATTGCTCTGGATAAACTTCAAACCAGGGAGAGTGATTCCGATGTGTTGGTAAATGCAGGTGGGGGCTTGAACTGGCATGAACTGGTTGCTTTTTGCGTAAAAGAGAACTACGGTGGCATTGAGAATCTCGCGCTCATACCAGGCAGTACTGGTGCCGCGCCCATTCAAAATATCGGTGCTTACGGGGTTGAACTCAAAGATGTTTTTGTCTGTCTGAATGCCTTCGATTTGCAAACGGGAGAATACCGCTGCTTCAACCGCGAAGAAATGGAATTCGGTTACCGGGACAGTGTGCTTAAAGGCAGGTACAAAGGCCGGTTTATCATTGCGGATGTTTGGCTGAAACTCACCACCCGAGACCACCGGATCAATACTTCTTACGGTGCACTGGCTGGTGATCTGGAGAAAAAGGGAGTCGAAAATCCCGGAATTTCAGATGTTTTTAAGGCAGTGGTGGAAGTCCGAAAGTCAAAATTGCCCGACCCCGGGCAAATTGGGAATGCGGGAAGCTTTTTCAAAAACCCTGTGGTGGATGCCGGTACCCTTGAATCAATTCAAAAGAAGCACTCGGATGTGGTGTTTTTTGAGTTGCAAAGTTCCGGGATGATGTACAAAATCCCGGCAGGTTGGCTGATTGAGCGTTGTGGCTTTAAGGGTAAACTCAAAGGTCCTGTGGGCTGTTATGAAAAGCAGGCACTCGTCCTGGTCAACCGGGGCGGAGCAAAATCATCTGATCTGGTGACTTTTGCCGGTGAAGTCCAGCGCTCCGTGGCAGCAGAATTTGGGATTTTCCTTGAGCCGGAGGTCAACATAGTTCAGCCTGAGAATTACGGGGATGTGATTTCTCTTTGATTCGCCAAAAGTTTCGCGGAAACAGTTCTT
>SKLY01000241.1 GCA_007121335.1 Saprospiraceae bacterium | reverse complement strand
GATATCTTCGCTCTTTCAGTAATGTCAAACAATCCACGAGGAGCGAGATTCAAACCACTGTTGTTTTCCTGAATGATTCCCACAATGTTAACCGGGACTTCCGGTATGGGAGAATCTGTTATATCGGAATCTCCAAATACATTTCTGAACAAACCGGTAAATCCGGGGAGACTTGGATCTGTAATGACTGTGGACCATCCACCACCTCCAAAACTACCGGTGATCAAAAATTCCGCATCCATGACCCTGACCAGTCTTGACTGATCGTCTGCTGTCAATTCATCCATGGTGCGGTTGACCGGCTCCACAACATTCCCGGTAGAAACCGGGGCACCCGGATCCAATACAGGCACCAATTGCAACTGCCCCTGAAAAACTCCAAGGGTTCCCACAATACCGGCTACATTGTCACCAATTTCATAATCTGTATCTATTACGCCCGGATTAAAAATCCCAGCCGGTGCATCATCTATTTGTATTCCAAAACCGGAACCATCCTGGAAAAACTTGGTGTTTCTGAAGTTTGTACCTCCGATAAAGGTAGCTTCGTTGTCAAGGCGGTATAGCGTAGAGCCCGTGGGCTGGTCTCTCAGGGTTTCAATATCCGCAATATTGACAGGGAAAACATAATCAACAGAGGTGACAGCACTCTCCTCGCCACTGGCGGTATTGATCGCGCGCACTCTCAGATTTACCGGCCCGTTTCCGTCTTCTACAAAAATTCCCGCACCGTCATCATACAACTCACTGTCTGCATCGGGATCGGTGCCGTCCATTGTGAATCGCACATCGATTACCGGGCCGTAGTTGTCAAAATTGGTGACAAAAACAGTCAGGTCCTCAAAATAAGTGTCCGATTGCTCGCTCAGTATTGGTTGAGCCAAATCAGGAGCTTCCAAAGCAGTTACACTCACATCGGAAATACCGATTTGCTTGCTGGCTCCGCCGGGTTCTCCTCTATCAGACTCCCATTCAATAACCACATCCTCACCTTCGGGAATGAAAATCCCACCTATCACAGCCGTTACTTCCTCATCCACCCCATCTTCTGTGCTGTAGAAAAGGTCGGGCACCACAACTCCATTTACTCGCACCGTCCATTCAGGAGACCTGCCTTGATCAACCCGCTCTACCTTACCTGTGTACACCACTTCCAGTTGCTCAATGGGACCACCGGTTTCATTGATGAGATTCAGGGTGGCAGTGAATAATCCTGTTCCACCGGTATGCTGAAAACCAAGCACATTGTCATTCCCTCTGAGCCCGGCCCCTGCCATTCCCCAGTCACCAGAATAAGTGGTGTTGGATACACCCCAGCCCGCAGGTAGCGTTTCAAAGCTCACAAAATCTGAAAAGTCTTGCTCGTAAGGATCATCAATAGCGGTGAGTGCGGGGGGTGCTTCGGAAGAGATCAGAGAAAATCCGGCCACTCTCCAGGTGGCACAAGCACCAGATTCATATTCAAACTTAAATGCAACAAAAACGGTATCTCCAAGACCTTCAAGATCATCAAAGTCACCGAAGGTCTGATTTACATTATTGGAACTAAAGTCATCCGAACTGATGGAGGTTATGGAAGTCCAGGTGGCGTCATTGGGGTCACCCAATCCTGAATAATCTGTTGAATAAAGCACTTCCAGATTGTTGTCACCGGCAAAACCCAGGGCAACATCAAATGACAAAACTTCATTTTCAGTTTCAGTCAGATCAAATCCGGGACTTACCAACCAATTTTCATTCACCTGGCAGCCACCTGAAAAGGCACTCATGGATACATTGTTAAAATTGGCCCCATATTCCCATTCCTGGTCTCCGGTTAGATTTTGATCGCTCCATCCATTGTTGAAAGGGTTGGTTGAAAAATCATCGATATAAGTAGGCTCGATAATCGTAACCTCTTGAGGAGGTGGGGGACCATCACCGGTTAGGGTCAAATCGCGAAAACGCTTGCGACTTGGGCTGTCTTCTCTTATAAAACGAATTCTCACATTGTCTCCCGTAACAGTTATAGGGGTGGGACCTGAAGTCAAATAGGATGAACCGGTCGGAATGGGAGAGTCAAACTCCTGAGCTGTCCATGTGGCTCCTCCATCATCGGAGACCTGCACGGTTATGGGTCCATCAGCCCCACTACCCCATTTGGCAACATCGAATTCCAACTCTACATTGCTGTATGGAGTGAGATCAAGCACAGGTGAAGTCAATACAGAGGTGGTTTCATCAAAACGAGCATAACCACCTACACCGGTTTGCATGTCAATTTCGACTGCAGTCCAGCCTGCAGGAACTGAACCGTCCCTAAAACTCTCCTCTAAAATATCTACAGATTGTGCACTGATCTGGAAAGAAAACATACAGAACATGCACGAAAAGGCAAAAAAACTGGCAAGTAAGGTGTTTTTTTTGCGTAGTAAATTTTTAGTGTAAACTTTTGCCATCTTTTAAATTTTTTAGTTAGGTAAATTTTGCAATGAAAAACCCACTCATTTTCAACAGGTAAGAAAGGTGGAGTTTTCCCTGAATTCTAGAATCTATTTGCAAGACAACTTATTGCCCTTACAAATGCCTAATTCAATGGCAAATATAATATTTTCATGGACTTATATGCCAGCTTGCGACTGTTAAGTTTATGTAATGCACTAAAAAGTTAACACGGAATCAACCCAGGTCGGAAATGAGATCTTTGATCAATTGGGTTATGTCGTCTTCTTTCACCGTTTGATTACCGAAAACAACAGCAATCAAATTTTTTCGCAGATCTAGTAGTTTTTCAGCGCGATTATCGTCCAACTCATTTGTCAAATGCGTTTCAAGCAAATTCTCATCCCACTCGGACATGGGGACTTTGATCAAATGGAGAATATACTGGTCCAAAACATCCAGAACTTTGGCGTAATGCGATTTGTCAGTTTGACCGGAAAAAGTGGAGGCTTGCTTCAGTTTTTTGAGGAGGGCCTCTTCGTCATTTAGAGCAGTCCTCACGGCGGACCTTTTTAGGAAGAAAAGATAGAACAAGAAACCCATTATGAGCAGGACTGGAAATCCGGTGTAAACCATCCAATTTGGAACACCTTCCCTCTGTCTGGATTGGTCTTCATCTGCAGAGGGAGCTACCGTTTCGGGGTCTCCATCCCCGAGCAGGTCTCCGGGCTCTACAAAGGCATTTATCCGCTCTCCACTGATTTTTTTAAAAGTATCCCGGCCGGTTTGGTAAGCAATCAGGTAGGAATCAATGGTGGCAAGTCCCGCACTATCGGCCCGGAATAAGGCCTGCCACTCTCGGGTGGTACGCAGCCCTCCACCCCGCTCGGTGACATCATCGCGCTGCAGTCGAATATCTGACAGGGTCAGCCCCTCGGAAAGTTTAAAGGCCGGGGGGCGCATGGATGCAGGGTCTCCATTACCCCGGACGATAACCGACACAGGCCAGAGTTCTCCCTGTTTTAATTGGTGGTCCCTGTACACCGTGCTTATCTCAAAATCGCCGATGTGTCCATTGAATCCCTCCGGAGCATTGGGCGGAGTATTAAGAACGGTAAACTCCGGAATTTTCACCCTGGTATAATGAACTTCACCCCGCAATCTGAACATGCCCCTCCATCGCGGATCGCGGTCTTCCTCCACCACGCGAAGTTCAAAGTGCTCTCCTCCAAATTCCCCCCGGTGCTGTGGAAACAATATGTACCTCGCCAAAACCCGCGTATTGTACAACCTCCCATCCAGAGTATCTCGCCCGGTTCGAATATTTCTCAGGTTTCGGAAACGACGACTGTGAAAACCGGTCAATTCGGCTTCCTGCATTACGGCGTAATCGGCAATGGGAACCCGGCTGTAGAGAACCAGATCGAGGACAATTTGCTGCCCGACATAACAAGTGTCGCAACTCAAGGTCGCTTTTGCGAAAAAAGGTCGGTCTGTAGGTGCATGCTCGTCTCTGTCCAACACCATCACCTGAACCGGTGAACTGGTGTAAATCTTTCCATCGGTAAACATGCGGGCTTCAGGAATGGAAAAAGTGCCCTCCTGCAGACCTCTCAGCCGGTAAGTGTGGGTAGTAACTCTCTCCATGCGGCCATTAATTATGGTTGTTCGAATGGCCATAGCAGGTCCGCTCACTCTTTCAAAAGCGGATAAATCGGGCAGATCAAGTTGTCCCCAGTCGGCACCTGTCAAACTAAAGCTCAACTCAAAGGTCTCACCGACATAAACCGCATCCGGATTCACTTGCGCCTCGAATTGCGCAGTGCCGAAAAGTCTTACCGGAACCACGGCTGATAAAACCATTAACAACAATACCGTCCTCATCCGGGCTTTTTCCAATGTCATAACCTGATAGTGCGTCTCGGTTCGGTGGGTTCTTTTTCCCGTTCTCTGCGGTCCCTTTCCGGCTCAATTTGCCTCAATTGATGGGGATTTTCAATAATGCCGTCCGGGTTGGGAAGAACAAAAATTTCCACGGGAGGGGTTTCAATTAACTTGCCGTCCACCTCAATGGCTGCTGCATCAATATAGTATACTCCTTCTTCCCTCGGTTTGAGAAAATAGGTGAAAGATGCACTGCGGCTGACCTGGCCGTTGATCATTGAGAAACTGGAGGCTTGATTGGGACCTCCTA
The DNA here is from genome assembly GCA_007121335.1 of Saprospiraceae bacterium. Lineage (GTDB taxonomy): Bacteria > Bacteroidota > Bacteroidia > Chitinophagales > Saprospiraceae > PWJY01. The sequence goes on along the minus strand of SKLY01000241.1, from coordinate 6,708 downwards.
CGATGTCAAAATCGGTAAATTCCGGAGGGGAAAAATTGGGTTGTGCATTTTCTATGGTGAATTTTACTTCAAAATAATTACCCAATAAAACAGTATCGGTGCTCACTTCTACCTTAAAGCTGACCTCTGAGGATTGGAGACCTGCACCGAAAAATACCAGCAACAATGACATTATTAAAGACTTCATAGTTTCCAGTCAATTTTTGTGAATAATTTTTACCAGTCTTTCAACGTACGATCAGCCTCAGATTGTCTTTCGTTCATCCTTCTCCTTGTCTGCATATCATCCAATTCTGCAAGTTGAAGCAACTGCTCCAATCTGTCCCGGTCAATGGTCTCCAACTCACTTTCATCCATATCCTCATTGCCCTCAGCTTCCTGCTGCTCATCCTCCATCTGAGCCATTCCGTCTGCATCTGACATATCTTCCTCCATCCCATTCTCATCCGGTCCGGTCTCAGCCATCTCATCAGCATCGGGTGAATCGCCCTCCTCTTGTTCAAAATCCTCCGGCTGAGGTTGCTGTTGCATCTCGTGTAACATCATTTTACTAAGCAGGAGGTTGTTGCGTGCCTCATGGAGTTCCGGATTTTGCAAGAGAGCCTTCCGGTAAGATTCCATGGCTGATTCAAAATCCTGCTTTTCAAAAAGCGAATTTCCCATATTAAACCAGGCATCAGCACTTTGGTCATCGAGTTCAAGACTTTGAGCAGCGCGCTCATAATACTCTTTTGCCTCTTCGTATCGCCCCTGTTTGTAAAGTGCATTGCCCAAATTGTACAAGAGCTCCGGGCGTTGCTCAGATTCGGGAATCGAACGGTAAATTTCTTCAGCAGCCTCGTATTCTCCTTCCAGAAACAGACGATCTCCTTCAGCCTTGAGATTGACACCGGACTGGGCATATAGATATCCGGTAGTACCTATTGCAATCAACAGGATTGTCATGCACTTTACGGGAAAAATTATATGTTGGTAAAAGCCCATTATCCAACTTTTTTATCGGCATAAAAATACGGCAAAAACCAATACAGAAGCAGGGATAAAAAACCCATAGTCAACAACCACGGGTATAAATTAAAATAGGTTCGATAGGTTCCCTGTGCAATGCCGCCTTCCCTGAAATCGCGAATTCGCTCTGCTAAATTTTGAAGTTCATTCGGTCCGGGATTCACTACCAAAAAACCATTGGTCTCAGTCGAAAGTTCACCCATTGGTTCTCGCTCTATTTTGGTTATGATTTGATTCCCCTCCGCATCCCGGCGAAATTGGCCCGAGTCCCCATCTTTTGAAGGTATCGGAGCTCCCTGCTCGTCCCCTATCAATATGCCAAAAACAGGAAAATTGCCCTGTTTCATTTGACCGAGACTGCCGTGAAAGTCCGAACCGTGATCCTCGCCATCGGTCAGCACCACCAAAACACCACTTCCCAATTGCTGCAAATAGTTATAAGCTTCATCCAGCATAGCCGCAAATGAAGTTCCCTGTACAGGCATCATACCGGCCTCCGCAGCGCGAATATTGCCTTTGATCGCGTCCAAATCAGTGGTGATTGGCACTTCTAACTTCGCCACTCCGGCAAATGGCAAAAAGGCGAAATAATTGCCCCTGAGTTCATCTACTAATTGTATGGTGTTTTGCCGGGCAACCTCAAGCCTGTTAGGGGTTCTGTCTCCTGCCAGCATACTGTAGGACATATCCATGGCGATCACTACATTCACCACTTCTAAATCCACCCCTGTCCGCTCACCACCAAAACGAGGATTTACCATTGCCAATACCAGGAAAAAAAGTCCAAAGAGCAGAAATAGCTGACGGGTCTGCCGAAAGCGATAGGAAAAACCCGGGATAAGCCGTGTTAACATATCGGTGCCAAAGGTACTCTTGAGCATAAACCATTGCTGTCTGTATTGCCACATCCAAAAAGCAATCAGCAGGACAATGGGCACCAGCAACCACAACCAGGAAATTTTTTCAAGCTCCAATTTCCTCTATTTTGATTACTCAATTGATTTTTTGGCGAAACTCTTCGTAAAGGCCCAATCTCTCATCATCCTCATCCAGTTTCTCGATGGCTCTTTCCACGGAGCGCAAAGCCTGACGTTGGTTGTCCAACTTTAGTTGCAGGCGTGCGTGGCGGAAAATAATTTCGGGGTTCTCGGACGACCTTGCAAGTCTCCTCCACTCCCCCTCTAAAAAATCCACAAAGCCGGAATTATCACTGAAAAACCGCATACCCAGATCAAACAACTCCACAGCACGGTCATTTTCCTGGTCCCCCAACTCCCTGATGAAAGGACCCATATTTTCACGGTACTGATCCTCATTTCTGGTTTGAATGGCGTAGTAAATAGGTGCCCTTAGTTCAAAAGAACGGGCATTGGGGTTATCTGCAAATTTTATTTTGTTGATAGCCTCTTCTACCAAAAAGGGTTCCCGGAGGTTCATTGCCTTGGACACGGTATTCCACCCGGCGTCCATCACTATTTCATTGAACTCCTCCTCTCCTATGGCCTCTATCACTCCCTCTCTGTTTTCAATCAAAAGGTCGAACAACCTGCTGTCTGCTTCTTCCACAGCTACCGAAAGCAGTCGCAGATTATATTCATCGCTCATATCGGCTTGAGCGCGGAAATAATCATTGGCCAGGGGCCGGATGTTCTGTCCTTCCCTGCGCAGATTATTGTAGTGGTGAAAAATAGTTTCAGAAGAGCGGTCTCCCTCTTCGTACAGAATCGAATAATCCGCATAGGGATTGTAACTGGCCAGCGCTTTTTCACCCAACCGAATTAAACCCGCCGCATCACGCGCACCGGAAACACTCACTACCACTTCACCCTCGGGATCAATAAAATAGAGGGTGGGAAAAGCAGAAACAGGATATTTTTGTCTAAACTCCAGTCCCTTGCCTTTTTCCATGTCCCACTTCAGATTGATGAAATGCTCATTGAAAAACTCACCCACTTCCGGGTCTGGAAAAACCTGTGCAGCCATGCGTTTACATGGTCCACACCACTCCGCAAAGCAATCTACAAAAATCAGTTTTTCCTTCTCCCGGGCAAGTTCAAGCGTCTCTTCCCAATCTCCTTCAAAAAAATCAATGCCCTGCGACCAACCGTTTTGTAACAATCCCAGAGTCATCAACATTACGCCTATCAGCAGGAAGCTTCTCATACAAACATTTTTTATTGAAACTACAACGTAAAACTACAGCAAATGGGATGATTGTTCTGAATAAGTCAGTTAAAAAACTCCTTGCGGCAAGAAACAATTGACAAATCCCCCTCAGATTAACAACTACACCTCTTTGAATACTTTCAAATCACCTATTACAAATAATTGCGAAGAATCCCTTTGAGGTAAACATCCCCTCACTTTTCCAAAGGCTTAATGACCTTTTCGCTACATTTGCCAAAAACATACTTTATATAAATGGTATCCTGGCAAAGAACTTTATTCAAGAAATACCTCGCACAAACCAGCGGAGAACCTATGATGTTTGAGCCGGTCAGGGCAGCGGGATGTTGGTTTTACGACGCGGATGGCAAAAAATACCTCGACCTTATTAGCGGAATCAGTGTCAGTGCGGCAGGACACGGTCATCCCGGGATAAAGGCAGCCATTCGAGATCAAATCGACCGCTACATGCACACCATGGTTTACGGCGAATTCGTCCTTTCACGACAAACTGAGTTGGCAGAATTCATAGCCGGCACACTGGATGACTCACTCAATAACATCTACTTCGTCAACTCCGGGTCTGAAGCTGTTGAAGGGGCAATTAAGCTGGCCTACAAATACACAGGAAGAAAAGGCCTCGTGGCTTGTAAAAGGGCCTACCACGGATCGAGTACCGGGGCGTTGAGCCTGATGGATGATCCCTATTACTCCTCCGGTTACAAACCACTGCTGGGGGGAGTGGATTTTATGGAATTCAACAAGGAAGCTGATCTAAAAAAAATTACACATGAGACCGCGGCAGTTTTTGTCGAACCAGTCCAGGGGGAAGCGGGATATCTGCCCGCAGAAAAAAGTTATTTAAAAGCCCTGCGCAACCGCTGCAATGAAACCGGCTGTCTGCTGGTACTGGATGAGATACAATCCGGCATGGGCAGAACCGGAAAATTCTGGGCCCACCAGCACTGCGATATCTCACCTGATATACTCCTGACTGCAAAAGCACTGGGTGGTGGACTACCTCTCGGGGCATTCATCTCGTCAAAAAAAATAATGTCGGTGCTTTCCGACAATCCCATACTGGGGCATATAACCACTTTTGGCGGGAATCCTGTCAGTTGTGCAGCCTCTCTGGCATGCATGGAGTTGCTCAGCAGAGAGGGTTGGATAGAAAAGGTGCCTGAGAAGGAAGCACTTTTTCGGAGTGAGCTCCTGAAATGGGGCATTGAAGGAGTGAGTGGCAAAGGACTGATGCTGGGAGTCCCAACAGGTGGTTTTGAGCATTCAAAAACGCTTGTGCAAAAATGCCTTCAAAAGGGACTGATCACCGATTGGTTTCTCTACGAAACCGGAAAGTTGAGAATTTCACCTCCATTGACAATTGACGTAGAGGAGATCCGATTTGCTTGCAAGGTAATTGGACAATCAATGGAGGAGTTAAATGCCCTAAAATAATTTTTTAAAAATTTGCTTCTCCGGGCAACGAAATGTTAAAAACTGAACTCTGACATAAAATAAGTAGTGTCCGAGGCTCTAAGAATCAGATTAATATCGCAACTTAGCCCTTCGTTTTCTTTATCAAATAATTAACTGGTTGACGATGCAAAAGTACTTTACAATTGTTTTAATGTTTAGTTTCCTATTCGCCAATTCCTTACACGGCCAATCTCATGTTACCCCATGTGATGCCGATGACAATCCAATCAATTTTGGAACTGGTGAACAAACGGAAACCCTCAACGGGACCATAGAAGATGTAGTCCCTTTTGTCACTGACAACACCTTTCCCAATGTCCAGGATTTTGGAATTGCAGGAGCGGACAGTGCACTTTTCTACAAACTCGATCTCGATCCGCGCACTTCTTTTCTGGAAATAGAGTGGATCAGTGGCTCTGCCGATGACCTTTGGGTGGGACTTATAGGTTTCGACAACGTCTGCCCGGATGTAGGCTTAACCGATTTTGGCGAATCTGTTTACGAAGACCCGGATGAGGTAGAATTGCTCTCCGGAGATATTCAGGACGGTGAAGTCACCTTCGAACTCTGTGCACTGGATGGATTCGATTTCGACAACGTCTTCTTATGGGTAGCCAGCAGCGAGGGTGAGGGCGCTGACTTCGTCCTTGAGGTCACACAAATTATAAGGCCCGAAAACAGCGAGTGCGATGATGAACCCGAAGACTTAGGTTCGCTCGACCACGATGGTGAGTTGACCTCAGGTCCTTTTAGCAATATCAACGCCTGTAGAACCAATTTTGCCCCGGGAGCCGATCCCTGTGCACTGGAGTTCAACGACGGTGCCAGTGTGTGGTTTGAATTCACAACCGGTGACGGAGTAGGTGAAATCGATCTCCTTCTTGAAAACCCCTCCGAAGAAGATGTGAAAATCGCTGTACTTGAAGACCAGGATGGTCTTTGTGAGACATTTGTTCTGGCCCGATACGGTTGCGCCGATGAGGACAACGACGATGAAATACTACTTGAAAATATTGCCGTCAAACCCAACACCACTTATTTGATTCTTTTCAGCACCGACCCCGATGACTGGAACGATGACTTTGAAATAACCATCTCTGCATGTGAACCACCGGAAAACAATATAATCTGCGATGCAGAGGATGTTGATTTCAATCCGGACCCGGATCAAACAGTCTCCTTTGATGGAAATACCGAATGCGCTTATCCATTTTACGACGACAATATAGATCTCACTTCCTGGTTTGATTTTGATTGTGGTCTCAATTCAGTTGAGAGAGCTGTATTCTACAAGTTGAACATCGACCCGGATGCAACCAGATTAACTATAGAAAATATATCCAGTAACTTTGATGACGAACTGGCGGTTCAAGTAATGATATTGGATGCTCCTGCAGCGGCTTGTTCTGATCTGACTTTCCCAGGCTCTGTTACCAATGCTCCGGCCGAATGGGGCAATTGCGATTTTGGGCAGGGTGACGTATTGGAAATTGACCTCTGCGATATCGACAATGCCGACTACAACAATATTTACCTTTGGGTAGCCTCCAGTCTCGATGACGAGGGTGACTTTACTTTTGAGGCCGCTCAGGAAATTGCCCCGGAGAACGACCTCTGTGAGGATGCCATCGATCTGGGTCAGGGAAGTGATGTAAACTTTAACTACAATTTCTGTGGCACCTTTAGTAACAGAGGTGCATGTCCCGGTGACCTCACATCCACAGATGGTTGCATCGACAACTTCCAGGACGAAGCACTCGTCTGGTTTGAATTCACCACCGGAGACAATGTCGGTGAGGTGAGTATCTCTGTTGATCACACCAGCAATTCAGACCTGGATGTAGCAGTGATAAGGGCTGACGCACCATGCTCAGGCTTTACAGCCATAAGAGATGATCTCGGTTGTGAAAATACCACTTCTGGTACTGTCGATCTTGAAAATATTCCCGTTCAGTCAAATACTCTTTACTATGTGATAGTAAATACCCCGGAAGAGGATTGGGGTGACTTCGAAATTTGCATCGATGTGTGTGAAGCACCGGACAACAACCTCATCTG
>SKLY01000111.1 GCA_007121335.1 Saprospiraceae bacterium | reverse complement strand
GCAGGAGCATTGATATAGGTCAAATTACCTGTACCGGTATTACCATCACAGGTTGGAGGTGTTTCCACTACCCGTCCAAACGGAGTGAAAATTTCGATCCAAACACCACTTCCACTCACACTTACAGAATTTGGAAATTCCAAACATACGCAACTGCCATTATTGGCGGCGTTTACCGGAAAATCAAATGATGCAATGGGAGTAAAAGGACCACCATCATAGGGAACTTGACCACCAGTGGCATCAGAATATACATTAACCGTTAAGGTAGTGGCAAGATCAAAATTCGTCTGGTTATAACAAATTCCGGCAAGATCACCGGCAGCGGGAAATTCCAAAAACTGAATAACAGCATTGGTTCCTCCAGTACAAGCCAGTGCCTGGCCTGCCTGAGGATCGTCACAAGGATCACAATACGGTCCGGCCAGAGAGGATGCAGGCGCAGGACAATTGTCAAATGCGTCAACATTGTAATCTATAGTTCGATCACATTCTCCGGGGTCCAAGGTCACGTTAATATCCGAAGGACACACAAGTGTTGGTGGTTCGGTATCCTCAACTGTCACTGTGAAACTACAGCCATCAGCCTCTGAAGATAAATAGGTAACAGTAGTTGTACCTACGGGATAAAAATCAGAAGCGTCTTCACCACCGTTGTAGCTGTTAAATACCTCTGGGTCAGCAACCACCACATCGGGATCGTTGGCATAAACTTCTATATTGTCAAATGCCGCACCATAAGCCCATGAATCTTCATCGTCGTAGCAAAATCTCAGTTTGAAATCGCTGTTGTCAAATGCAGCCAGGCTCACGCTTTGTCCGGTTGCATTGGTTGTTCCACCTTGAGAAAAAATCTCCACCCAATCAGAACCGTTATATGCCTGAACAACCACCTGGCCATCGCCTATAAATTCTCTGGTCAGGTAATCAAAAACAAGCTCAGCACCACCGTCACTGAGATCAATTACCGGAGTCTCCAAACAATGGACCCCTTCCGCATCCGCACCAGAGCCGAGGGCATCGTCATCAATTACGGCAATACAGCCGTCAAATCCATCTGGATATCCCGGTGTACTTAACCAAAAAGGAGCTGGATCATCGGAATCTACCTCAAAAGAAAACATAGCAGTACCGAAAGGGCCTGCAACTGCAGGCTCATTGGAGGTTGTTGTCAAAGTCCAACCGGCGGGTTGAGAACAACTGTTAAAATCCTCAGAGAAAACCAATTGAGTACCAGATACGCCACACTCTGTTCCTTCGAAGTCAACAACTCCAAGGCCATCGACAAAAGCACCACACTCACCGGGGTCATTCTCCACAACAACGTCATCGGGACATATGATATCACAATCCACAGCAGCGCCAATGGTCATGGTGTAATCGTTTGCCTCACCAAAGGTACTACCGGGCACACATGCATTGGTAGGACCGGTTCCAACAAATCTACACATTACCCGCATCCGGGTTTGACCCGGTACTGCATTCATGGGCACTGTAAACTGGCCAGAGTGAGATAAAGCGGATACACCACTAACCCAAAGCTCGTAATCCGGGTCGCAAAAGTCATTGGTGCCGCCCCAATCCAGGTATATACCGGCGGACTGGCTCCAGACTGGACCGTGCGTCATATTGAATGTATAGGTCTCACCGGGAATTAAAAAACCGGTCAGGTTGGGATCACCGGTATAATCGCCATAACCACCGCCTGGACAGGGAGGGTTGTGGGAAAAGATAAGGCTTCCAAATGGATCAAACAATTCGAAAGACAATATTTGATCTAATGAAGTACATCCAATTCCATATGATGGAATACAATATGTACCGGGTACTCCGGGAGGACACTGAGCTTGTGAACTCGGATTGATCATGAAGAACAGTCCGAAAGCACACAAACCAGTAAAAATAACTTTACAGTTTGTTATAATTTTTTTCATGAGATATAAGTATTTAATGGTTTTAGTAAATTATCGTATGGATTGCAGGTAGCCGAAAATCAGATTCAATTTTTCGAGATAAGAGGAGCGGGAGAGGTCGATATCCTCAACCAGATCTACAAAATCTGAATTCAGAAGATTTTCAACTCCACCTGAATCGTCACCGGTAATGGTCAAAGCCGGTGCAGGTGCAGACCCACCTGGGTTAGCGCCCGCGGGGAAAAGTGTTTCGTAGAAACCAGACTCCTGAAAAGTAGAGGATGCCGATTGAAATATTTCAGCTGAGCTAAAAAAAGCATGCTCAATGTCGGCAGTTTGGGTAAATACTGTCCATACATTGTTGTAATACTCTCCGAGATAATGAGCTACTAAATCACTATCCGGTGAAGCATTACGGGCCTCCTGGCGCATTTCCAAAGCCTCGTTTCCGATAGCATCCAGGACATTTTCATAAGTACTCGCAGAGAAGTTCCTTTCCGATTGTTGGGCAACAATCTCAGATGAGGAAAAGAGGAAAGCAACCAAAAGAACCATCAGAGGGATGGAGCATCTGGAAGCTAAAGGCGTCAAACCAACGCCATTTTTAACTAATTTGTCAATAATTTTCATGAGATTAAGTTTTTAATATTAAATAATTCATTGATTATCAAAACCAATTGTCAATCCAACGAATATTAAATATTCAGTGGAATGGCAACATCAAATCCTGTACTTTTACGTCTTCTTATTCCTTTGTTATGAACCTGCGACCGTATCTATTAATCTCTATATCGAGAGAATAAAGATTTACCAGATAATCTTCGCAAAAGTACACCCCATTGCCTCGCCAGCCAAATTTTGTTATCAATCTTGATTTCAATTTTTTAGCTTAACCTAATCCATATATATATACCATTGTTTATCAGTATTTTAACAGTACTAATGCAAGAAACCTGCCTTACCGCATATTAAAAAGAATCAATATATTTAGGGCATTACAATGTGGGCCAAATTCCGCATTACTAATTAATCATAATCATAAGTTATGGAGACATGACTGGATTTACGACAAAGATTGGTGGTTCGGCCCCCTATTATTCAGACAATTTTTTACGAGGGTTAAAAATAATTAGTTAAGTGACCTACCTTTGCATCTGCGAGAGTCGACCGACG
>SKLY01000212.1 GCA_007121335.1 Saprospiraceae bacterium | reverse complement strand
TTTACAGCACCTTCCAACCAGGCTTCTACCGGGTATTCAGGCACTTTCTTAAATCGACCACTCTCTAAATCCAAAAAATAAAAATCTTTTAAAGTGGCCTTTAGAAATTTCTTTACATGACTAATGATCCATGGAATGTTGTGTTCAAAACGTTCATCTTTTACAACGTTATGTTCGGATCCAACTTTAGCCTCTGTACCTTCGTACCTAATATATCGCAGTGATGCTGATGTTATATATTTTCCAGGATCCTTAGCAAAAAGTAAAATGCCTGCATTTTTAATTGTGTATTCTCCGTCTTTGCACACCGCTAAATGCCTTTTAACCAGTAAATCAAGTATATCCCCATTATAGTTTAATTTATCCTTATAACGATCTAAGAGTTTCTTGTCTATGTCCTCAAAATCAAATTCGGAATTTAGCTCATCTTCAAATTTTCTAATTTGCTTGTCGAATTCTAAGTTTCTAACTGCATCCCGGCCTAATCTTTTATTTTTATCATCAACCCTAAGGAAAATTTGTTCGTTATCCTTCCGCTTAAAAATTCGCTCAATATCCTGATCTACATGGTAGATAAATATAAGCTTTCCTTCTATTTCCACTTCTTCTAGTTTAATGTTGCCATACGGCTCTATAAAGTCGATAGAAAGATTGCGGTAATCACTTAACTTTTCTTGAATCTTGCTTAAGTCCTGAATTTCCCCGTTATCAGCAACTCCTAACACCAAGATGCCACCATCCGCATTAAGCATTCCAATTAACTCACTGGCAATTTTTGTTGGACTGGTACTTTTTTCACCAATGCCTTTACGTTCAAAGTATTGATTCTCTCTTTTGCTTTGAAGAAGCTTAAGTGTGATTTGTGAATTAAATTCTGATACAACCATGTCTTGTTTTTACGCCATTGGCTTGATCATGCTCTCTATAAATTCAATCTGGAGTGCCCCCAATCTTTAGGACAGTTTGAGCCAGTTTGTATTCATCAGATCGCTTGCATTAATATTTTATTTATCCAGGCTGGGGAGAGTTTCGCATCATAAATAATGTTCTCCTCTTTTTCATCCTTTAGAATGGACTGAATTTTTTCTATTATTTTTTCATCCACTTTCTTTCGTCCAATGGTTTTGAGTGCCTGAATTGCCAATCCACTTAATTCTCCCTTTACCAAAAGATTTTTAGGACTGGTTTTCTTGAATGTAATGATTCGCTTTCCAACCTTAAACGTTCTTGCTGCTCCATCAGTCAGGTAAACCATTTTCATTGGGACTTGCGTTGATAAGCTCAACTTGTTTAACGCCTGAACACCGGTAGGAACAATTCTGGCTTTATCTCGTCTTGCAATTGCTTTGGCTATTTCTTCAGTAGATGGATAGAGAACTCCTAGGTCCTTATCTACTTTTGGATAGAGATAAATTCCGTGAGCCAATCGGACAAGGACTTCCTTTTCTTTCAGGCGCAACAGAGCTTTTTTTACACTTTCGGCTTTGCCATAATCCAGGAAGTCATCCACAAAAAGAATGCTTCCTTTTGGATAGGTTTTCAGCGCTTCCGCAATCTTTTTTTCTACTTGTGGTCTTTCCATTGCCTCAATTTCGTCCCAAATTTAGCAAATATTTGGGACAAACCAAGCCACAAATCAACTTTTTCACCGCCCCACAAATCCGTAAATCAGCCACTAACCAACCCCCAATCACCCCAGGAAACCAACCGCCAAACTAGAACCACCAAAAGAAAATCCCGGCAGTTGAAAATCCCCCAAGTTTGATAAATTGCTGATTATTTCGAACTTACGCCACAAGCAGCCATCAACCATCCGCCATCAACCCCCCAAAACTCACACACAATCTCACCACTCTGAACCACCCCGCATACAAATATTCCGAAACACACAATACTTACAAACCCTCTCATCCTTCGCCTGCAAAAACGGCCTCTCCCCATCCAAAAGTCGCCCCACACTCTCCTTCAATTGCTCCACAAAAGGTCCGTAAAACTCATGCGAAGTAGTCAACATTTCCTCCTCACGAGCACGAGGCTCCTTCAGCTTGAGAACCGGATTGTAGTTGCTGCCGAGGGCGCGGGTGGTGTAGATCTCGGGAATGAGTTCGCGGTTTTGGTAAGAGGGGTCTTCCTGACCGAGTAGCCAGCAGTAGGTGAGGGTTTGGATGAAAGCGCGGTTGAGATCGCCCGCCTTTTCCTGATCGTTGCCCGGGATGGGGTAGATTTTGGCCTTTGAGGCGGTGGATGCGTCGCTGCCCGTTTTGTAATCGACTATGTGGAGGCCCTCGTTGGTTTCGTGGATCCGATCAACAAAGCCCGTGAACTTCACCGGATGGCCGTCGAATTCCAGTTCGAGATTGATTCTTTTCTCATGGTCCCGGATTATAAATGGTGCCCGTTGCTTGTCGAATACCAACACCTTGCGGACCATTTTTTCGATGTAGCGTTTGGCGACCAGGTCGTGACCGGCCATGCGTTTGTTGCCCAGTTTGCGCTCCTCCCTCAGCACCTTTTCCACCTCAGACGGGAGTTTTTTTAACAAAAGGTCGATGTGGTCGGCGGTGACTTCGGAGTCCTTGTAGTTTCTGTAGAGATTCTCCAACACCCTGTGCAGGATATTTCCCTGGACGCGCGCATCCACTTCCTCCGGCACCATCTCTTTTTCATCCGCTCCGAGTATGTAGGAAAAATAAAACCTGAGCTCGCAGGTGAGAAAATCCAAAAAGCGGGAGGGCGACAGGCCGCGTTCCTTCAGTTGATTGAGCAGGTCCCTTTGGATTTCGGGCGTGCGCGGGACTTTGATGGGCTGCGGCATGTTGTTGTCGATGGGAATTTGCAGTTTTTTGCCGCTGCCGATTTTCCAGTTGGGCAGGTCCCCGTAAATCAGTTGCTGGACAAACCTGCTGGGCTCGTTTTTTCGCATTCCGCTGACCGATTCGTCGTAAATGATGTCGATTTTCTTTGCGCCGGCAATGAGGCTGCGGAAGTAATAACTCTGCTCGGCCATTTCGTCCTCCGTGGTGGGCAGGCCAAAGTACTTTTTCAGCGAAAAGGGAATCAGGCTCTGTCGCGGGCCGGCCGGTTGTATACCCTCGTTCATGGATGGGAGAATGAGGTGGTCAAAACCCAGGTTTCTCGCCTCCAGCGCTCCGGTGATCTGTATTCCGCGGAGGGGCTCGCCCTTGAATGGAATTCGCCGGTTTTGGGCGATGTCGCGGATGATGTTTCGCAGCAGGGGGTACTGAATCGCCTTCGACCAGGCGGGCAGGGTTTCGCGCAGCCGCATCAACACTTTGTGGGCCTCGGCAATGAGTTCGCTATACATGCCGGTCAGTTCCTCTGTGTCGCTCTCCTCGTCCCGCTCCTCTTTGTTTATTTCAAAAACATCCTTCAGGACTTCCAAAAGCAATTGTACCACATCCACCGGATTTTTTACCGCTTTGAAGATTTTGGGCACCAGTTCGTCTATCTCCATCTGACTCAGCTCCGAAAGGCTGAAAAACACCTGGCTTCGCCTGTCATCGGGTTTGCCGTCTTCGTTGGTAATTTTGACCTCGTTCAGCCATTTTTGGTAAAAGTGGGGCAGCAGCGGGTTGAAAAATACCTGCTCGATGTCTCTGTAGTGAAAATCGCCTTTGTTGCGCTCCGCATTTTCGTGCAGTTCGATGACCGTGCGGATGAGGTCGTAAACGGGGGTTTTTATTAGATTCAGTCCCGCGGAAACGTTGATTTTGAGGCCGTTTTCCGGCAGGCTGCTCAAAAGGGGCAGCAGTATGTCCTCGTCGTTGAGGATGAGGCCCGTTTTTCCGTCCTCCACCGAGGCTTCTTTCATCAACTGCGTCACCACCTGCACCTGAAGACTTTGAAAATTGACCGGGATGATGTTGATTTCTTTTTCGTCCGCTTTCATATTGGTGGCAAGGGGAGTGACGGGGGGGTAGTTTTTCAGATTTTGTACCAAAAACTTCCCGGCTTCCTGCCTGTAATCCTCCCGTATCAGTGGGTCGTCCTTCCAGTAAAATTCCGCCAGTCCCGTGTCCCGGAGGTGGTTGAATACGGCTTGTTCGCAGCGATTGATGCGGTTGAATCCGCAAAAAATGTACTTGCCTTTGGCCTTTTTGGAGAGCCGTTCCGGTTGGGAGGCCACTTCGCGGTAGATTGTGCCGGGCCAGGCCAGGTCTTCCTCCTCAAGGCGGTTTTTGAGGGAATGATAGACGGGCAAAAGCGAGGTCCACGACTTGAGAAATTCGCCCCCGGGGCTGTTGGGTGCCCGCTCTGTCTGGAAGTATTTTTTGAGTTCCCGGAACGCCTCGCTGTCCTCTTCCGTGAGTTGGAACTGCTCTTCGATTTCCTTTATATCCTTGATGTGCCTGAAAATATTGGACGGTGTGATGCGGTACTTGTCGATCAGGTCAAAATCCCCCAGCATCATTTTTCCGAAAAAGTAAAATTTTTCAAAGGGTTCGTCCAGTCCGGTGACTTCGTTCCAGCTCTCGTGCAGCATGGTGACCAAAGTCAGGGGATCGGCCTCGGTCAGTTGGCTGCAGGACTTGAAGAGTTCGTCAATGGTGCGTATTTCGGGGGACCAGACGGGGGCCTGCGCCTGATTGATGAGGTGGTGTTGAAATACCCGGCCGCTCCTTCTGCTGGGAAAAACCACGGTGAGGTCTTTCATCCGGCCGCCGTATCGCTTTCCAATGTCTTCCGCTACCCTGTATAGGAATGAGTTTTTTCGCATGATCTCTTTTTTCTGTTTTTGAATCCGGTTTACACCACCCGGCGGGTTTTTAAAATATCCGTGTAAAAAAGCCAGCCCTCCACTTCGGTGTAGCCCATTTGGCTGAGCGCTTTGGTGTAGGTCTCAATTTGCTTGTTGTGAGACGGATGCTCTGAGCCCGTTTTGTAGTCGATGACCACTGCTTTTTGGTTGTCGATCACCACGCGGTCCGGCCGGTATCGCTTTCCTCCGGGAATGAGAATGTCCCTCTCGTTCATCACCTCCAGCGTCTCGTCAAACCATTCGGAAACTGGGTCCAGCCCCATGGCGGCATTGATTCGCTCTTTCCAGTGTTCTTTTTCATCCCGGCCGATCATTCCCTCCTCGATGACCGTTCGAATGGCCGCGGGAATCTCACTTTTGACATTGACCAGTTCCAGTATTCTGTGCAAAATAAGGCCCACTTCCACGGCATGGCGTTCTTCCGGGGTCGATGAAGAGAGCGGATTGGGCCGCCAGCTCCCCTTTACTTCCGGCAAAGTGCCCGTGGCTTCCAGCTTTTTCAGCTCAAAAGTTGGTTCCGTCTCCCTACTTTCTTTTTCCGGAGGGGGACTCAGCGCTTCCCAGGAGTCTTTTTCACTGACAAATATCCGGTGATCTGTTTCCGCTTCCCCTTTTTCGTGCATTTTTTCAGAGGCAAAATTTAAAAGGTGATCCTGAAGGCAGTGGGGGCGAAAATCTGCTTTTTTTCGCTGCTTTTCAAAAGCATAGACAAAAAGGGCCTGTCGGGGCCGGGTGGTGGCCACGTAAAAATTGTTGATCTCGTCGGTGAAGTGGTCGTAGTACTCTTTCCAAAAGTCGTATCGAAATGCGGAGTCTTTCATGTCGCCTTTCATCTTAACCGGAAAAACTGAACTATCGGCCGACTCACCATTGGCAGAGCGCTTGTCTTCCACCCACAAAATATTTGTTTTTGAAAAGTCGGGCCTCAACTCCGTATTGGCGAAGGGGAGTATCACAATTTCAAAAGACAGTCCCTTGGATTTGTGGATGGTCATCAACTGCATTTTATCCGCGCCCCCGGGAGGTTCGATGGTTTTCGAGCTCCCCTTATCGTCCCAGTATTCCAAAAATCCGATCAGGTCGTTTCCGTTTTTGGAGGCGTAATCCGAAATCTCATCTTCCAGTGCGGACAGGTAGTAAAACTGGCCTTTGGCTTCCGGTGATCCGAGGTCCAATACCTTCAGGACTTTTTTGTAAAAGCCGTCCAGGCCGAGTGAGGCACCGCTTTGCACCAGTTCATCCAGATCGTGGGGCAATTTCAACTCCCCGCGTCCGGGCCATTTTCCCTTTTGTTCAAAAGGCCGTTTCAGTCCTGCTTTTTGTGCAAAAAATCCCAGTTGCAGCATCATTCGCCTCTTCTCTTTGGGGTCCTGTATGCCGTAGGCCGTCAATCTGAAAACCGACAGCACCATTTGGACGGCGGGGCTGTCTGAGACGGTGAGCACTTCCTCGGAAAAAAAGTCGAAAATCCGGCTTTCGGGAAATTTTTGGGCGGAGTTGGCAAGCAGGGGAATGAGGTCTTTGATGTCATTTTTCCCTCTCGACAAAATGGCGATATCACCGGCGCTGTAGCCCTTTTTTTCAAGTTGGAGAAGTTGCTCCTCCAGTCGCTCATACACCACCTCCACCGCTTCTTTTTGCCCCACTTCCTCAGGATCGTAGGCCATGAATTCCATTTGAATATGCCCCTTTCCCCTCACTTTTGCCTTTTCGGGGTACTGCTGCTTCACGTTTTCCTCCCGGTAAATCTCCTCCAGAAACTGAAAGGTTACCGGCTCATCGGGCCTGAATTCCGCCGCCTCCATTTCGCCCGTGAGGTGTTGCTGCACTGCCTCAGTCAACACGGGAAAAAGGTCGTTGTTAAAATTGATAATCTCCTCGCGCGACCTCCAGTTTTGCAGCAGTTTTTCCTCATTTACCACAGCGCCAAAGTCGCGCTCTACCTGACTGCCCAGCAAGGCCCAGTCGCCATTTCTAAACCGGTAAATGGCCTGCTTGATGTCGCCGACTATCAGGTTGTAGTTGCCGGTCGAGAGAGACTCTGTCAGCAGGGGTTTTATATTGTCGTACTGGTACCGCGAGGTATCCTGAAACTCATCGATAAAAATGTGTTTGTAGTGGTTCCCAATCCGCTCGTAAACCAGCGGACTGTCCGATTCGGTCACAAAGTTCCTGAGCAGTTGATAGGTCTTTCCCAGCAAAAAGATGTTTTCCTGTGACAGGTAGTTGTTTATAATCTGCTCCACTTTAGAGAGCACTTCATAAGAGAGGTAGTTTTCCAGCAGCAGCTTGTTGGTGATGTAGTTCTCTTTATTTTCTGTCAAAAATTCCTTTATCTCCAGGGCGATGGGCATGCAGGCATTGCAGGCGTTCATCAGTTGTTCCCTGCGCTCCCCCTTTTCACTTTTTTTGACCCACGCATCCTCTAATTCCAGCTTACTTTGAATGGTTGCTTTATCCAAAATTTCCATCATTTTATCCTCATCGCGATTGAGGATCATGACCGGTATGCTCCTGGACTTCCCCCCGGAAAAATCGCCTGCCGTGACATCGAATTTTTCTAATTCTTCCCTGAGTTGATCTCTGAGTTCGAGGAATCGGCCCTCGATCCCCTTCATTTCCTGCACTAATTTCTTTTTATAATCCCCGAGTTCCTTCTCACTGCGCGCTGACACCGAAAAATCCAACTCTCTGAACAATTCCCCGGCCAGTTTTTTAAGTTCTTTCTTGTAGTTTTGGGACGACTTCTCATCCCTGATCAACTGGTCCTGAATGGCATTGATCTGTTCGATGAGCGGGTCATCTTCCTCCATGGTAAAAAGGTAGTCGTCAATGGCATTGGAGATCACCTCATCCTGATTCAGTTCCACGTCGAAATTGGAGGCCAGTTTCAGTTCCCGGAAAAAGGCGCGGACGATGCGCTGAAAGAAAGAATCAATGGTGGACAGTGAAAAGTCGTGGTAGTTCAGCAAAATGGCGCGACGGGCTTTTTCAGCGCGGGTTTTCAACACTGCATTCTCCTTCCCCGCCGGCAATCCCAGGGATTTGGTCAGTGCTTTGTAATGGGGCGAAGACTCCGGCTGCACGGCCAGTTTATTCAGTTCTTCCAGTATATTTTCCTTCATTTCACCCGCTGCCTTGTTGGTAAAGGTCATCCCCAGGATTCGGGAGAAGTAGCGCGGGTTTCCGCTGAGCGCCAGTTTCAGGTACTCCAGTGTGAGGTTAAAGGTCTTCCCCGAGCCCGCTGACGCTTTCAGTACTTTTAATTGGGACATATTGACTGTGGTATTGCTGATTTACAAAACCACAATATAGAGAAAACCCATTGTCATTTCTCAAGAAAAGCTCTGTTTTTTTGTTGCTGGTGGGTGGGGTGGAAGGGTCCATGCACATGATCGTACTTGCGAAAAGCCATCCCCACAAAAACCATCACGGTTAACCAACAACACACTGGCCAACTATCACTCGGGTTCACCGCAGAGATCGCAGAGTTCGCGGAGAAAGCGCAGAGAAAAGCTCAGCGACTTCCTTTGCGTTCATTGCCCCCAAAGCATTGGGGGGTGAGTAAATACGAAGTAAAGAATCACCGCAATGAGTGCAAAGGAGACATAAAGACAGTATGTGCCGAGAAGAAATCCTCCAAAATCTACAACCCCAAAAATGAGATATATGATTGAATCCATTGCACTTACGCCTACAAAAAACTCAAAACTCAAAACTAAAAACTCACAACTCTAACCAGTCACATCATGGCTCCAATCATTCTCATCCAACTGCAACACCGCCTGCGTCAGCAATTTCACACTGTTATCCACATCCACCTCATTGACCATTTCGATGGTTTGGTGGAGGTAGCGGGTAGGTACGGAGATGGCGCCTGTCAGCGAACCACCCCTGCCGTATTGTTGGATGGCAGCCGTATCGGTGCCACCGGCGGACATGATTTCCGTCTGCCATTTGATGTTGTGTTTATCGGCCGTGCGTTTGAGGTAATCCACCATGCGGTAATCCGAAATAGCAGTTCCGTCAATGACCTTTATGGCAGTGCCCTTGCCGAGGCTGGTGACCATCTCGTGGCCCTGGGCTCCCGGCAGGTCGTAGGCGATGGTAGTATCCAGCCCAAAACCAAAATCGGGATTGATTCTGCTGGCAGCAGTTCGCGCACCGCGCAGCCCCACTTCCTCCTGCACCGAGAAAACAGCGTACAGGTCGTAGGGTATGGTTTTTCCTTTTAGAGCCTCCAGGGTTTTAACCAAAACATAGACCGAGATTCGGTTGTCCAGTGATTTTCCATTGAAGCAATTTCCAATCCGCATCAAATCCCCCTGTCTGGTGATGGTGTCACCGGGTCGGACCAATTTCTCCACTTCCTCTTTGGAGTGACCCGTGTCAATGAAGTAATCCTGAAGCTCGGGACTTTTCTTGCGCTCCTCCGGCTTCATAATGTGAATCGGCTTGCACCCCATCACTCCGGGAATGTCCTCCCGGCCGTGGATGATGACCCGCTGAGAGGTCAGGGTTTTCGGATCGAAACCACCGAGGGGCTGGAATCGCACGAATCCTTCCGAGTCGATGTGGTTGACAATAAAGCCAATTTCGTCCATGTGGGCTGCGGCCATGACCCGTTTGTTTTCTTTTCCGCGCTTGAGGGCGATAATGCTGCCCATCGGATCCACTTCGATTTCATCCACCAGACCGCTCAATCGCTTTTTCAAATAGGTCCTTATTCGCGTCTCATATCCGGGTGCTCCCGGAACTTCACATATCTCCTTGAGTTCCTCAAAGTTTATCGCCATAATTGATCATGTTATTTGCCCTCAGCTTCTTACGCACTTTTGGGGAGTTTAAAAACGGGGCGCAAGATAGTAAAAAATAGATATGTATGCAATCTCATATATCAATTTCCCGAATTTCCGCATCGAAAAAATCTGTAGATACGCACGGCCGTGGGTATTTGTCCTACCATAAATCCACCCATCATAATTCATGTCAACAACCGGTAGTCAACTTTTTACGATTTAAGAATTTTAATCAATCATAAATAATTGGATAATAGTTTATTGGGTTCACCGCAGAGATCGCTGAGTACGCAGAGGTTTCGCGGAGAATAAATTGACCTAAAGTCCTGGCGACTTCCATTGCGTGCTTAACGTCCTCGGCGGTGAGTTAATGGGAATTAAAGAATCACCGCAGAGATCGCGGAGTTCGCGGAGAAAGCGCAGAGAAAAGCTCAGCGATTTCCTTTGCGTCAATAGCCCCCAAAGCATTGGGGGGTGAGTCAATGCGAAGTAAAGAATCACCGCAATGAGTGCAAAGGAGACGGAGGCCGCAGAGGTTCAATTGACAATTGACAATGGCGGAGATATCTGTAGATACGCACGGCCGTAAGTATTGACCTATCAATACATTTATCGTCCGACAAAAATGTCCTCCAAAATCTACAATCTCTGCGAATAGATATACTACCGGCCACATCGAGCTTGCGTTCGCAAAAAAGCCTGTCCCCAAAGCTATGGTGGACCATCCGCCAATTTTATTCCACCCCTACAGGACTCGTGATTTCCGCAGAAAAGGTATTTTAATTATCGGGTTTTACCAGGACGATTTTCCATTCATTACCGTGTCTGGTAAAAGTCTTCCAATAGGCGTGTTTGTTGATGGGATTTATGGTGCCGGATTGGAAAAAAGTATAGGGGTCTCACCTTCCATTTCTGTAGCTATTAAATTTCCTGCTTCTAGTAATTCAGGAAAATCTTCATAAAGAGGGTCGGAAAACAAATTCAGTCCGATCTCCTCACTGTCTTCATCGAATAATATATAGCCCGTGTTTTCCATGGCCCAAATTTCGATATCCTCTCCTTCGGTCAGGGGGATAATGATTTGACCCAACAATTCTTCCGGGAGAAACAAGGCATTAAGGGTGCCCAGAATTTGTTCATCTAGAACAATGGGGTGAATACAAACTACTGCCCGATATCCTTCTACTGCTGTAAAAACATTACTAAGCACCGGTTCCCGGATAGAAAATGCTTCGATAACGTGGTCCTGATCGCTGATATCAGCTCCTTGAGAACCGTAGTACTGTTCGGGCTCAATCAACTGTAAAATCCCCTCTGAATCCACATGGGCAAAGTTCGTGACAAAGTCTGTGGCCTCGTACAGCTCTGCCAGATGGTTTCGCACTTCAGCAGTATCGATACCTACTTGTGCAAAAAAATTGACCCGTGTCAAAAGGTCTGCATTCATCTGGTCGTACCGGGTTTCGAGCTCAGCCTTCACCTCAAGAAGTTCCGGCGGGAAATCGGGAGAGTCATCGTCGTCTCCACTGCAGCCTATCAAAATTAAAAGTGCGACCGAAATCAGTAAGTATGTTGAAATCTTCATAAGAAAAGGGTTGTAAAATGATGGATCAAAGGTAGAAATAATATGAGAAAAACTCAACTTACAGACGCAACTTCCATTTCGTCCTTCGAACTATTGCCATCAATCAATGCCCCATGTCCATCCTTCATTTTTTGCAGCCTTTCCCGCTTTTATGGTTGGTTGGTGGTGCGATTTAGCCCTTCTTTTGTATTCAATTGTCAATGAAAGACCCGGCCTCTTTCTGACATAGCAAAGATTTGATTGTTCCAGAAACAGGGGAGGGATTGAGGATTCTGTTGATTTAATTGAATATTTTTTCACCAGGAGTAAAAATTAGCTGGTGGCTCTTCACAATTCACTGGAAAACAGACTTAAACAATTCAAAAAAAAAAAAATGCTTAAATTA
>SKLY01000051.1 GCA_007121335.1 Saprospiraceae bacterium | reverse complement strand
AGAGATTTTGCCTTCAAACTGGATGCAGAGAAAACCTTGGATGAATTGGTGGCACAGGCTGAAACAGGCTTGTACGGAAACGATATCGACAGACAGGTACGCCAGATACGATCAGCCATTGAGGATGCCAAATCCACTGCTTTTGAGGACCACAAAGACCAGATTATCCGCCTTTTGGAAGATGAAATAGTTTCACGCTATTACTTTCAGGAGGGAAAAACGCGACAAAACCTCACCCGCGACCGCGAGATTCAGGAGGCCATAGGTGTTATCCGCGATCAGGACAGGTACAGGCAAATTCTCGCTTCAGAGTAATCCATGGAAAAGAGCATGAACCAGAAAGAACCCCTGTTACTCTGTTTTGATACCACGGAGAAAAGCTGCACCGCCTGTATAGCCTCCGGAAGGGAGATAGTAGCGGAGCGGGCAACCCATGAGACCTATAAGCACAGCGAGATGCTGGCGCCCTTCATCCGGGAAATGCTGGATGAGTTGAATCTGAAACCGGATGAGCTGAACGGAATTGTGATCAACAAAGGCCCGGGAAGTTACACCGGATTGAGGGTCGGATTTGCACTGGCAAAAGCCATTGGTTATGCATCAGAAGTGCCCATATTTGGAGTGAGTGGGCTGGAGGCATTGGCAGCAGCAGCCATCGAAAAAACCGGGGGAGACACTTTTGTATCGATGATTGACGCCAGGAGAATGGAAGTCTATAGTGCGACATACGACCAGCGACTAAGAGAAATCAGCTCACCGCGTCCAGTTCTTTTGGATGACGACTTTTTTGAAAAGCCGGTTTTCCGCGATGCGGGCAAAGTTGTGGCCGTGGGCAGCGGAGCAGATAAACTCGGACAGCTTAATGGTATGCCGGAACACTGGGAGGTAATTCAATTGCTGAGTGAGGCAAAGCAATTGGCCGGTCCGGGATTGGAGCGCTATCACAGAGGCGAGAGCGAAGACTCCGCCTATTTTGAACCCCTCTATCTCAAGGAAGCCAGAATTACAACTCCTAAACAAACCCTGCGTTCTTAAAATACGTTACAAATAATGGAGGTCTGTAAGCCGTTATAATACAGGCAAATGTACATGGAAAAATTCACCATTTTTCACCTCGTCAAAAAATTGGTACAGTTTTGGCTTAAGGTAGGTCGATTCCATGAAACATTAACAAACCAATCGAAATGAAAGAGAAGAACGAAAATGTAACGCTTAAAAAAGGTGGGAAGGATATTCACCTGGACTACGCAGATTTGAGAAAAGCTGTACTGGTTTTGCGCGCGGTAAATCACAAGTTGCGCCAACGCATCATCGACCTGCTCGAGGAGAGTGAATCTCTAACCGTCACAGATATATACATCAAATTGCGTCTTGAACAGAGTGTGGCATCACAGCATTTGGCTATTTTGAGAAGAGCCGGAGTGGTGACAACCCAGCGGGAGGGAAAGTTCATATACTACAGCCTCGACAAGGACAGACTCGCCCAAATCAGCCGTTTGGTAGAGGAATTGGCAGGGTAATGTATTACTTTATCACCAAATAGTGAATACTCTGAAGCACAAACGTTTACAAAATTTTTTTAAAGAATTTTCTTGCTTCAATTAGTTGATTTTCAACCATGTAGGTGTTGAGGCAGTTTCCTATTCAAATTTTTTTTAATATTTTCCTTTGTCAGTAAGCAGAATATGCAGATATTTGCTTCCCTAAGGTCATTATATTAATTTATTTCTCAAAATTAGGAAACGCATGAGGAAGACGAAGGTCACTTTCAACAATGAGAAGCTGCGGGTCTCCTCGGATATACTCCGGGCACTGGCTCATCCATTGCGGCTCAAGATTCTGAAGTTTATTGACAATCACTCAACGATTCATGTCAATAAGATTTACAATACGCTGAATCTGGAACAGTCGATCACTTCACAGCATTTGAGGATAATGCGTAACGCAGGTATCCTTCACGCTGAAAAGAACGGCAAGTTTGTGCACTACACAATTGACTACGAGATCATTGAAAGAGCGGAACTTGCGATCAACAATTTTCTAAACAAGTAATTCGGACTATTGGAAAAAACTTGACTCTGTTACAGATTGGATAGATACCAACAGTAAAATTATAATCCGGTCCCATCCCAACTTTCTACCGATCTTCAACAACTATTCCTCTTCTCCCGAGTTCTTTTTCGGTTTGTTGATGACCGGCCCGTTTTGAAAAAAACTTCTGTGAAACAGTATAATGCTAATTACCCCGGTGGTAATTGCAGCGTCGGCTATGTTGAATACAGGCCTGAAAAACTGAAACCGGTCCCCTCCTATCAGTGGCATCCATTCGGGCCAACTGGTATCTATGAGGGGAAAATAAAGCATATCTACCACTTTGCCCATCAATATGGGTGCATATCCTCCCTCCTCGGGAAATATATCGGCCGTCGGCCCAAAATACGGAGATTCAGAAAATATAAGTCCGTAAAATGTACTGTCGATAATATTGCCCATCGCTCCGGCGAAAATCAGGGTGATGCTCGCCAGCAGTGAAAAAGATTCCCCGTTTTTCAACAGCCGGTAGATCAAATACCCAATGAAACTCACGGCCAAAATCCGGAATACACTCAAAAATATCTTTCCCTTATCTCCACCAAAAGTGATTCCAAAGGCCATACCCTCGTTCTCGACAAAGTGCAAACGAGCCCAACTCAGTCCTAAAATTAACACCTCTTCCCCATAGTTGAAGTTGAGCTTAACCCAAATTTTCAGAACCTGGTCCAGGATAATCACCAATCCAAGGATTACTCCCAACCATATAGCTTTTTGTCGAAACGTCAATGCTGCCCTTTTTAGTTACTGCTTAAATGTTTTACTCCCCGGATGCCCTTTTCTGCTTGGCTTCAATGCTCAGGGTAGCATGGGGCACAGCCTTCAACCGCTCCCGCGATATCAGTTTGCCCGTCTCCCGGCAGACACCGTACACCTTGTTGGATATTCTCACACGGGCATTCTCCAGATGTTGGATATACTTTTGAGTACGGGCAACCATGGTGTTCAGTCGCTCTGATTCAGAGGTGCCCACTCCGTCATCAAGACCCTTGATTCTGGCCTCACCCTGATCGGTGAATTCCTCAAGTTGACCCTGATAAAAATTGAGTTGCTCCCTGGCCTGGGCCAATTTCTCCCTGATCAACGTATCAAACTCCTCCAATTCTTCATCGGAATAGCGGGATTTGTTGTCGTTCGTGCTCATTTTGCGTTGGTTTCTGCTTTAGAAATAGTTGCAAAAATAACATATATTGGCATATCTTTATTATCGCAACTGTAATACCCGGGAAAAGGGAGGCTGGAAGAGAAGAAACACTATATCCTCGGCAACTCCCGTCCCGGCTTGGATATTCCGGTTTTCATTATAAAAGCGCCGACCATGGAAGAAATTGAGGATTACCTCAGCAAATTGCCGCCACAACAGAGTGACTTGGCTTATGCCGTTGTTCACTGGTTGGTGGAATCGGAGGAATTGAACCCCCGGCTGCGATACGGCATCCCCTTCTTTTACAGAAAATCATGGGTGTGCTACATCAATCCCCAAAAGTCCGGGGAACTCGAACTGGCATTTTTAAGGGCAGTGGAATTCAGACACTTACCGGAAATACTCGATTTCAAGGGGCGAAAAATGGTGGCCGGGATTCTTTTAGATAAACCGGCCGACCTGAAAAACCCGGAACTGGAAATCGCCCTGCAGGAAGCGCTTTGGTTAGATGACAACCAGCCCTACAAGGGTCCACCCGGGAGAAAAAAACAAAGCCTCTGAACCGAATAACAATCAATTTGCACCACCAAACGAATTGCATCTGTTGGCACCTTTTTTGTATGTATTTTTGCGCTGTAAACGATCATCCGTAAAAAGACAGGAGGAGTGGGCATGAATGTCTGTGCATCCCGGATCTATCAAAACCGGTTTTCCTATGGCTTTTGAGGGTACAACAAAATGACGATGTTATTGAAGAAAAACCTTTACCTGACAATTATTGCCCTTCTTTTATCATACCCGCTTCTGGCTGGTGCTGACCCCGTGGAGCAATACATAGAAAAATACGCCGGATTGGCCAAAGCAGAAATGGAGCGCTTCGGGATTCCCGCCTCCATCAAACTCGCACAGGGCATTCTGGAGTCCAACAGCGGGCGCAGTGAACTCGCATTGAACAGCAGAAACCACTTTGGCATCAAGTGCAAAAATTACTGGATAGGTCCGGCCTACTACCACCCGGATGACGACTACTGTCCGGAGGGCAATTTGCTGGATTCCTGCTTCCGCGTGTACCGGTCTGTTGAAAAATCGTATCGCGATCACTCCATTTTTCTGCGCCACAGCACCCACTACGCCCCACTTTTTGAACTGGAGATCACAGATTACCGCGGTTGGGCAAGGGGCCTCCAGTCAATTGGATACGCCACCAACCCGCGATACGCCGAAATGCTCATCAACCTCATCGAGACTCACGGGCTTTACCGCTTCGATCAAACAGAAATCACCGATAAAGACGAGCGGAGTTGATTCGGAAAATTTTTTTCAGGGGGAAAAATATTTTTAGCAGCTGACTTTCAACTAAATACTGCGAAGCAGAGACTTACAGATTACAGATTTTTTGCATAAAATATCTCAGGAACCATTAAACTGGCCCGGTTGTTGCAGTAGTTGTATTTAAAGACGTAAACAGTATAATATTGATAACCTTATACTGGTTTAGGTACAAACAACAGTAAGCTTTAGAACCAGGACCGTCGGGGCAATAAACCAATCTTGAAATTGATAAAAACCTTATCATAATTTTACGTGGAGGTCCCATCCTCTTCTTCCGATGGTTTTGGTTCTTTTTTTACCGGGTCTTTGGTTTCTTCGGCGTGTTGGTTTCTCGAGCGATAGATATCCACCGCGTAGAAGATAGCCCTTATCATAGACCTGGGATTTGCCACATTTTTTCCAGCTATTTCAAATGCCGTTCCGTGATCGGGTGAGGTTCGTATGTAGTCCAATCCCGCCGTATAATTCACTCCGTGACCAAAGGAGAGGGATTTAAAAGGGATGAGTCCCTGGTCGTGGTACATGGCGAGAATACCATCAAACTTTTTAAAATTCCCACTGCCGAAAAATCCATCAGCCGGGAAGGGCCCCATTACCAATTCACCTTTTTTCTTGGCTTCAATAATCACCGGCCTGATGATTTCGTCTTCCTCCTTTCCGAGGCTTCCGTCCTCACCGGCATGGGGATTCATTCCGAGCAATCCAATCAGCGGTTTTTGTTTTCCAAAATCCACTTTCAGGCTGTGGGTCAATATCCTCAATTTGTCCTGAATGAGTTCCTTTGTGAGCACATCGGATACTTCTTTGAGCGGCAGATGCCCGGTAACAACCCCCACTTTCATTTCATCGCTCAACATAAACATCAGGGACGAATTACCACCCATGCGATCAGTCAAATACTCGGTGTGACCGGGATACCGGAATCCCGCCATTTTAAGGGCTGTTTTACTCACAGGAGCCGTGACCAACACATCGATTTTTCCATCCATCAGGTCCTTCACGGCTGCATCCAACGACAGGATCGCAATCCGGCCGCTTTCCTCGGTCGGCTTTCCGAGGGTAATATTCACCGTCTCATTCCAGATGTTGACGATGTTAACCTTGTCGCGGTGGAGCCGGTCAGCGGAGCGCTGGTTCTGATATTGAAAATCGACGCCCTCGGCAATGTTTCTGTGGTAAGAAACCACCTTGGACGATCCGTAGATCACGGGTGTACAGGAATTCATCACAGTTTCACTCGAAACCGCTTTCAATATTATTTCAAGGCCTATTCCATTGATATCTCCAATGGACAATCCCAGTTTTATTTTGTCTGACATACTGATGTTTTAGATGGGCTAAGTTAAGCGTTTTTGACAAACCCTCCACAGACCGCCACCAATTTCCGCAACGATATAGCACAATGGAGCCTCACGGCACTCCCTGCACTTGTTCATTTATGATGACTATATACCGGGGTATTAAATTTTTGAGGAGATTTGTGGTAATTCTTTGGTTGGGATTTTGGTTTCACCCCCCCCACCAAAGCTTTGGGGGCAGGCCTCGCTTTGGGGGCAAAGTAAGGCGCAAAGGATTCTATTGACAATTAAAATGGCCCATTAAAGGGCTGGCGGATAGGATTTGAAAAAAAAATCTTGTGTAGGGACGCAATGCCTTGCGTCCGCTACATAGTTCTATTCTCTCGTTAGAGGCATTTTTTATAATCATTTATGCCCTGTAGGGTTCAGGATTTTCGTTTGAAATTTTTTTAGATATCCTATGCAATTTCAATCGCTCTACACCAGACCCCAGCAAGGTCAAGCAGCAAAACGAGGAGCCTGCCCCCTATGCTTTCTTGTCCCCCCACCCCCCAAAGCATTGGGGGGGGGGCAGGCTACGCTTTGGGGAGGGGGGCATCGCCCATCGCCCGAGCCAAAAAAACAGCACCCTAAAGGGGTGCAGCAGCAATGTGCTACGGGAAAATCCCAAAAAATCAACAATCCCTACGAAAGAATATCCTACCGGCCACATCAAGGTAACGCCCTGGCAAACAACTCAAAACTAAAAACTAAAAACTCAAACGAGCCATCAACCATCAGCCATCGACCGCCCTAACTCAATACCCACATCACCAACCCCAAAACCAGAAGCCAAGTACGGTGCCATCATTTCGCTGAGCAGTTTGCTGCCCAGGGCGCATTCCAGGCATCGGTTTTTGTTGCAGTAGTTGGATTTCAGCTCCAGCAGAGCCTGGGATTCCAGAGCATTTGTCGGTTTCACCCCCCTTTCGACCCACCTTTTTACGATGCGGTTTCTCTCCGGGGGCAGGGCCTCCAGCCAGTCAATCGCCCTTTCGGTCAATTCGATTTTTCCACTGTGCTGTCCGTAGGCAAACAAAACAGGTGCAGCCACATTGACGATCAGGCTCTCAGCGGTGGCTTTCCCCACCCGCTTAATGCTATCGCGAGCGGCCTTTTTCCCGAAAACATAGTGCGAACGCCAGTAAGGTCCGGCATCCACTTTGAAAAGGTTTAGCAGTTCGGTGGTGCTTTGGGCATTCAACAGAAAGTTCAGGAGCCGGGCTTCACGGTGCATCAAGTGGCCCATCTGCGCAATGCGTATGGTCGGGAATGCGGGCGGGCGAACCGGCATATAGCACCACTCTGCCGATACCATGGGTGCGAGGTTGTGCATGTCGGCCAGATGCCGGTATTCCTTTTTCAGCTCCAGGTAATAGTCGTCTCCCTCTTCTTTTTGCAAAAAGCCGGCCTGACCAAACAACAGTGCCTGCAATTTCTTTGCATCGCTGCGGTATTTCAAAATGAGTTTATAGGGAGTGCAGTTAACCAACTCGGCCATGCTGATGGCATTGATTTTTCCCGCGAGGTATTTTCCCAGCAGGGCAAAAATCACCTTGTCCCAGTGCCCATTTTCAGATTCGACCATTTTCAAAATACGCCCGGCCTTCTGTTGCTGCCGCTCAATGGCGAGGCGACTGAGGTATTGCGGCCAGAAAAAATCACCCATCCGGCTCTGCAGCAATCCGTCGCAGGGGATCCAGCCCTTGTTTTTCTGCAACTCCCGGTACTTTTCGATTTGGGCCCTGTCCAGGTACTTCTGCAGCGAAAGGGTGGGCAATTGCACCCCTTTACCGGTTTTGATCTCCCTGTCGTGTTCCATCACCACGTGGAGGATCACATTGTTGTATGCGCTGTCGCTCGTGTGGCCGTGCGCATCCCAATCCGATGTTTTGAGGTGGAACTCCACCGGTCCGTACCAGGTGATATCCCCTATTTTTATTCTCGCATCGAGAAAATCGGGTCCGGCCCCGCGGTTTCTGTACCCCGGCTTGAGCACGGACACCTCCGCACCCCCGGTCGTCCTGAGATCGAGGTCAAACAACCCACCCGACTGCCAAATGAAATACATAAAATCTTCGCTCATCTTCTTTCTTTTTGTACATGGGGTGTATTAAAAAGGGATTATGTACCCAGGGGCAGGGGATTTTTTGGCTGCGGACTTTTGAAAGCTAGTCGGGGAAGGTTCAGTATATTAAATATCGCCGTCTGATTGAATTGGGTAAAATCCTGGTGGGGCATGTTAGATGGCAGGGACACCAAAAGAAAGTTCAGACCCCCCACCTCACCAACATTTTCTACTGAAAGTCGTTGTACACTTTATTCAAAAGTTTAGCATGAAGCGGCAATCGGTAGATCTGAAAATTTTGATCAGGGTCATACAGTTGACACGGCCATACACTCTGTTGTTTGCCGGTTGCCTGTTGCTGGCCATTATTCTCGCACCTGTGGGGATATTAAAGCCGTATTTGATCAATGTAATGGTGGATGATTACATATTCCGCTACGATCTCCAGGGGATGACCAATATGGCGATATTGCTGGTTGGGGTGTTGCTGTTGGAGACGGTGCTGAGGTATGGATTTATGCTGTCGTCGGCCTGGTTGGGGCAAAATATCATCAGGGACTTGCGCATCCGGGTGTTCAATCACATAAGCAGTCTGCGGTTGTCGTATTTTGACCGCACTCCCATAGGCCGGTCCACCACGCGCACCATCAACGATGTGGAGACCATCAATCAGATTTTTTCTCAGGGCGTTTTGACCATTGTGGCTGATATACTGGGCATCGTTGCGGTACTTTCCATTATGCTGTGGACCAGTTGGCAACTCACCCTGGTGGTGTTGACAGTGATGCCGGTACTTATGATCGGGAGTTATATTTTTAAGGAAAAAGTGCGGGTGGCATTTCAGGCGGTCAGGAATCAAATCTCCATCATGAACTCCTTCCTGCAGGAGCGTATTTCGGGCATTCAGGTGGTGCAGGTTTTCAATGCGGAAAAACAAGAGCGGGACAAGTTCCGCAAAATAAACAGAGGCTACACTCAGGCCAATCTGAACAGCATACTGTACTACGCCATTTTCTTCCCATTTGTGGAAATAGTGTCCGCTGCCGCCCTGGGTTTGTTGGTTTGGTACGGTTCGAGAGGGGTGCTGGACGGCAACATCACACTGGGGGTTCTCATCGCATTCCCGCTCTACATCAATATGCTGTTCCGCCCGATCAGGATGATGGCCAACCGATTCAACACCTTGCAAATGGGTTTGGTGGCCGCCGGACGGGTATTCGACGTGCTGGACAAAAGAGAATTTATTCCCAATGAAGGTCTTCTAAAGCCCGAAAAGCTCAGAGGGGAAGTTGAATTTGACCGGGTTTGGTTTTCCTACGATGGAAAAACCGATATTCTGAAGGAGGTCAGTTTCAAAATTGCCCCCGGAGATACCCTGGCCATCGTGGGCAGCACCGGCTCCGGTAAAACCACCATTATCAATCTCATCACCCGCTTTTACGACATCCGAAGCGGTAAGATCCGGATTGACGGGGAGGATATCCGCAAGTACGAATTAAATGCCCTCCGCTCACGCATAGCCCTGGTATTACAGGATGTTTTTCTCTTCGGGGGGAGCATCTATGAAAATATATCACTGCGCGACCCCAATATCAGCCGGGAAGAGATGAGACGAGCCTCCGAGATCATAGGTGCAGACAAAATCATCGAAAAACTACCGGGCGGATACAACTTTCAAATCACCGAGAGGGGTTCCAATCTGAGTCTGGGCCAGAGGCAGTTGATCTCATTTGTGAGAGCCCTGGTCTTCAAACCCGATATTCTGATTCTGGACGAGGCCACCTCCTCAGTGGATACCGAAACCGAATCGCTCATTCAGCACGCCATTGAAAAACTCATTACCCGGAGGACTTCCATTATCATCGCACACAGATTATCGACCATCCGTCACGCCGACCACATTGCCGCTCTCAAAAATGGAAAAATTGCGGAGTACGGTAAACCGGCGGAGTTGCTGGCCAATGAAGAGGGCTACTACCGAAAACTGTACGACAAACAATTCATCGCAGTTTCATAATTTGATGGGAAGTGGATCGGTTCGCTAAAAGGCAGAAATTGCTTCAGAGTTCTTTCCTAAGTCGCGCCACGGGAATACCCAGTTGTTCCCTGTACTTTGCGACCGTTCTACGGGCGATATCGTAGCCCTTTTCCTGCAGCATTTTCTTGAGTTTCTCATCGGACAGGGGTTTGCGCTTTTCTTCGGCCTCTACAATATCCGACAAAATTTTCTTGACCTCCAGGGTGGAGACATCGGATCCATTTTTGGTCTGGATGGATTCCGAAAAGAATTCCTTCAGCCTTTTGGTTCCAAACTCCGTCTGGACAAATTTTGAATTGGCCACGCGGGAAATGGTGGAGATATCCAGTCCCGTAATCTCCGCGATGTCCTTTAAGATCATGGGCTTCAACTTGCGGGAGTCCCCGCTGAGGAAATACTCGTACTGGTACTGCATAATGGCGTACATCGTGTGGTACATGGTCTGCTGGCGCTGACGTATTGCGTCGATAAACCAGCGGGCGGAGTCGATTTTCTGCTTGATGAACAGCACGGCCTCCTTGTCCTTTTTGGAGACTTTTTTCGCCTCTTTGCGCTTTTGGAAGTCGTGCAGCATATCCTGGTAATGTCTGTTGACCTGAAGGTCGGGCGCATTGCGGCTGTTGAGTCGAAGGTGTAATTCACCGTCTTTATTTTCAATGATAAAATCGGGAATGACATACTGATTGACCGAGGAGCCACCGCCGGTATAACTACTGGCCGGCTTGGGATTGAGTTTGAGGATTTCGTTCATTGCCGCCCGCAGGTCATCGGTATCAATCTCCAGGTGTTTTTTGAGCTTGGTGAAGTGCTTTTTGGTGAATTCGTCAAAAAAGTCTTTGAGAATTTTCAGGGCAATCAATCTGGCTTCCCTTTTTTCATCACTTTGACTGTCGTCCTTGAGCTTGCGCTTGAGTTGAATCAAGAGACATTCCTGCAAATTTCGGGCACCCACCCCCGGTGGATCAAAATCCTGGATTTTATCCAACAGATTCAAAACCTCCTGCTCCGAACTCCGCAAATTATTGGAAAACATCAGGTCATCAACTATGGCGGAGGTATCCCGGCGCAAATAGCCGTCCTCATCAATACTGCCGATAATTTGCAAGGCCACCTTCTCCAACCGGTCGTCGTCGAGATTGAGCATTCCCAGTTGCTGTTCCAACTGCTCGTGAAAAGTCTTACCCACGGTGACGGGAATTTCTCTCCGGTCGTCCTCATCATCGGCGGAGCGAGAACTCTGTTGATAACTCACCGGATCGTCATCGATGTATTCCTCGATGAATTCGTCCATTTCCACATCCTCCGAATTGCTGTCCTCCATTGAAGAAAGATCCTCATCCTCCAATGAACTTTCCTCTCTTTCCTCCTCCCGGGTATCGCCCTCCTCCAGGGCGGGATTGGCCTCCATCTCCTCCTTTATGCGCTGCTCCAAATTGACAGCGGGTATCTGCAACAGATTGATAATCTGTATTTGCTGGGGGGACAGCTTTTGCAGTTGCTTTTGACTGAGTTTTTGCTGAATCATTTCGACCAGTTTGGCTGTAAGTACTTTCCTCGTTTCT
>SKLY01000094.1 GCA_007121335.1 Saprospiraceae bacterium | reverse complement strand
TCTGAAAAAATCTTTCCTCAACGTAGCTATGGCTACGCCTGCGGAATATTTTCTCATCTTCCTCGATCTTGAATTTTTCGCTCATTTTCATGCACAAAAGGGTTTTCGGAGTGGACTCATTTAATCACTCTCCCAGGGAGAAGTGACTGTGCGCATGCTCGTATTCTTCACAATCGTGATCGATACAAGCAGTCACCTCAATTCTAAATTTTGTGCCGGCCTCAAAGGAACTTAAATCCAGGGGTTCATTAAACTCTATTAATGCGACATGGCGGTGTAGATGCCAGTCAGCAATTTTGTCGCCTGGCTCATCCTCAAGAAATACCTCAATATCAATATCGTGGTTTTCATCCGTGGCTTCCACCACTACGGAAATATCTACTACTTCGGCTTCTGCCATCGGAATGACTTCACCATCGTGAGGAGATAAGATGGTTATTTCAATCTCATTACCAGGTTCGGGCCCATTGTCATCATCGCTATCACATGCCGTGAACAGCAAAGAAAATCCGGCGAGTAATAACAGGGGAAACAAAATCTTTCTCATGGGTAATAATTTTAATATTTTAATGCAACACTGTTGCAAAATAACGGAAAGATTGTGGAAAAGATGGCAATTCGGTCTGTTTTTTTGCTTTCATGACATTAAAATGACAATTGGATGTGCTTATAGGAAAGCATCCGGAAGCCTTAGCGCGAGAAAAAAAGTGCTATAATGCTACTCAATTGTAACAGGTATAGACAGATATGCAAAAGACATATCTCAATTAGCGAAATGATAAGCAGTAATGCACTTGTGCGTTTTATTGTTCGAGTTCCCTAAGTTTTTGTTTGGTCTGCTCTATTTTGTTGCGTTGGTTCTGGATGGAGACCTCAGCTTCAGCTTGATTTTGCAGGTTCTTTTCAATGTTTTTGCGGGCCTCCTTTATCGCTTCCTCCGCATCGCGAATGTCACCTTCATATCCGTCTTTGTCGCGCTTCAGTCTTCTGAGTTGGCGTTCCAGAGACTGAAGTTCATTTTCCTGGTTAGAAAGGATTTCTTTGGTTTGTTCACGAACCAGTGCTCTTTTAAAATTCTCCATGAAGGCGATGATGCCCTCCTCTGTCTGCGGGTATTTTTCTGTTGAGATAAAATCATCACCCATTTCAAACCAAACTCTTACTTCCACGGATCCACCCGCTTCATTGAATTTGGCATAGATATTCAGTTCGTTGGTGGGGTGGATGGACATGATATTCACTTCAGAGGCAGTAAACTCATCTTCTCTGCGGTCCCTTCTCACTCGTGTGCGGTATTCACTTCTAACATGACTTCTAAACGTTTGGAAAGCTGTTCGCTCATCCATGTTATCCATGGTGAAACTGAAGCACGGATGGCTGCCCTTGCTCATTACTCCGGTACACTCACTGATCTGAGCTGTTCCGGTGGCTGAAATCATTAAAAAAAAGGCGCCTGACAAAACTAAGTATTTGAAAATCTGCATGCTAATATATTTTGGTTAAGCTAATCAATATTTTTTCCCGAAAAGAGACCTAAATATACGAAATTATACCGGTTTAACAATTTTCCACCCCACAGAATTTTCAACTTCCACCTTCAGTTTGACGGACCGATAGTACTCACCGTCAATTTCAACCGGGAATTCATCCTGTTCTCCCTCGATGGACATTTTTTCAAAGCAAAAGCAATTGACCTCCTTTTTTGCAGTGGAAATGTCACCCAGGTACAGTTTCCAGATTAGCCTGGGAATGGCAATCCCGGCGGGTTTTTCAACTATGGTGCACTTTAGTTGGCCGTCTTCTTCATCCTGGGGAAAAAGCCGCATACCCCCTCCCGTGGTTTCATTCAGTCCGATATTGATTGACAGAGGCCGTGAACGAATAATGGTTCGATTGATCCTGCAATTAAATTGAGGGTAGGTGTACTTGAAATAGTGTTTTAGTGCGAGCAGCAGGTATTGGGCCTGTTTGTTGTTCCCAGCTCTGGAGTCATTGAGCGATTCTGCGATTTGGCCCGTGAGTGCAATTCCGAGGGAATTCACTTTTAGCACTTCAGAGGAATCATCAGCCCCTTCTGTTGCAATTTCCACCTTACCCAACTTCCCGGATGTAATCCTTCCACTCAGCACTTTTTTTATCCACTTTTTAGGATTGGATGGGATTTTATGTGTGCCGGCCCAGTCGTTTCCCGATCCAATGGGAAAAACGGTCATTGCCGGCCACTCATCCGGTGGTAAATCGCTTTGGTAGAACCAGTTGACCGTCTGGTGTATGCTGCCGTCACCACCCGCTATCACCAAAAGTGTGTTCCGGGAGAATGTCCTTTCGGCCAGTTGCTGCCACGTTTCCTCCTCAAGGCAATTGAGCAATTCCCACGGAATGTAGTTAGAATCCAGCAATGACAGCAGTTTTTTAAACCGGGTAGCAGAGCGACCGCCACCGGCACACGGATTATGCAGGATGATTAACTTCCACCTCATTGAGCAGGTGTTTTATGGTATTGGTACAAAATACACAGACTTTCGTCCAAATATATCCACTCATTCTGATATACGGGCTAATTTTGCACCAACATTTTACAAAAACCCTTGCCGGGGGAGATATATCCGGTTCAATTGTAAATCAAAATTCATGGGTATGGATGTGCCTGCATTACAGGTTGACGGAGTGACAAAAAAGTACGAGAAGCACCTCGCTGTGGACAATATCAGCTTTGAGGTGGAAAGGGGTGTTCTGTTTGGAATGCTCGGACCCAATGGTGCGGGAAAAACCTCCACAATTCGAATGATTACGGGAATTACACTGCCCGACAGCGGTAAAATTTTTCTCAATGGAAAGCGGGTGGATGGAAGTCTCACCCCCGGAATTGGATATCTGCCTGAAGAGCGGGGACTGTATCGAAAAATGACCGTGGGAGAGCATCTGATGTACCTGATTAGATTGAGGGGCTTTTCCAGATCGGAAGGAAAAAAAATGGTCGATGACTGGGTGGAGCGGTTTGAAATCGGAAGCTGGTGGAAGAAGAAAATTGAGGAGCTCTCCAAAGGTATGCAGCAAAAAGTCCAATTTATCGCTGCTGTGATGCACAATCCCGATCTGATGATCCTTGACGAGCCTTTTTCGGGTCTGGACCCTGTCAATTCCAATTTGATCAGGGAGGAAATACGCCGGCTGAGCAGTCTTGGAAAGGGCGTTATTCTCTCCACCCATCGGATGGAACAGGTAGAGGAGTTGTGCGAAAAAATTGTCCTTATCAACCGGGGAAGAATTGTTTTGACCGGAAACCTGGATGAGATCAAGGAGAGCTACTGGCAAAATGAATTCCTGGTGGATTTTGAAAACAGTGATCAGCAGCCCGATTGGAACGGACTTGAAGAGGTAGAACGCGATCACAAAGGTCGCTGGAAGGTCAGATTAAAAGAAGGACAGCGCACCGGTGATATGCTAAACGGCCTCATAAATTCAGGACGGGAAATCATCCATTTTGAAAAAAGCCTGCCCTCACTAAACGATATTTTTATCAAGGTGACCGGAGAGGACCTGATCCGGGAGGAATAAAGAAGGTAGTGATAAGTTTACTAAATTGATTGACAAGCACTTAAAGCCATTATAGGTATGAGAAAAGTTGGGATAATTGCGGGTAGGGAGTACTTCAGCAGGGTGAAAAAACCTCAGTTCATTCTTTTGACACTGGGAGCCCCCTTATTGTTTGGTCTCTTTATTCTGATCGTGGGACTGATTTTTAGCTACACGGGCAGTGAGGAGAAAAGGATTCTGGTATTTGACCCGTCGGACATATTAGAGCAGCGATTTGAACCCTCGGCCAGCATTGTGGCTGAGTTCCGGGAAGGGAGTCGCAGGGAATTGCTGGATTTAAAAGCCGAGGAGGGTTTTGACGGGGTTTTACTGGTGCCTGAAGTGGAGGACCCACAGGTGGATGAAGTAACCCTGAGATACATATCGGATCAGCGCCTCAATATTGACCTGGACCAGCGCTTTTCCAGCTATTTTAACAGCCGGCTCAGGGACTGGAAGATAAAACGGCTCGGTCTGGACGAAATGCTGCTCGATGGACTGAATACCCGGGTTAGGATTTCCTCCTCTACCGATTTGGTGGCTGCTGCTTCTGAGGATGACGATACGGATGCGGGTTCCAGTATTGCACCCTATGTGGCCGGAGGTATCGGTCTGGTGATCGCCATGCTAATTTACTTTATGGTGTTCATAAACGGAACCATGATCATGCGCTCCGTAATGGAGGAAAAGGTCAACAGGATCGTTGAAATAATGATCTCCACCGTGCGTCCTTTTGATCTGATGATGGGGAAATTGCTCGGTGTGGGCGCAGTGGGTGTGACTCAAATACTTATTTGGCTCATTTTCATTCCACTGGTCTATTTTGGAATCATTGCGCTCTTTGGCAGTTCCATGGATATGAGCGGTACGGGAATGAGTGCGGAGGATGCGCCCGAAGTCGATGCCGGGACCCTTGCGATGGTTATGAGGGAACTGGCAGGATTTAATTGGTTGCTGATTTCTGTGTCCTTTATTTTTTACTACCTCGGTGGATTTTTCCTCTACTCCTCGCTTTTTGGTGCGCTGGGAGCCATGATGGGCGATGACCTGGGCGAAAACAATAGCCTTTCACTGGTAGTGACCATTCCCATTATTTTGGCCATTTACATCGGGATAGTTGCAGTTCAGTCACCCAACAGCACCCTGGCAGTTTGGAGTTCTATGTTTCCGCTGTTTTCGCCTATTGTAATGCCCTGTCGGCTGGCATTTGAACCGCCCCTCTGGCAGGTCGGGGTATCGTTTCTTGCCCTCATTGCATTCACGCTTTTGATCGTCTGGTTTTCCGGTAAAATCTACAGAGTGGGTATTTTGATGTACGGGAAAAAAGCCTCTGTTAAGGAGTTGATCAAGTGGTTGAGGACCAATTAGTCTGTTTACTCCTGTAAATCCCCTTCAGTTTTTTTCGGAAAAAGGCGTACAGAAAAATTATCGGGTATTCCGGTATTAGTGAGCGACCTACCCTTTGTTCAGGTTGGCGATAACGTGTTCGTTACCTAGCACTTTATCTCCTTTTTTCACGAGGACATCGGCATCTGTGGGAAGAAAAATATCGACCCTTGACCCAAACTTAATAAATCCGATGTCGTCGCCCTGAGACACTTTTTGTCCTTCTTTGGGGTAGAATATTATCCGCTTTGCCATCATTCCGGCAATCTGGCGCAAAAGAATGGTCTCTTTTTCTCCCTTAATTACCACCGTAGTGCGCTCATTCAGTTCACTGGATTTGGGGTGCCAGGCCACGAGGTATTTTCCCTTGTGGTATCTGTAAAAATCGATAACCCCGCTTATGGGTGCTCTGTTTACATGCACATTAATCGGTGACATAAAAATGGACACCTGAATTCTCCGGTCTTCAAAGTATTCGCTCTCTTCTGTCTCTTCCACAGTCACTACCTTTCCATCTGCCGGTGCATATACCAGATGTTCGCCCCGTATCGGGATCACGCGCTTTGGATTTCTGAAAAATTGCAGAAAGAAAACGAAAGGGATAAGAACAAATAAGGCCGCCAGCGGTGCATAGGCCGGTTCTATGAAGTAAACAATACCTATCACGAAAACCAGGTTGAAAGTCGCGAATCCGACAGTCAAATATCCCTCTTTGTGAATAAATGCCATGATTAAAATTTTTAATAAAATTGTCTCCAGTAAACCAGTGCTATAAAAACGTACGGAAGAATAAAAAACAGTCCGTCAAAGCGGTCGTAAATTCCTCCGTGACCGGGTAGCAACACCCCCGAATCTTTAACCCCGGCCAGCCTTTTCATCCTGGATTCGACTAAATCGCCCATTGAAACCCCAATAGCAATCAGCAGCCCCGCTCCCATAGCGAGATATACGTCCAAATTCAGCCAATTGCTAAAAAGTCCCATCATCAACATCCCTCCCGCAAATCCACCGATCAAACCCTCCATTGTTTTTCTGGGTGACAGCCTGGGGTAGAGTTTTCTTCTGCCAAAGTGCTTTCCCAACATATACGCCGCTGAGTCAGATGCCCAGATGGTAAATAAAACGGCCAAAAACCAGTGGTGGTCAGGCAGGACAAAAAATATCAATGGCAGCAGACTGAAATGGGTGCCGAGGAAAAATATGGCCAGTACCCAGGAGGGTAGTTTGTATAGTCTCGAGTAGGTGTATCCGTACATGTCGGTTATCGATATCACGCTGGTGAGGAAGGCAAATAACAGTATGGTACCGGGAAACGGACCCGGCAGTGCTCCCGCTATGTAAAACCACAAGCTGATCAGATAGGGAATTATACTCAGGACGGCCAGGCCGTGATGCAAATACTTGTTTTTGCGATCCCGCAGTAAGAATTTATTCCTGAGATTGTAAAATTCCAGACTGAGGATGTAAAATATCAAACCAAAAACCACGAGAAATGCAATGGGATGTACATACAAACTGCCCAAAACTGCCAGGACAATAAAGAATGCAGTTTTCACTCTCCTGGACAGGTCGGACGGAGACTTCCCGCCCTCTTCGCTCTCCTTAATTTGGTCTGTACGGGTCATTTCGGCTGTAAAGGTAATTATTTTAATATCACTAAAGTTTTGCCTGGATTGTTTTCCCTCACCACACCACCTTGAGAATCGACTAAAGCAAATAATTGACGAATCTCATGAATTGAGGGTAAAAGAATTTTATTGAATGTTGTGTATTGACAATGGTGTTTGGGTGGGAATTCTACCCCCCCCCGCCAGGGATAAGGAATCAGGCAAATTTTTTTAGCTGGGATTTTGGTTTCGCCCCCTCCCCAAAGCTTTATGGGCAGGCGACGCTTTGGTTGAAAATGGTTCACCGCAGAGCCGCAGAGATCATGGAGAATGCGCAGAGTAATTTATGGCGTGATGTAGAAGAGTCAAAAAAATCCTCAGAATTCAACAACCCCCTAGGAATGGATATACTGCTGGCAACATCAAGGTATCGGTTTAAAACAACTCACTAACTCACAGACTCACCAATTCACAACTGGCCATCCGCCATCAACCTTAAAATATGATGTTGTATTAAGGAGGTTATTTGCTATGTGTCCGCTATTCAACCTCGCTCCTCAGAACAAAAATTCCCGGGGGGTGTTTGAATACCGTTGTTTAAAAAGGGCTGGAGCCCCTTCAGTTCAAAAAAGTAATTGCAGATGTCGAGTACCAGACTGAGTGTTAACATAAACAAGGTTGCACTTTTGAGAAACAGCCGGGGTGGCAACTTGCCGGACCTCATACAGGTAGCGAAGGATTGTGAGGCATTCGGAGCCGAGGGTATTACAGTCCACCCCAGACCGGATGAGCGCCACATCAGGTACAGTGACATTCCAAAGTTGAAGGAGGTGGTGCGCACTGAATTCAATATTGAGGGGAACCCCACTGAGCGCTTTTTGAAACTGGTGGAGGACAATCCCCCTCATCAGTGTACCCTGGTGCCCGATCCGCCCGGAGTTCTGACTTCTGATACCGGATACGACACAGTGAAAGAGCGCGAGTTTCTGAAAGAAGTAGTGGCCAGACTTCACGAAAAAAATATAAGGGTGAGTATTTTCATTGACCCCGATCCCAAATTTGTCGAGGGCGCTGCTGAGACCGGGGCCGACAGGGTGGAACTTTATACGGGAAGTTTCGCTTCGGACTATTTGAAATCCCCGAGTGACTCCGCGCAAAAGCATTCAAAATGTGCATCGGTGGCTCAGAAGGTGGGCATCGGCCTGAATGCGGGACACGACCTGAATCTCGACAACCTGGCGTTTTACAAGAGTTCAGTGCCCGGTTTGTTGGAGGTGTCCATAGGTCACGCCCTTATCGCAGATGCATTGTACTACGGATTGCAGACGACCATACAGTTGTACAAATACAGGCTCAAATAATTGCCTTCCATAAAGATGCAGCCCC
The DNA here is from genome assembly GCA_007121335.1 of Saprospiraceae bacterium. Lineage (GTDB taxonomy): Bacteria > Bacteroidota > Bacteroidia > Chitinophagales > Saprospiraceae > PWJY01. The sequence continues at coordinate 3,706 of SKLY01000094.1, read as the reverse complement.
CAATGGATATAGGTTCGATGAAGTCTGTATTGAATTTTGGGTTGATTATGGCAAAAAATTGATTTACGGGTTTTATCTTAGCTGAAAATTTCAACGAATGAAGTACGATCTTACAGAGGAACAATTGGCCGTGAAAGAGGCCGCAAGAGAATTTGCACAAAAGGAATTGTTGCCCGGTGTCATTGAGCGTGATAGCAAAATGGAATATCCCGCCGAGCAGGTAAAAATGATGGCAGAACTCGGTTTTTTGGGCATGATGGTTGACCCGGCCTACGGAGGCGGGGGCATGGACACCATGTCTTATGTGTTGGCCATGGAGGAAATTTCCAAGATTGACAATTCCGCCTCTGTAATTATGTCGGTCAATAATTCCCTGGTTTGTTGGGGTATTGAGGAGTTTGGAACAGAGGAACAAAAGAAAAAGTACCTCACCAGGCTCGCGACTGGTGAGCACATCGGAGCCTTTTGCCTCTCAGAGCCCGGCGCGGGTAGCGATGCCACCAGCCAGAAGACCACGGCCATCGATAAAGGAGATCACTACTTGTTGAACGGTACCAAAAATTGGATCACCAATGGTGGAACTTCAGATATTCACCTCGTCATGGCCCAAAGTGATCAGGAAAAGGGACACAAAGGGGTCAATGCATTCATCGTTGAGACCGGCTGGGATGGCGTGGAAATTGGCGCCAAAGAAGACAAACTCGGCATTCGTGCTTCGGACACACATACGATTATGTACACCGATGTGAAGGTCCCCAAGGAAAACAGAATTGGTGAGGACGGATTCGGATTCAAGTTTGCCATGAAAACCCTCTCCGGAGGCCGCATTGGAATCGCAGCCCAGGCCCTGGGAATTGCAGCCGGTTCACTGGAATTGGCCACAAAGTACGCTCAGGAGCGCGAAACCTTTGGCAAGCCCATTTACAAGCACCAGGCTGTCGGCTTTAAACTGGCCGATATGGAGACCGAAATCGAGGTGGCGCGTCTGCTCGTTTACAGAGCTGCCCAGATGAAGGATAAGGGCCTGGATTACACCGTTCCCGGAAGTATGGCCAAGTACTACGCCGCTGAAACCGCCATGAAAGCCGCAGTGGAGGCCGTTCAGGTGCACGGTGGTTACGGATATGTGAAGGAGTACCATGTGGAGCGACTCATGAGGGATGCCAAAATCACCCAAATTTACGAGGGTACCTCAGAGATACAGCAGTTGGTTATTTCGCGCAATCTCCTCAAAAAAGACCTGTACAGCCCCGTCATTATCTGATATATATACATGCTATTGAACCCAATTTGATGTCAGTCCGTTACGTTTGTTGAATACATTCATCAAACGCCTGCCCGGCATTGTCCTAATAAACTTTGACCGATAATGAGAGGTTCTGTTAAACTGGCTACCATATACGGTATCCCTGTGCTCTTGCACTGGTCCTTCGGACTGATTTTCGTCTGGTTGGCTTATGTTGGTATTTCGCAGGGCATGGACACCATTGGCATTCTCTGGTTCTTTTTCTTCGCTATTCTTCTTTTCATCTGCGTAGTGATACACGAGTTCGGCCATGCACTTACGGCACGCAAATTCGGAGTGGGCACCAAGGATATAATTTTGTCCCCCATTGGTGGGTTGGCGCGTTTGAAGAGGCTTCCCGAAAAGCCCATTCACGAATTTCTGATCGCCATTGCCGGGCCGGCTGCCAATGTGGTAATAGCCCTTTTGCTCTTTCCCGTCATTTACTTTTCAGGGGCCATGAGCTTTATTATTACCGACACCGCAGAGGTTTTGTTTACGAAACCGGCCAATTTGATTCCCCTTCTCTTCTACACCAATATCACTCTGGTTATCTTCAACATGATACCTGCATTTCCAATGGATGGAGGAAGGGTTCTGCGCTCACTGCTAGCCATGGGGATTGATCGGTATCAGGCCACCCGGATTGCGGTAGTCATAGGGCAGATACTTGGTTTGACCTTTTTATTGGGTGGAATATTTATGGGGGAGTTAATCCTGGCTTTGATAGGTATTTTTGTTTTCTTTATGGCCACAGCCGAGCTGCAATCTGCCAGAACGGAATCTATGCTGGGGAACCGGCGGGTAGCACACATTATGCGGGAGCGCTTTACAAGGGTAAAAAAGGACCAAAAAGTAGGGGAGTTGGCAGCATGGTTTATGACGGGTATGGAGGATTCCTTTTTGGTTTTTCATGAGGACGGATATCGCTTCGCCGGAATACTGAACGCCAAAAAAATTGAGGAGTCACTTCGCTCCGGTGAAAACAACAAACTGATTGCAGATTTGATGACTGAAAAAATCGCCTTCCTCACGCCAAAACAAAGCCTCAAAGACGCCTTTTACACCCTTTTGGAAGAAGATTTTGATATTTTACCGGTACTTTCCGGTAGAGAAATCATCGGGGTGGTCGATCGTCGTGCACTCAATTCTGCTCTGCAATCCAAAACCTCCAGTCAAGAACAAGTCGCATGACAAGGCAAGGGCTTTTCGCAAAGGCTTTTATCTAAAACCCATCTGTGATTCGAATAGTGGATAGTGATAAACCGGCAGAGGTATTCAGCCAACCTCCTCTTCACAGGGTTTGAAAAAATGGTACAAACACGGGTTTGTTTTACTGAAGCTTATTGTTAAAGGCTGTTGTAGCGCTCCCTGACCTCCCGGCTTATGTCATTGGCCTCTTCGAAAAATAGCAAATCTCCGGCACTGGAATCGAGCACATAGTGGATACCTTTTTCCTGGGCAACCTGGGTAATGGCAGTATCCAGTTTTTCAATGAGGGGGCGGAGGAGTTCGTTTCTCTTGGCTCGTACCTCGCGCTCCATTTCATTTTGAAGTGCGACCACTTTGTCGCGCTCCTGTTCGAGTTCCTGTTCTTTCTCCTGAATCTCACGCGGAGAGAGTAGCCCTTCTTCAGCCATATTTTGATACTGCTGCACTTTTGCCTGGAAGGTGTTAAACTCCTGCTCCATGCGCTGCTCCCATTCGGCGTTGAGTGCCTGGAGTTGGCGGTCAGCTTCCATAATATCGGGCAGGTCACTAATCAGACCGTCGTAATCGACGTAAGCAATATTTGCATCCTGAGCATGGACTGCCTGAGGAGCGGTTATAATTGTACCAATGAGAAAAATAAAGGCCCAGAGGCTACAGGTGTTTATCAGGTATTTCATTCTTTGGTTTTTTCTTCTTCTTTTGTTCGTTCTCCGGCTTGATCGATATTTTTATTGTCAGTCTCTTTCATGCCCTCTTTGATTTCCTGCTCGATGCTGGCTCTTGCACTGTTGAACTCCCTAATGCCTTTTCCGAGTCCGCGCATCAGTTCGGGGATTTTCCTACCTCCGAAAAACAGCACGATGGCAAAAATGACGATTATAAGCTCATAACCGCTGAGTGGAAGCAGGAAAAATGTCACTTGATGTACCATACCTTATGTTTTGTGGTGCAAAAGTACAACGAATTTTATTCACAGCCCATATAAATTCAGGCTATGCTTTTGTTACTTTTTCAATCCAATCTCTCTGAGTCGCTCATCCAGATAATCTCCCGCGGTAATCGGTTCGTACTGGAGTGGGTTGTCTTCCGTGACACAGGTGTCGAGACAGCTCAGGTCCATTTTACTTCTCGGATGTAGGAAAAACGGGATGGAGAGCCTCGGTTTGTGCCACTCTTCCCGGGGCGGATTGACCACTCGGTGGGTAGTGG
>SKLY01000273.1 GCA_007121335.1 Saprospiraceae bacterium | reverse complement strand
CGTGAAGTAGCGGAGGTCGTTGACCAGGATCAGCCCCCTTTCAAGCCCATTTACCAATGGGACGAACCAGTGGAGGAAAAAATTCGCAAGGTAGCCACACGAATATACGGAGCAGCGGCCATCGATTACACCAAAAAGGCCAAAAACAACCTCCGGAAAATTGAGCGCCTCGGCCTCCAACACCTACCCGTCTGTATAGCCAAAACTCAAAAATCCCTCAGTGACAATCCGGCACTACTGGGTCGCCCAAAGGATTTTGTGGTAACGGTAAGGGAGATTGAAATCGCAGCCGGCGCCGGATTTCTGGTACCGATCACCGGCGACATCATGCGGATGCCCGGTTTACCTGCTACACCGGCAGCGGAGGGTATTGATATTGACGAGGATGGGAAGATAAGTGGCTTGTTTTAGACGGGCGTAGGAGGGGCTGGAGATCGGGAGGCTTTAGGAATGAAAAATGCACTTCCTGGCTACTCAATCATCAGCTCCAATCCTCTCCATAAAGTACTTACCGAGAGGGGATAACTCATATCCTGTTTGATAACTTATGGTCAATCCCAAATTTTTCAGCTTTCTGATATTCCGCTTCAACCACTCTTTCTCAAAGCCCGTCAAACTGGAGATTCCCACCGCGTGCATATGTGGATTTTCCGCAATTGCCATCAATACCTTCCCGGTCCAGGATCCTCGTCTGCTGAATTTATCCAATCTTTCAACCTTGTTCCTCAGCTCCTCAAATTCCTGCTTAGAGAGTTCGGTTCGTTCCCGCAATTTAATCCGTGGATCAGGGGAGTGATATCTAAGCGTAATTTTGAAGAGAGTTGCGGTGCTTTTGACAGGCAGTGACTTCAGTAATTCCTCCCTATCACTGAATCCTGCCCGCAATACATCTCTACCGGTTATCTCCTCAGGTTCTATTTTATCAATGTTGCAGATTTCAATAAGACCGACCGCAGTGTGTATCAAACTACTTTTTTTAACGGACGCCTTCTTCCATCTGCGAAAAGCCAGGGATATTTCACCGGCTTCTATTCTCTTTAAATGGGCTATTTTAAATAACATACTCATCAATTTTTTTGGTGCTCCGGCAAAGCAAGTCCCTTTCTACCTGATAATAGCAACAATGTATGACGGATCAAGCTATCAAACTGGATATTTTTTAAAAAAAATGGCAATTCGTCTGAAAAATATTTAGAAACAAGGTATCTTTGCAACTAAGATACTTAGATAATGAACAAAAATCATTTAAACAATTCGGTCAAGAAATTTATACATGCAAGTCGAAAGTACTCTGATGCATCAATTTTTATGCACGAAGCCATTGCGAGAAAAGCAGGACTAACCGGCACTGACCATAAGTATTTGGGTCTTATTATGCAGCAAACTGAATTGACTGCAGGGGATATTTCAAGGTTGACAGGACTATCAACGGGTGCTGTTACAGGGCTGGTAGATCGTCTGGAAAAAAAAGGTTTGGTACAAAGAAAGTTTCCAAAAAATGACAGAAGAAAGGTTCATATAATTCCAAACAATGATAGAATCCTTAATCTTTTAGAGCCGACTTTTAAGGAGCTTCAGCACAGGACTATGGAACTTCTAAGTTCCTTTTCAGAAGAAGAAATAGAAGTTGTTGAACGATATTTTAGGGCAGCAACCAATACGATGAATGAAATGACTGATTATTTAACCGACAAATCATAAAACCACTTTAATGGAGCACCTAACACCAGCCTACTTATCGAGGGCAGAAGCATGGCTATTTCTTACAATACTATTGTACTTTTTTATGAATGGAGCACAGGTTTTTGAAACTTTAGTGTTTGTCCCAAAGTGGGTGGCTTCACCACCTGAGAGCTTTGATCTGCTAATTGATGGCAAAGGGACAAGTCTGAAGATTTTTTGGATTGTGGTTCACTCATTGCACGAATTAGTCTTCATTATTGCCATTGTCTTTTGTTGGAAAATCGATCCTGTGAGGAATTGGCTATTGGTCTTATTTGGGGTTCATATGGCATTGAGAGCCTGGACCCTGATGTTCTTTGCACCAAACATAATAGAATTTCAGAAAATTGCTGAAGGGGCATCTTTTGGAGATGAACTAAACGCCCGGGCAGAGTTTTGGCAGAAGTTAAACTACCTAAGAGTTTTACTTTTCATCGGGGTTTCAATCGGTCTATTACCGCTGTTTATGAAGCTATTTAGTTTACGACACTAAATCGGAAGAGCGGAAAAGCCTTCGATTGCTCTCAATCCAGAACAAGGTATCGTACAGTTTTTTCAAATGGGTAATTCCTTCTTTTTTGGATGCAGCATTTCCACCTTTCAATCTCAATTAAACCCTGATGAACAGCAAATTAGACAATCATTTAAAACCCAACCATCAAATCCTTGGTTGCATTTCCTGAATAAACGACCACATCGAAGGCCTTTTTGACATCCACATCGACAGTTGCATTTTGTGACCGGATACTTTTGACAGGAACATTTACATCCATAGAAAATGCGTCATCCTCCCTTTCTTTGGCCTCCATACAGTGTTTTTCTATACTGGATTCACCAATGGGTGCAGCGGGTGCTTGATTTACAGAAAAACCTACGGGGCTGTTGTCATCCGGAAAATCCATTTCCGGAACCACATTTCCCAAATGGGTGAGTGCAATCGACCGGTACCCGGGTTCATCCTTCATATACTGCCCCATTGGGATACCTGCCAATTCACCGGAAAAAACCACCGGCTCTTTTTGAATATGGTTGTTGTGAGCGAGTAAAATTAGCTTTGATTCTCTATTGATATTCAGGTAATTTTTGACGGATTGTACCATAAAATAATCGCGGACAGAAGTTTCCCCTTCCAGAGCGGTTCCATCAAAAAGGGCACTCATTCCAAATAGCGCCTCCAATGTATACTGAACGGTAACCAGGGAGCGGTAGTAGCGAAAGAAATTATAATTTTCCAGCCGCTCATCAAACAAAGGCTTGAGGGCCTCAAACCTTAAACGCAGACGTGTCACACAGGAGAGGGCTCTATTCTGGTCTGCTTCGCTGAGTTTTGTCCAACCCATGGAAGAGTTCACAGCCGACCCACCGGAAACACCCTGAAGCAGTTTTTCCAGTTCAGCCCATTGGCTGGCAACTATTGGATCAATTTTCAATGATTTCT
>SKLY01000069.1 GCA_007121335.1 Saprospiraceae bacterium | reverse complement strand
CCCTCTCCGGAAAGAAGAAAAAGGAGATAGAAAAAGTGAGCAGGTCGAAAGCCGCTGTATCTTCAATGGCAATGGCATCCTCGCCCCCGTTGAAAGAAAACGACTGGCCGGAAAGCCCGCAAACACAGTCGGGATTGCCAAAAATCTCGCCATCCGGGCTTTGAGGGCCGGTATTGGTAGCATCGCAATCGTTAAAAGAAAGGTTTACAATCGGAGCCTGAGCAAAAATATGACCTGCACTAAGCGCGAGAGCCAATATGATGGATGATAAATATCGCATGCGTAAATTTATGGAAAAAATGAGGTTTAATCAACCCAATAAACCCTCAAGTCCACCGGGCATTATGTCAGACGAGATTTTGTCCATGATTTCTTTTTCTTTGATGGCGACTTCGACCAGGGCTTCGTTGATTACATTGGCGACCACATCAGCAGTCAATTCCGGTTCGCCTTTTTCGTGTAGCTCAGGGGCTATTCTGAGATCCAGAATCCTCTTCTCACCGGACATTGTGACTGTAACCTGCTTGTTGGGGTCACTTTTCTCGACTCTCACGGCTTTTAATTTTTCCTGTGCCTCCACTTTGGCACCCTGAATTCTGTTAATCATGTCTCCTAACATTGGGCAAAATTTTTAGGTAAATAATCGGTACATAAAGAAAACGTAAAAGAGCAAAAATAGTGCACCCTCCCACTTTGTAATCCGCTTCGAAAGACAACTTACAGCCAGAATAAAAGTCGCAGCCACCATGACCGGTAAGCTGAACTCCGAAAGCGTCCCGGTCACATTCAATGGTCCGAAAAACGAAGCGATACCCACAACGATGTAGGTGTTGAAAATATTTGACCCCACTACATTGCCAACCGCTATTCCTGCATATCCCTTTTTTGCTGCAGAAATGGACACGGCGATTTCAGGCAAACTGGTTCCAATAGCCACCAGTGTCAGGGAAATAACATCAGTCCCAATTCCCAGGGCTTCTGAAAGCGCAATTATGGAAAAGACGGTATAGCGCGATCCAAAATAAACCATCAGACCTCCGATGACGAGAAATACATAGGCCCGAAAACCGGCTTTGACCTTTTTGACGGGATCGTTTCGGACAGCGTAGAGAGAAGAAATAATAAACACACCCAGACATCCCAACAACAAAAAACTCTCAAAGAGGGAAACATCTCCATCGCTCAATACAAACCAGAGCAACAAAGCCGAAATAACGAGGGCTGGCAGATCGCTTTCCATCAGGTCAAAATCCAGTTTAATGTCGCGAGCGAACAGCGCCAGTAGTCCCAGCACCAGAAAAATATTGGCCACATTAGATCCCACTACATTTCCCAGTACAATTTCGGGTTCGTCTTCCAGCATGGCAAAAATAGAAGTTGCAAGCTCCGGCAGTGAAGTTCCGAAAGCCACTATGGTCAGACCGATGATAAAAGGAGAAGCTCCCAAACTGGTGCCAATTTTTTCTGACGAAATGACAAACCAGTCGGAGCCTTTTATCAAAACTCCCAGTGCCACAGCAAACAACAACAAGAAAAGCCCTACTTCTGCCACAGGTGTATTTTGCTTTAATATTGAACCCAAAGATGCAAAAGGTTTTTAATATGAACCCTCTGTGACCTGCAATTTCTTGTCTTCAGTCTATCCTGACCTTCATTTGACAACTCCTTATCAATGCTCACCCCCGTATTGATAAATATATGAACTATCTTTGCGGCTGCTGACAAAATCGATTGTTAAAAATGCCTTTAGATCAGGTTGATGTGGATAAAATGCAGGATGGTGATTCTGCAAAAATGACCTTTCTCGAGCACATCGAGACACTCCGCTGGCATATTATCAGGTCACTGGCAGCTACCATTGTGATAGCAGTCGGGGTTTTTCTCGCCAAGGATTTTGTCTTTTCAACTTTGATTCTGGGGCCCAAAGAAGCGAATTTTTTCACCTACCGGGTCATCTGTGGATTTTCGGAGCGATTGTGTTTTTACCCACCGGAATTTACGCTGATTACCAGAGATCTGGGCGAACAGTTTATCGTACACCTTAAGGTTTCCTTTTGGTTGGGGTTGATTTGCGCCATTCCCTATGTTTTCTATGAGGGTTGGAGGTTTATCAAGCCCGGTTTGTACGACAAGGAGCGAAGGGCAGCCAGGGGATTTGTGACCGTTTGTTCGCTGTTGTTCTTTGCGGGAGTTTTGTTTGGCTACTTCATCATAGCGCCCTTTGGGATTACTTTTTTGGCTTCCTACGATGTGGGTGCTACAAGTGCTCCAACACTAAATAGTTACGTAAATTACATGACCATGTTTACCCTGCCCACCGGCATTGTTTTCCAACTACCGGTCGTGGTGTATTTCCTCGCCAGCATTGGTTTGATTGGTCCGGGTGTGATGCGGCAATATCGCAAGCACGCATTTGTGGGGATATTGGTACTGGCGTCCATTATAACGCCCCCGGATGTCATCACGCAATTACTGATAAGCGGACCGTTGTACTTTTTGTACGAGGTTAGTATTGTGATTGCCGCGCGGATTGAGAAGAAAAACAGGATTTAATCGCACATATAAAAAACAGCAGCAGAAAGACTGCAAGTCAACTTACAAACAAACAACCCAATGAATAGAGTTTCATCCAATTTGACGCTTTTATTAAAGTTGTTTATACCTACCTTTTGGACGACCTTTTACGGCTTGTTCACCTTCGTCCTGCTTTTTACCGACACATCTACCATGCACCTCTTTCAGTCGGAGTGGCTGAAATACTCAAACCTGTTGTTTTACATCGCCACCCTGCTCATTATTTACCTGACGATTTTTCAGCTTCACCGGGTGGAAATGAGTGAGAAAGGGATTTTTGTCACCAACTACTTTAAAACGGCCAGGTACAGCTATGACTCCGTGGATGCACTGGGATACCGCGATTACTACCTCTTCAAAGTTGGTTTTATCAAGCTCAGGGAAAAAGGGGTATTTGGAAACACCATCTTGTTTCTCCTGAAAAAGAAGTATCTGGAGGATTTCATGGAAAAGCACCCGGACAAATTTGGCTACATGGATTTGTACCTGTAGGAAAAACACAGGAGTTGAGCCTGTAATTTACTGCTACTGCAGGAGATGCCCTTCATTTGCCCCATTAATCGGAGCCATTACCCCCTGAAAAAAGTTG
>SKLY01000020.1 GCA_007121335.1 Saprospiraceae bacterium | reverse complement strand
TCCCGAGTAAAAAGAGTGCTTTTTTCAGATCCCAACCCGCGAAATCCAGGTCCCCTTTAATGGGAAGGTCAATGTTGTCATCCCCGGGATACACCGAAAGATAGTACTCCAGTGGTCTCAGATAAATAAACCGCACATCAAAATCACTGTCCGGTGAAGCAAAACCCCAGGCCCGACTACCGGATTCCACTGCCAGTAAAATGGTGAATTGGTGCTCCGTGGCCAATTGACTGAGCAGGTGATTTATTTTTTCCTTCAAAGCACCTTTGTGATTGGATTATATATGTATCAAAAAGTAAATCGCAGTCCGGCGTTACCGTAGAAAACATTGATGGCGGCATCGTTGTCCACATCGCGTCCGAAAAAGTCATTGACGCCCCACTTATATCCGATATCGACAAAAAACATGAAGAGGTCCACACCGACACCGGCATTCCAGGCGAGGTTGAAGTTTCTTATTTCGCTACTGCTGATTTCCAATCCATCGCCTCCGCTGTAGTTGGCGAGAAAGGATGCATTGGGACCGGTGAAGACCCGGATATCAAAAAATTTATCCACATCCTCCTGAAACATTTTAAAACCAACCATCACGGGCATATTGATGCGAGACAGCTCCATGTCAGAAATATCTTCCACACCCCTCACCTCAATTTGGGAAAACTCAAAATTCAAGCCCGGCTGAATGAAGAGTCGTCTTCCAATCATAAGGTCCGCTCCAATCTGATAACCAAGACCGGAACGAAATTCTTCATCCTGAAAATCCTCACTTAAATTTGCGGAATTGATTCCAATGTAAGGTTTGAAGGTAAATTGTGCTGGCAGGTGGCCTGTTCCCAGGAAAAAGGCAAAGGCAAGAGGTAGAATAAAATACTTCATAGAGATGGTTTTTTAGTGAATAACATCTATTATAACGTCTGAAAAGGGTAAAATGATTTCAATTACTGGAATACTATCCTTTAGAGCAAGAGCATTGAACCGGTCGGAGATAGGCATCCTGGTGCTATTTATTAAATTGGAGTGATATAATTCATATTACAAAAATGACCCTTCATGAAGTGGGGAATTTATCAAAACCCGTATCTTTCCGCTCGATTTTTTGTAGAAAGTTGAGTTGGAAAAAGCGGGGAACTGCCGGAGGTTTATTTGGGACAGATTTCGGTAAGTTGGCTGCCCTCAAGGATTATTTTAAAAAAAAGAACCCATGAAGTTAGAAGCAGGAATACAGCGCAAGGTTGATGAATGGCTGAACGGCCCCTACGACCAGGAGACAAAAGACACCCTTCAAAGCATGGTGGATGCCGGTGAGCACGAAAAACTGACCGATGCATTTTACCGGGATTTGGAATTTGGCACCGGGGGATTGAGGGGAATAATGGGCGTGGGCACCAACAGGATAAACAAATACACACTGGGAGCCGCCACCCAGGGATTGAGCAATTATCTGAAAAAACAGTTTGGGGGAGAAGAAATACGGGTAGCACTGGCACACGACAACCGGCTGAATGCCGAAAAATTTGCCAACATTGTAGCGGACGTGTTCTCTGCCAATGGCATTAAGGTTTACTTTTTTGAAGGGTTGAGACCCACTCCAGAACTGTCCTTCGCCATCCGGCATCTTAATTGCCAAAGCGGGGTGATGCTGACCGCCTCGCACAACCCGCGAGAGTACAGCGGTTATAAGGCTTACTGGAGCGACGGCGGACAGGTAATCCCGCCCCACGACAAGAAGATCATAGCTGAAGTCAAGGCCATTGAAGGGCCGGATTCCATCCACTTTGACAGAGAGGGGGAGCTGGTGGAAAAAATCGGTTCCGAAGTGGATGTGGCCTTTTTGCGCAAGGTGAGAGAAGCTGCGGTCTTCCCCGAAGTGGTTAAAAAACAGAGCGATATGCCCATTGTTTTTTCTCCCATACACGGTGCTTCGGTTGATATGGTACCCGCGGCCCTTGGAAACCTCGGATTTACCAAAGTTCACCTGGTTGAAGAGCAGTGCGATACAGACGGAAACTTTCCCACGGTGGTTTACCCCAATCCCGAGGAGGAAGAAGCCATGACGCTCTCCATAAAAAAGGCGCAGGAAACCGGGGCAGAACTCGCAATGGCCAGTGATCCCGACGGCGACCGCGTGGGCATTGCCGTGAAACACCCGGGCGGAGAATACACCCTTTTGAATGGAAACCAGACCGCTTGCCTCCTTTTTCACTACGTGATGAACGGCTGGAAAAAACAGGGCAAACTCAGCGGCCGCGAGTACATCATCAAAACCATTGTGACTACCTATCTCCTGGACAAAATGGCGGATGAAATGGGCATTCGCTGTTACAACACCCTGACAGGATTCAAATGGATTGGATCCATTATGACGAGCCTTGAGAGTAAGGAAAAATTTCTGGTGGGAGGAGAAGAGAGCTACGGATACCTGATAGGAGACCACATCCGGGACAAGGATGCGGTGGTTTCCTGTGCGGTGATCGCTGAAATGGCAGCCTGGTACAAGGAGCAGGGAAAGAGCCTTTACGAGGCGCTGATGGACATTCACCTGCAATACGGATTGTACCGGGAAAAACTCATTTCCTTTACCAAAAAAGGCCAGGAAGGAGCTGCGCAAATAGCAGCCATGATGGAAGACCTTCGAAAAAATCCTCCCCAAAAACTGGACGGTGAAAAAGTTGTACTCACCAGAGATTATCAATCGGGGATAGAGCGGAACCTGAAAACCGGCGAGGAAAGCAAACTCGACTTCCCCCAGTCCAATGTACTCCAGTTCATCACCGAAAATGAAACCGTGGCCTCCGCCCGTCCTTCGGGCACGGAACCGAAGATCAAATTTTACATCAGCACCAATAAAGCCCTGGATTCCCTGAATGGATACGAGGAAAATTGCCGCGAACTCGATCAGAAGATCGACAGGATAAAGGAGGAGTTTATTGCCGGAAGGTGAGAAAAGTAAAGTAACGGCCTTAAAAACAATCTTTCAACCGAATGCAATGAAAAACGGGCCCTCCGATAAAAAGAGGACCCGTTGGTTGAAGAGTTTTGTGAAATGGGTATTTGATTGATGAGTCCACTCCGAAAACCCTTTTGTGCATGAAAATGAGCGAAAAGTTCAAGATCGAGGAAGAGGATGAACGAACGATCCCGAATGGGTTAAGATCCGGGGGATCTTAAAGTGAGAGAAC
>SKLY01000097.1 GCA_007121335.1 Saprospiraceae bacterium | reverse complement strand
TGTTACTCAAGTTTCGCATTTGTTATCCCTGGAAATTTATATTCTTCTGCGCCGGACTCCAACATATTACTCCACCGAATTTATTAAAAAAACATACACGCATAAAAAAAGGAGTTACAGCATATTGCCATAACTCCTTGTTATTAAGTCGGGGCGGCAGGATTCGAACCTGCGACCCCCTGCTCCCAAAGCAGGTGCGCTAACCGGACTGCGCTACGCCCCGTAACTCTTCAAATGGCGGTGAGGGCGGGATTCGAACCCGCGGTACGCGTTTCCACGTACGCCGGTTTAGCAAACCGGTGGTTTAAGCCACTCACCCACCTCACCGTCCTGTTTTTTTCGTGTCTCTTTCGACCCGTTTTCAAAAGCGAGTGCAAATATACAGAAGTATTAATCACACGAAAAAATTATTTGTGTACTATTTCATAAAACTTAGCTCAATTTCTCTCTCCAACCGCTTCACCTTGTCGCGAAACAGTGGATTGGTGTCCATTTGGTCCTTGATGGACTTGCAGGCGTGAATCACGGTACTGTGGTCTCTTCCTCCAAAACTCTTCCCAATTTCCTTGTAGGAGGAGGGGGTGTATTGCTTGGCCAGGTACATGATAATTTGCCGGGCCGATACAATATCCCTTTTTCGGGATTTTCCAATTATTTCCTGGTCCGTGATCTCCAGCAATTTGCAAATCAGGGCCTTGATGGATTCCACATTGATCTCTGTATCCTCTTTTTCCACAAATTGATTCAACACCTTTTCGGCCAGCTTGACGTCAATGGTGCTGTTGGTCACATTGGCCTGAAAGAGTAACGAAGTCAATAGCCCCTCTAGTTCCCGGATATTTTCTTTTACATTGTAGCAAACGTACTCGAGTACTTTATCGGGAATTTGGCCATTTTCCTTTTCCAGCTTGTGGTAAGCGATGGCCATTCTGGTTTCAAAATCAGGAGCCGTAAGATCTGTGGACAAACCCCACTTGAATCTGGAGATCAGGCGGTCGTCCATGCCCTCCAGATCTTTGGGAGGGCGGTCCGAGGTGAGGACAATTTGCTTGCCGTTTTGATGGATTTGGTTGAAAATGTGGAAGAGTATTTCCTGTGTTTTCTCCCTTCTGGCCAAAAAATGGATGTCGTCCAGCAGGAAGAGGTCGAGCTGTTGATAATAGCCCACCAACTCATTGATATTTCCCGCCTTGATCGCCTGAATGACCTGATTGGTAAATTTTTCGGTACTCAGATACAGCACTTTGAGACCGGGATTTTTTACCAGTGCCAAATTGCCAATTGCATGGACAAGGTGGGTTTTGCCAAGTCCTGAAAGCCCGTAAATGGTGAGGGGATTAAAGGAGGTCTGTCCGGGGTCTTCTGCAATCCGAAGTCCTGCAGACCGAGCCAGTTTGTTGCAGTCTCCCTCAACAAAATCTTCAAAATTGTACTTCGATACCAATTGAGGCTCAATCCTTATAGGAGTTTCCACACCCGTTGAAAATGGATTTTTCCCCTCAGCAACAGGGGACCTGCTGATTTTCTCCCTGCTTTTCACGGTCTTTCTATCCCTGGCCTTACGTATCTTGTACTCCAGCCGGGCCTCCTTGCCCAACTCTTCGTGAAGACTTGACTTGAGGACGGGCAGGTAGTTTTCCTCCAGGTGTTTGAAAAAAAACTCGTTGGGCAATTGTACAATGAGCACATTGTCGTCGAGCTGAACGGGGACAATGGGGCGAAACCACGTTTTGTAGCTCCGCTCATTGACGCGGTTCCTGATCCTGTTGAGGCAGGCATTCCACACTTTGTTTACATCCGCATTCATCTCAGTGGTCAATGTACCCAATTTTCTACAATTTTGTCAGTAAAAAAGCTCGTTTATTCTCATTCCCTTCAGGCGCAACTCTTTCACTCATCCAAAGTCGCATAATGACCTTGAATTCAGGCTTTTATCCGGAGTGGCGTTCACAGTTTGAGACCTTAAAAAGCAGGGAACTCAGTTGTACAGCCCCTTGTGCCACTCTCTATGTTTTTGTGCTGAATTATTATTCTCCCAAAAGGGGTTCGAAGATAAGCAGATTGATTCAGACGCGAGCTATATTTTTATCGAAAAACTTCCATATCTTTTTGTATGATATTTAACCGGTTATTTTTCAATGGATAGCCGCTATTTTTTTATCAACTATTCCCTACGACGAGATTTTCGCAGTGGATGCACTGGCCGGGCCGGTTTTTCTCAAAAAGTAGGTCAATGCGTCCCAACATGGTCCCGTTCCGCCCCACCTGATTGATGAGAACGGACTCGTTTTTGGCGTTTTTTTCAATAGCCGGCTCATGCAAAACAGTGTGGGTGTGGCCTCCGATGATGAGGTCGATATCACTGCTATTGCGCGCCACTACCACATCCGAAACCTTGTCTGTTTCGTATTTAAACCCGAGATGAGACAGGCAGATCACAAAATCGCAGCCCTCGTCTTGCTTCAGGCGTCCGGCCACTTCATTGGCTATGGGAAGTGGATCCAGATAGCGGGTGTTGCCGTACAGAGCAGGAGGAACCAGGCCCTCCAATTCAATGCCGAGGCCCAAAATTCCGATTTTTACCGAGCCCTTTTTGATGATGAGATGTTCTTTGGTCTTACCCGCCAGTGCGGTATCCGAAAAGTCGTAATTGGAAATCACAAAGGGGAATCCGATGTGGGGCCACTGCTTCAACAGCCCGTCAATGCCCGCATCAAATTCGTGGTTCCCTATGGTGGCAGCATCGTAACCCATTTTGGTCATGAGCTTAAACTCTATCTCGCCCCCGAACATATTAAAATAAGGTGTGCCCTGGAGTATGTCGCCTGCATCTAACAGCAATACGTGCTCATTTTCGCTTCGGATTTGATTGACCATTGAGGACCTTCTGGCAAAACCACCCCTCCCGCTGTTTTCTCCCGAACCGGGTGGAAAAGCTTCAATCCTGCTGTGCAAATCATTGGTGTGCAGGATGGTGATGTAAGTCAGTTCCGGATTGGAGGCAAGTGCTTTGTATGGAAAAAAGCCGGTCAATCCGAGACCTGTACCAATGGCTGCTCTTTTTAAAAATCGTCTGCGATCCATGGTCTGAAATTTTGAAAGGGGTCAATTTTCGACATATTTGATGCGCGGGCCGTCTCCGGGATCTGAAAGGGTGTGACCCCGTTCGCTCTCTCTTTGAAAATGCTGAAT
>SKLY01000027.1 GCA_007121335.1 Saprospiraceae bacterium | reverse complement strand
TGAGTGTCGTAGGAAGCAATTTCACCCAAATCTTTTCCATTTGCAAATGCCCTGAATCCGGCCAGCATATCCTCTTCGATGGGCAACCCACGCGTGAGCACCAACTCACTTTTTGACAGAACCTCAGCTACCGAAGCCCTCAATTTTCCACTGCTCAATACTTTGATAAAGCGAAAGCTACCCTCAGGATCGCGATAAACGCAATCTGTAAAGGTGCCTCCGGTATCTATGAAAAAATGGTATTCCAATGCAGGTATTTTTTTGCCGGGTAAAGGAAACCGGGTTTTTGCATAAATGTAAGGAAATATAGATTAATGGCAGAAAACGAATCTAAGACGTACGACCCGTTTATCCTACAGAAAAATAATTCTCACATTATTAACCCATTAAAACCTCTACGAACTGCATTTGAATGTTTCATGGATTTTACAATAGACATCTAATCATTTATGCTAAAAAGATTCTTTGATTCAAGCCACAAATCAGACTCTCCTTACTTTTTGTCTTGATACAAAAAGTAACAAAAAAATCAAGGCCTCGTATGAATTTGACTAAAAAATCGGCCCCTCACCTAAAAGTTGTCAAACTTGTTCATAGGAATTTGCAAAGCACCATTACTGAGGGAAGAATCACGGCTTTTAGAGTTTGTTGCTTTTGATTCCCTGAATCATTTTGTCGAATTCCTATGACCTTCAGACACTGACAACTTTCTTAACGGTGAGAAACCAATTTTTCTTAACGCCAAATTCATAATGGCCGGGTGAAAATTCCTTCCATCGTTTTTGGTAGAGAAATTAATTCCCAACAGCCTTCGCAATTACTTTTAAGTTCTTACAACTGCCTAACTGAGTTTACTAGGTAATACTATGCCCGGGTTCAAACTTTATTTGTGGTCAAAATGTAACTATGCGAAATTTTAGCCAAACTAAGACCCTTGGAATTCACTTGCGAAATCACCTCCCGCCTCACTGAGGACCCTGTTCTAAATTCAGGGTAGTGCACTCGAGTATGGCCTTGAAGTCCAGTTGATTCTTTGCACCGGGCTTCCATTTTTCCGAGAACCGGGTCCACTCCCCTTTTCCCTCACCAAAAGAGTCATCCGGCCAGATCAAAAGAGAATTGGACAATTCCAGGTCGAAATCAATGGAGGTTTTCCGGGGAACTTTCATCAGAATGTCGCTTTCTTTTCCATTCAAATGAATTTGGCCGGGGGGCTTTTGGCAGTGAATGGATTCAACTTCAAGACTGGATTGCTCAACTTCCAATTGAAAAAAGCAGCCGATTTTTCCCACATATACACTATCTCGTCCGGATTCCATACTTAAACTGTCCACAGTGCCAAACCGGATATTGGACAAGGATGAGGTCAAATTGGCTGATTGGGCGGAGAAGTTTGAGAAGGTGGCGTTGGATACTCGGCTCGATTGTAAATGGCCGAGCTGATCCACTTCTACCGAAGAGTGGTCTGCATTAAACTTAAGAAAGGGAGCCGACCAAATCAGCAACTCACTGAGTGAAAGATCAACCGTTCCCATTCTGAAAAATCGCATTTGGGCCTGACTTCTGGAGAGGGTCAATCTGTTATCTCCCAAAAGATACCCGGCTTGCAGAACACCGGATTCCAGCTCAATACGGACAGGGCCGTGGTGTTTATCCAAAATCACCTGTCCCCCTGCCTGGGCAATATCCAGGGCGACCCACTCCGGTACCAGCAAATGAGTCGTAATGACAGCGCGTCTGTCGTAAAATGCGGTTGCGGCTGTTTTCCACCATTGCGAGGGGGCATCATCTGTTAGCAGCCTAATTACAAGGCCGGAGTCTGATAATTTACTGTCCATTTTCAGCGCTGCCACCCAATCGTCAATAAACCTTTTATCCTCTTCCTGAAACCGTATTTTCACAACCAGTTCGATATCACTTTTGGGATGGGAGGCGATTCGCACATCTCCAAATTCATTTCGAATCATCAATTCAGCAATCTCATCGTCTTCGAACACCTCCTCAAAAAGAATCAGGCTGTCAGACAGTGACATTGAGATGCCCACCGGCAAGCACAGCCAGAAGAAGAGCACAGGTGCCATGATGAGTCTAAATGCCATTGATTCACTTTTTTCCTTAAAAACTTTCAGGCCACCGGTTTTGCATAAAAGAGACGACCATCGAATATACAAAGCTAATAACCCTGTTGAGCCAAAACACATTGTCCGAACTGAAGCCATAGGACTGCGATAACAGTCTCCGGGATTGCAATAATAATCATTTCCAGTCATCGTTTTGTACAGGTTATAAACCCATTTCACGTACTTTTGCGAAAATTTTTGTATTGAGGACTGCATTGATAATTGTTTGTACCTTTTTTCTGATTGTACAAGTAGAAGCCCAAAGGGGTTGGGAGGTTGGAGCCGGTGTGGGTGTATCCCATTATTTTGGTGATTTAAATCCCGATTTCGACCTGGGGCATCCGGGGCCGGGAGCCAGTCTATTAGGCAGGTACAATTTCAACGAGAGGATAGCCGCGAGGTTTTCTTTCAGCTTTGGGATAATAGACGGAGACGATGCGCGGTCTGACAATTCCTTTCAAAGAGCGCGTAACCTGAGTTTCAAATCCAACATTTGGGATTTATCGACCATGCTGGAGTTCAATTTCTTTCGATTTGAACACGGGCACCGGGATTACTTTTTCACTCCCTATGTATCAGCAGGCCTCGGGGCATTTCACTTCAATCCAAAGGCAAAACTGGATGGAACCTGGCACGAATTGCGCCCATTGGGAACCGAGGGCCAAAGACGCGGTCGTGAATATCACTCCATTCAACCGGCTATAGTTTACGGCGGTGGATTGAAATTTTCCATCAATTACCGCTGGAGCATCAATGTCGAAATTTACGGACGCTGGCTTTTTACCGATTACCTGGACGATGTGAGCACAACCTATCCAGATCCCAATCAATTGAGGCAGCAAAGGGGAGATATTGCCGTACAACTCTCTGACCGGTCGATCGAGATAGAGGAATTTCCAAGAGTGGGGGAACCTGGCCGGCAGAGGGGCGATGCATCGCGAAATGACTCCTTTTCATTTGCCATTATCAGCATCAATTACTACTTCGGCCAGTTAGATTGTCCGAGAATATCCAGGCCCGATTTACTTTACAGAAGATAAGAGACCAAAAATGGCTGCAAAATACACCACCATCCAGCTACCGGCATATTCCAGGGG
>SKLY01000035.1 GCA_007121335.1 Saprospiraceae bacterium | reverse complement strand
AACTTCGGCCCTGCTTTCTTGTCATGGTATTCGATCTTGGTTTTTTCGATGGTACTAGTCTTCTATGATTTTCCATCTTACCTTCTTCAACCTTGACGACAAAAAGTCTAATTTTTGAAGTATAGAGTTTTCATCCGGCAAGGTGCCAGTAACCAGGTCTTTGAAATTGCCATGATATTCCGGGCTAAGTTGCTCCCAGGTTTGTTGTGTTTTGTGAAAGAGTAACGCCCTTGATGGGTGTTCATGTAGCCATTCGTTATTGCTTTTATAGCTTTTAAAATCATCTTTTCCAACCTGGATTATCATTGCATCAAATTCACTGCTATTGAGAAATGCCATTATTTCTTTGTCATGCATCATTTGGTGGATGTCGTAAACATGTCGAATTTTATTTCTGAGGTCCAATATCGGATTCTCAGAACTGGAGAACCTCACGAGACTCATTATCTTTTCACAAAATGTCCTAAGCTTACTCAATACTTGAATGGGGAAAGGAGCTAAATTGTACTTTTGGATAATATCATCTCCACCTTTGGCCTGTATCATATCATATATGTAGGATTGAATCGTCTTCGTTTCAAAAGGCTCAAAATTTCCCAACGAGGATGCTTCAACCACAATGTGTTCTCGGACCTGACTAAAATCTCCATCAAAAGTTTTTTCGTACTGGTGTAATGTTTTTCTGATGTTACCTTTTTTATTGGTCATGCCTTTGACCTCGATTTCCGGCATGACCTTTTCAACAGTTTTGCTTATGGAACGAATTCTATTTTTGAGTTGATTGTCGGATTCTCCTGGGTTCCGTAGTATAACAAGGTCAATATCTTCTGAGAAGCGCTCAATTAGTCCATAGCATTTTGAAAGGGCAGTACCTCCTTTGAAAACCGAATGATTTCCTACCTCAGAGGTGAAAATGGTATGTAGAGCAACTGTTATCCAATAATCCTTTTCCACAAATATATCTCGCAGATTCAAAAAATTCGCTGTGGATATTATGGCGTCCCTAAAAATTTCTTTGTCATGGTGTAATTTCATATCATGTTATTTTCCATTCAGGCCCGGTTGGCAGGGTGGTTGAATCCAGTCCGGTGCTGTATTTCGTAAACGGATTCATTGTTGATTTCAAAGTCTCTAAGTATGCGTTTTTTCCCGACATTTCAAGGAAAGCACCCAACAGTGCCCTGGTTCTGGGTGGGTATTTTTTTGCATGTCCGACCATTTTTGATAGCTCCTTTTCGGAAAGGCTGTTAATCCGTGAATTTAATATCGCCACAGCCGATTTTTTGTTTACGTCCGGTATGGACTTGATATCTTTAAGTGCGTCCAGGATTTCCAGTAGGGGGTAATTGTCATTCGTCACATCAACGTAGCTTTTCACCGGCTTTATCAGGGTGCTTCCAATCTTTGTTGACACCCGCTTAACCCTGCTTGCGACTTTGATGGTTTTAGGTATCTGAGTGGTGAGCCCCATTCGATTGTAAAGTGAAACTCCTGTCACATATGCAATCCGTTTTCCATTCTCAAATAGATAAGTTTTCAATAGCTCCTCCTCTCCCGGCTTTATTTCACCAAATGCCGATGATTTTGGTTTGTAAAAAACTCCGGTAGTTACCCTTCTGACGACCCCGGTTTTTATGAGCCTTTCTATAGATTTTGCAGCAGCGGGGTATTCAGTCCTGCTAATTCCAAGTTGCTGATACTTAAATGTTTCACCCTGAGGGAATCCACTTATTTTACGCTTCACCTTTTGAGCGACTTTCATGACTACTTATTCTTTACCTGATGCTACATTAGCTTAACGATGAATTTTGTCAATTATTTTGTGCAAAATACTTGATATTTTTTCATAAGAAAACCTCCCTATTCCACTTTTTTCCTGCATCCAACTAGCCTTATATCTTCACCGAGTCCCCTCCTTTTAGGCTCTCGGAATAGAAGATTGGCAGTGGCTTGCTACGATACCAGATACGCGAATCCCTCGGCCTGTAAAAAGTAATCCACCATGAAGAGAACCCGGCTGTTCGAGTCCTCTACCATGATGGATTTTGTTGGTGTTTGGTTTTGCCCGGGATTTTCCGGGGATTGGGGGTATTATTCATGCTGCATGCCGGCGAATTTAATTCCGGTAAGATCAGCCATTTCCTTTTTCCAGGTAGTGATGTCGCGCTGGTTGAACTTGTTCAGGTGATTGTGGCCGCAAGCTCTTGCCATCACTTTCATCAATTCGGTGGATGCGGAGAAGAAGTTAAAGAGTTGTATGGCTGATTTATCCACATTGAGGAGTTTTCGCAATTCGGGTTTTTGAGTGGCTACTCCTGCGGGACAGTTGTTGGTATTGCACATCCTGGCAGCTACGCACCCAATGGATTGCAGGGCGGAGTTTGACAAGGCGACTCCATCGGCTCCCAATGCCATCGCTTTTATAAAGTCATCGGGCACGCGAATTCCACCGGTGATGATCAGGGTGACATCCCCGCGATCCACTTTGTCAAGGTATTTTCTCGCTCTCGCCAGGGCCGGAATGGTTGGCACTGAGATGTTGTTTCGAAAAATTAAAGGCGCTGCACCTGTTCCTCCTCCACGCCCATCAAGAATTATGTAATCTGCGCTTGCGTCCAGGGCAAACTGAATGTCCTCCTCAATGTGATTGGCGGAAAGTTTGAATCCAATGGGTATTCCCCCGGTGTAGTCGCGAACTTTATCGGCAAAATTCCTAAAGTCTTCTGCGGTGGTCAGGTCGTCAAAGGTGGGAGGAGAAACGGCCGGTGTCCCCTCTTTAAGGTTTCTGACCTCCGCTATTTTACCCACTACTTTGTTGCCCGATAAGTGACCTCCGGTGCCGGTTTTGGCCCCTTGTCCACCCTTGAAGTGGAAGGCCTGAACCCGCTTTAGTTTTTCCCAGTCAAAACCAAATTTGGCCGAAGCCAACTCGTAAAAGTACTTGCTGTTGCTCTGTTGCTCTTCGTCCAGCATGCCACCCTCTCCCGAGCAAATACCGGTGCCCGCCATTTCTGCCCCCTTGGCCAGGGCGATTTTGGCCTCTTCTGACAAAGCCCCAAAACTCATATCAGATACAAATAAAGGAATGTCCAGTTTTAAGGGCTTTTTGGCATTGGGGCCGATGATCAATTCGATGCCGACGTCCACATCCTCCATCAGGGGCTTTGTAGCCATTTGAGCCACGAGAATCTGTATGTCATTCCATCTCGGCAACTCAGGGATGGGCACTCCCATAGCCCCCATTTCTCCGTGTTCACCCATTTTGGAAAGCCCATCTCTGGCAAGGGCGTTTATGTATCCCAGCGTGGGCTCTTCTTTGGTGGAATCTGAATTTCCGGCCGGGGCATCATCACCGCCATCTGTATCCTTTAATTTGGCATGGGTGCCATCGCAGTACGGCGGATTTTTGGTGTACTTGCACATGCACAAATGGGCATCTTCGGTCTTCTCAGCCACAAACCGGACGGGTTTAATATCCGTGGTTCGGTGTGCTCCGTCACAGTACGGTTGATTGGAACTGAGGCCACAGGCACACCAGTGTTTTTCCTGCCCCTCTTTTACTTCTACCTTTATTGGTTTCTTATCTGCGATCTTTGGTTTACTCATCATTCAGGTTTTCTTTAGGTTAAAAAAATGTCACGGTCGCTTACCATCCGCATTAGCTGGTTATGGTAAAAAGGTATTGCTGGATTGTCCCGGAATTTTTGCTTCAAAGGTTTTATATTGCAATAACTGAAGCTGTTTTTTGCAAAAATCCGGCTGGCTTATATGGCTTACCTCCTTTTGAAATCGGGATAGGGCACAAAGCCCGTCTCTCCCGGGATTTTCGGGAATCGCTGGTTAATCCAATCTTCCCTTGCTTCCCGCAATCGCTCTTTGCTCGAAGAAACAAAGTTCCAATCAATGTACCGCTCCTCGGGAAAGGGTTGGCCCCCAAATATGTACACCGTAGAATTGGGAGCCATTTCAAAATCGCACAGGGTGGCATCTTTAGCGACTAAAATTTGCCGGGGCTCAAAGGTATTTCCCTCTGTGGAAACGGAGCCTTCCAGGATGTACAGAGCACTCTCTCCGTAGAGCATGTCCCCAATACTGACAGTCCTGGCCTCTTTGCTTTTTAATTCCAAAAAATACAGCGGACTGTAGGTGGGTACCGGTGACTTTTTCCCGGAAACTTCCCCTGCGATCAGTTTTATATCAACCCCATTTTGGCTCCATTTAGGAATATCTTCAGCCGGAATATGGGTAAAATCGGGATCCATTTCTTCTTTGTCTTTCGGCAGGGCCACCCAGATCTGCAATCCGTGGAGATTTTTTGGAGAATTCCTCAGTCGCCCCGGGCTCCTCTCAGAGTGAACCACGCCTTTGCCAGCAGTCATCCAGTTTACAGCACCCGGCCTTATTTCTATTTCACTTCCTATGCTGTCGCGGTGCATGATGGTTCCCTCGAACAAAAAAGTGAGTGTGGAAAGTCCGATGTGGGGGTGGGCCAGAATGTCCATGTTTTCCCTTTCATTCATTTTGACCGGTCCCATGTGGTCTATGAATACAAAGGGGCCAACTGACCTCTTTTGCCTGAAGGGCAGCAGCCTGCCCACCATAAAGTTTCCAATATCTGCTGCTCTTTCTTCAATAATCAATGCGATGTTTGACATATCTTTGAGTCTACTCCAGAAACCCATTTCTATTCCGAATGGCTGCAAAATCCAATATCTTCGTTATCGAGTAAAATCTTTCCTCAACGTAGCTATGGCTATGCCTGCGGAATATTTTACCCGATGCCTCGATCTTAAATTTTTCGCTCATTCTCATGACGAAAGGGTTTCTGGAGTAGACTCATCTTTTAATCTTCTAAGTGACCAAATTTTCCGGTATTGAAATCTTCAATGGCCTCGATGATCTCCTCCCGACTATTCATGACAAAAGGACCATGTGCCGCAATGGGTTCATTGAGTGGATCTCCACTGAGCACCATAACCAGTGCATTTTCCCCAACCGCCTGAATGCTAAAATCGGTGTCGTTATTCTCCAAAAGCACAAAGTGATCGGTGGGAACCTCTTCGCCTCCGTTTACTTTGATGCTGCCCTCAACCACTAATAAGCCGGTATTGAAGTGAGCTGGAAAGCTGAATTCTGCGGAACCGCCCTTTTCTAGTTTGGCATTCATCATGTGAACGGGAGAAAATGTACTTGCAGTTCCCTTTACTCCGCGGTACTCCCCGGCAATTATTTCTATGGTGCCGGCTCCGTCGGGCAGCGCATATTTGGTGATCTCCCCGTTGGAAATGGCCTGGTATTTGGGCTCGGACATTTTGTACTTAGCGGGTAGGTTTACCCACAGTTGAATCATTTGGAAATCTCCTCCCTCTTTGCTGAAGCTTTCCTCGTGATACTCTTTGTGCAGGATGCCGGATGCTGCGGTCATCCACTGAACATCTCCTTCATCAATGACCCCGCCACCACCACTGCTGTCGTAATGAGCCACACGGCCCTTGTAGGCCACGGTTACGGTCTCAAAACCGCGATGTGGATGCACGCCTACGCCTCTGGGTTTTTCAGAGGGGGGAAAGTAGTGGCGTGAGTTGTAATCCAACATGATAAACGGGTCCATTCTCTTCATATCCAGCCGGTACCCTCCGGGGATAAAATTGTGTACACGAAATCCATCGCCCACAAAATGCGGCTCTCTCGGCGGAACAATAATCTCTACAGTTCTCATTTTTAAAGTATTTTAGTTATTGATACCGCAAAAGTCGATACATTGAGCGAGCTGTGCATTGATGTATGTTAAGAAAGCACTATTCGGGATTTTTTTGGGACAATCCCCTGCGAACCCTGCTCAAACTTTCGGGGGTGATACCCAGATAGGAGGCCACCATCCATTGGGGAATTCTCATTGTGAGATCGGGGTACAATTTTATAAAATCCAGGTACCGCTTTTCAGCCGTTGCACCAATTAAAAGATTGATCCTTTTTTGCATGTGCCTGATGTGATTCTGCAAAATGTATTCATTGTAGGTCCTGTATTCAGGGCTGATTTCAGATGCGCGATCGACAAATTGCTGATCAAAAACGACCACTTCGGTGTCTTCCAGGGCATCGATAAAAAAACCGGATGGCGTGCCAAAATACAAGCTGTCTCTCTCACTCAAAAACCAGTTTTCCGGCGCAAACTGAATGATGTGCTCCCTGCCATCTTCATCGATGGAATACAGTCGCAATAGCCCTTTCTCCATAAAAAACATATTTTTGCAAACCTGACCCTCAGACAAAAGCAATTCGCCTTTTGAGAGCGCTCTTTTTGACACCTCATCAGCCAACAGTGGGAGGTGCTCTGACTTCACCAGCACTTTTTTCTTCAAATAGTTATAGAATGTACTTTCCATTTGGTTTTTGATATATCCCTGTGACTAATGGCGGAAAGCCTCCAATTATACTGGTGTTTTACCTCCACCCACTGGCTGCCTCCTTTTTTCCAAAGATAAAAAGATAAATTGGATTCCCTGAAGAATCCCTGGTGTTGCTATCATCAAAAGCCAGTAAGTCAACACCAAATCAGCCGTGAAGCAGCTCTTCGCAAAGACCTCTCCAGGGGCCCGGGCAATTCAAATTGTATTTCAGATGCTCGCCCTATTCCACATAAAAAACCATATCGCCCAGCCTTCGGTTTTCTGCCTCGTCGTTGCAACTGGCGTATATATTGTGGAACAGATACCTGTCCTCAGCCGATGCTTTTTTCTGAAGGGATCTGACAGCTTCATTGAAAGTCGCACCTTGGTTGAGAATGTTTTGCCCCCTTTCTTCACGGTCTATCCTGAGGAGTTCAAACTCCTCAATGGTACAATCGAGGTCGTAGGCATGGTCCAGATACTCCAATTCTATCCTGTCTGCCGACAAAAAGTTTTCAAGGGCAATATTTCCGCTGGTTTGACCTTTCACTGCGGCGCTTGGGCTGGGTAGTCTTTTGGCAGTGAGTTCAAAGGTGGTCGTTGTGATGTTTTTCCCGGTGGCGGTGATTTCGTAGCTCCCCGGTTCTGTCACAATAGCTTTGTAGAGGTATTTGCCACTTTTGTCAACCCTGGATATCTCCAAACCTTCCCCGTCACTTTTTAGACTTATATCGTTCTGATAATCACCCGGAATTTCCAGTGAGAGCCGGTTGTCCTTTCCTACATACAGCACATTATTTCCCTCCACCCGCAGCTTCGGATTCCTTTCTTTTACCGTGTATTCAAAAACATTTGAAAATATGGTGGTGTCATAGGTAGCTTGATTCCTCAATGCGAAATCTACCTTCCGGGTTTTTATTCCCGGCTTAGAGGCCGTTTCTTCAAATGTACCGAAAAGATCATAAGCTCGAAGTGTTGAAACCGGTTTTCCATTGACTTTAATCATATTACTTATCCTGGGGCCGCAAGTAGATGAAAGCATAATATTCGTTGCGAAAGACTCTCCCCGATATAGTGTTTTCGCATTTGGGTATGTCGTTACTTCATATAAACATATGTATGAACGGTAGCTGTCTGCGATACCTAAGAAGTAGTACAATAGTGCATTCTCCGTCATACGTATTTCCTTTTCAATTTGTCTGAAAATTACCGGGGCCGCAGCAATGGGGATGTCTCTGAAAATGAAATCTCCCCAGGATTTGTCCTTGCCAACCCTGTTGTGAAATTCCAGCATATCACGACCTATCATCATTCTATCAAAGGAAAACCTATAATCCCATTCAGGTGGAATCAATCCCTCAAACTCATTTCTCCAGGTGGTTATCATCTTATCCAATGATAGCCCGTGAGTTTCATAAAAATAGCAGCCTGGAAACTCAAATCGCTTAAAAGGGTTCTCAAATACCACCTCTCCACTGGGTAATTTCTCCCCTTTTTTTTTCTTCAATTAAGCGGTCGAATACAATGTGTAACTCCTTGATTACTGTATCGCTTAGTCTATTGACCTCCCTGCCGATATCTCCATATCTTTCATACATATATGAATCTCTTCGAGTTATTTCCTTTATTCTATAAGGTAGCATTATGTTTTTTTTCTTAAACTTTTGAGAAATGCTTAAGAGGCTTCTCTCCTGCATCGCATAAAAACTCAACATCGCCGGGGCACCCGGATGATCTTCGTTCAAAACCAGGTATTTGTCCTGCTTGGAATGATATAATCCGTATCCGGTTGCAAATCCGATTGCCAACAAGGCCAATCCTGCCACAACCTGGACAAACTTGTTTTTACTATCTAAGACCGCCATCTGCATTGAGTTTTGAACTAAACGAAAATATTGCGTCTTGATTTTGAAAAGATGGGTAAGCCGTATAATGTAATTTGGCTGAGACTGAAATGCGGTGATTTTATGTGAGGGATTTGGTGGGAGACTTTATCCCATTGTTGGAAAATTTAAATGCCTTTGTACCATACCCGGTTTTCAACCACCATCCATTTTTTGCTAATCATAATTTTACCTCCGTCCACACTCAGATTATCAAAACTTGTAATATATTTACATTTTCAAACAATCGGATCAAATGAGTTATCACGTTTTTGAAGTAGAGGGGGGACATAAATTGAGCGGAACGGTAAAGCCGCAGGGAGCCAAGAACGAAGCACTGCAGGTAATTTGCGCAGTGGTGCTTACCGAAGAGGAAGTGGTCATTTCCAATGTGCCCGATATTATAGATGTGGTGCGACTTATCGACCTGTTGCGCGGATTGGGCGTAGAGGTTGTTCGAGAATCACACGACACCTATCGGTTTTGTGCCCGGGAGGTGGATTTGGAGTACACCAAGTCGGACCAATACCATCAGAATGCCAGTAAAATAAGGGGCTCTGTGATGTTGATGGGGCCGCTTCTCGCGCGCTTTGGAAAGGCATTTCTCCCCCAGCCCGGTGGAGACAAAATCGGCAGACGCCGTATGGATACGCATTTTCTCGGATTTCAAAAACTGGGCGCCGAATTTCGCTACGATCCCGTGGAAAAAACCTATATGTTGGATGCGCGAGGTTTAAAGGGTGAGGAAGTGCTGATGGAGGAGATCAGCGTGACCGGTACAGCCAATATGCTGATGGCCGCCTCCCTGACACCGGGCACAACCACCATTTACAATGCAGCCTGCGAACCCTACATACAGCAGTTGACCGATATGCTCACTGCCATGGGCGCCAAAATTGAAGGCCGTGGCTCCAATTTGTTGAGGATAACGGGCGTGGATAAACTCTCCGGCACCAGTCACCGCGTGATGCCCGATATGATAGAAATCGGTAGTTTTATCGGTCTGGCCGCCATGACTGCATCTGAACTGACCATTGAGGATGCCCACCCGGACAAACTCGGACTGATCGTTCCCACATTCAAAAAACTCGGATTGGAGATCAATACCCAGGGGAACAGCCTGCACATACCCGCCCAGGAAGAGTATGAAATCGGCACCTTTATCGATGGCTCCATCATGACCATTTACGATGCACCCTGGCCCGGGTTCACCCCGGACCTGATGAGTATTGTCTTGGTTACTGCCATCCAGGCAAAGGGGAGCTTGCTGGTTCACCAAAAAATGTTTGAAAGCCGGCTGTTTTTTGTCGATAAATTGATCGATATGGGGGCGCGTATTATATTATGTGATCCACATCGCGCCACGGTCATTGGGCTGGAAAGGAAATTTCCGCTCAGGGGCATCGAAATGAGCTCTCCCGATATTCGGGCGGGGGTCGCCCTGCTGATTGCCGCACTTTCCGCAGAGGGAAAAAGCACCATCCACAACATCAATCAAATCGACCGGGGCTACGAGCGCATCGATGACCGCCTGAGAAATCTGGGTGCTTCGGTAAAGAGAATTGAGTCTCAGTAGAGTTTCCCTGTCTTTTGAAATGAAGAAATTCAACAACCCAGACCGGGAATGGCTATCTTTATCAATTCCAAAGCCAGGGTTTGTGAAGAAGCCTCAGGTAGATCAATAACCACAGTCCGATTCCTCCAGGCATGTAAACCCACTGAAGCGGTGTTTCCCAAATAGGTAACATGTCCGGCAGCGCAAAAAACAGCAGCAGAAACACCAGCCAGGAAAAATGACGGGCTAAATGCACCGCCCACTGCCGGCTCACGCGCCAAACTGCATAGTCCAGAACGATCTTGGGAACAAACCAACCCGCCGTCACAGTCGCCATTGCCGTAAAGTAATTCATGCCGTGCTCCTCAAAGATGGAATAACCAAAGTAAGCGTAAATGGATAGGCTCAACCAAATCCCCGCCGTTCGAAGGGCCAGGTCAGTTTTTTGGGTAGCTCCACCATTTTTGGAAGAGGACAACGGTACAGGGAATTTCCTAATGCTGTAGAAAATCCCGAAAAATAGCAGTCCCGCAATGGCGTAGATCATGTGAAATTGACTCAAGTTTTTCAGTTAGTAAATGACCGATTAACAATATTTAATACATGGGTTCAAAATCAGTTTAGACCCATAAATCCCCTGATTAATGACCCATGAAGTAACAATACTGCGGAAAGAATCGCGGCAACTACAAATTATTTCTTTGGATTCTCCGAATCAATTTGTTGAATTCCTTTGACCTTCAGACATATACAATTTTCTCAACGCCAAATTCATAATGCCTGTCCGTTTATCGGAATTAATTTATTTCATCTGCAAGCCCTTGAGAGAATATTCAGGCTAATGAAAATGACTCTCAAAACACGCAATTCACTAATTGCCTCTCATAAAACCCTTGCCGATATTGTCAACTTTGTACTTTCCATACTTTGTACTTTCCATACTTTCTACTCCGCCCCACTTAACTTATTCCTCAATGTGGAAAACCTCAGAAATGTAAATTGTATTCCCTGCTATTTTATCGCACCGGCTATTCCTCTTCCCGGACAAATTCGAGCGCAGCCACATCCCTTTTAGATGTGAAAATTTTGTCCAGTACCCGGGTGAAGGGCAGACTTACGTTCTGTAGGAAAATCGACATTTTATTCAGGGGCTCACCCTCTTTGCGGTTTTTGGGATTGAGCAGCTTCCGGATGGCTCCGCAGAGGTAGTAACTCACACGTATATTGATATTGTCAACCGACTCCAGGCGGTATCCGTTTTTTGCCATGATATCAGCATAGTATGAGACAGGCCTTCCCAGGCACAATTCATCACCCATTATTTTTGGATCAATCCTCTCAAAAAGGTAAACCCTGTCCTTGCCAACCCTCGAAAGTTCCCCCATCAATTTCAGGAGCATGTCTTCATCGGTATTGTGTTGAAGCACTGTAGCTGTAAAAACCACATCGAATGTTTGATCCTCAAAGGGCAACTCTGTGCCGGAAACTTTGTGAATATCTGCTTTATCCCCAAGCTTTTCTCCGGCAAGTGCGACCATTTCTTTAGATATATCGACCCCGGTGAGTCTCGACGGATTTTTCTTCAGTACTTCCATCAGGTTTCCACCCGGACCACACCCTATTTCCAGTACTTTTTTTCCGGTGAAATCCACTTTGTTCAGCATTTGCAGAAACCGTTTGCGCTTGTAGCGGTAGTATGGTTCGTCGTCTCCGGCAATTACATTTTTACCGTCTTCACGCTCTCGTATTCGCTTTCCAACTTCTGACCAATAGGGTTCAGGATGATATTTTGTTTCCATTGTTCTTTAAAATTATGGTAAATCAACGCCAAGGTATGACTTTTATCGCGAATCGCATCGAAAATAAGAGGTAGCAGGTTTTAGAAGAAATGGGGGAATGTATAAGAAAACGGTGTTTCCTTTGCTTGCACGAAAAATCACTCCTGTCGAGCTCGTTTAGTTTTTTGGAAATGACCCCGGTGATCAGGTCCTCGTAAATACCCTGATTCATAATTCTTCATACTGTTT
>SKLY01000140.1 GCA_007121335.1 Saprospiraceae bacterium | reverse complement strand
AGAACCACCGCTATTCCTTCCCAATTCCCAAAATTTTTGATGACTGAAGGAGCGGTTAAATTTCTGTAGATACGCACGGCCGTGCGTATCTGTCCTACACAAAACATTAAATGCTACAAATTAGGTCTATATGAATCATGAAAATTGACTATTGCAGCAGTCAATCCCAGGCGTTTCAAAAGAACAATGCTAAACATCTTGGCCAAAAGTTGTATCTTTACCCATGCCGTTACTAAAGATGCCTGCAGTCAGGCAACTGGATGGCTTTAGGATTAATTTTTTAACAACTAAAACCATCACAGGTGAAATGTTTAATTGGCCTTTTGATTTTTTCCTTTGGAAAAACTTCCCTTGCAGAATCGCAGTGGCGTCTGGTTCATTTGAATAAAGATGTTCATGGGCGCACTTTAAATATATCATTTTACGATGACCACATGGGTTTTGATCTCTTCAACAATTCCATTTTCTTGCGGACCACAGACATTGGAGAAAACTGGGAGCGCATCTCTCTGCCGGGAAACATGGAATTGACCGATATTCACTTTGTCAATGAGGATTTATTTCTCCTGTCGGCCAGAGATTCCTATGCAGATGATAATACGGGCATCTCAAACATCCGGCATTTGTTGGAATTCAATGAAAAGGACGCGATCAACCTGCGGTATTTCAACCAATACTATCTGGAAATCCTTGTTGACTATTATAAAAGGCTACAGAAATGAAAAAGCTAGCACTCCTATTTGTTATTTGTATTTTAGGATTTAACCTGAATGGTCAAACCGAGCTCGATTCCTTCTATAAAGTTTGGCAGGACCAATCCCAAACTGACTCCACCCGTGTAATGGCTTATAAAAATTACATTTGGGATGGCTATCTTTTTTCCAACCCTGACAGTGCTTTTCTTTTAGCTGAAGAAATGCATTCTTTTGGTGAGGAAAATAATTATCCAATAGCTGTTAATCAAGCGTACACCCTAAAATCAATTGCCTATTCTATTCAAGGTGAACCCTCTCTGGCAATGGATTATATACAAAAATCGCTTGCCGGTAACATGGAAATTGGCAACAAATTGGGTATTTCAGAATGTCATATTGTTTTAGGTGCCATTTACGATGAACAAGGTAACTATCCCCGGGCATTGGAGCACTATAACAAGGCTCTTTCGATTGACGAAGAAATTGGAAATAAAGAGGGAATAGCCATGAGCCTTAACAACATTGGCAATATTCTCACTATTCAGGGAAATTATCAGGGCGCGCTTGAGAAATACGAAAAATCTCTATTAATTGATAGAGAGCTTGGGGTAAAACAAGGTATAGCGGCAGCCTTGACCAACATAGGCAATACAAAAGAATATTTGAATAGAGAGGGTGATGAGTTTGATGCTTTTGAATACTATCAGGAGGCTTTATTGATATACGAAGAACTTAGAGAAAAAGAAGGTATTGCACATATTTATGGTCTTATTGCCGCCTATCACCAGAACCAGGGTAACCATCTCCGCTCATTGGAATATTACAATCTGTCTCTGGGAGTTTATAAAAAACTAGGATTCAGACAGGGAATTTCGAGAATGAAATCAAATATTGGCAGGTATCACTTGCAGCATGGCCAACCAATGCGCGCTGAAGAATACTGCCTAAATAGCCTTGCCTTAGCTAAAGAATTAGGAGCATTGCAACCTCAACACAGTGCATTACGATGCCTCTACCTCATTTACAAAGAAATGGGTGACAGTAGGAGAGCACTTGAATATCACGAACAGATGTTTGTTGTAAGAGACAGTATTTACAACGATGATAACACCAGAGAATTAACGCGTATTCAAATGCAATACGAATTTGACAGGAAAGAGGCTCTGGATCGGGCTGAGCAGGAAAAGCGAGACGCCATTGCCGCTCAGCAACTTCAAAGACAAAAGTTGATGCGCAATGGTTTCATGGGTGGCTTTACAGTTGTGCTGCTGTTTGCCGGGGTTTTCTTTATTCAGCGCAATCGAATAGGCAAAGAAAAAGAAAGGAGTGAGAATTTGCTGCTTAACATCCTTCCTGAAGAAACTGCAAAGGAGCTCAAGGAAAATGGTCATTCGGAGGCCCGGTTCATCGACCAGGTAACTGTAATCTTTACCGATTTTAAAGGTTTTACAGCATTAAGTGAACAGTTAACTCCAAAGGCACTGGTGAAGGATCTACACGAGTGTTTCTCTGCTTTTGACCATATCTGCGATAAATATGGCATAGAGAAAATTAAAACCATTGGGGATTCTTATATGGCCGCCGGTGGATTGCCCAAACCCAATTCAACCCATGCTAATGACGTTGTGAAAGCTGCTCTGGAAATGAGAGAATTCGTGGAAATGGGAAAACAGAAAAAACTTAAAAATGGACTGCCCTTTTTTGAAGTCCGTTTAGGAGTCCATACAGGGCCGGTGGTGGCAGGTATTGTAGGAATCAAAAAATTCCAATATGACATTTGGGGTGATACGGTAAACACAGCTTCCCGCATGGAGTCAAATGGCGAGATAGATAAGGTGAATATAAGTCATAGCACCTTTGAATTGATAAAAGACGATCCTACATTTAAATTTGAGCCCAGGGGAAAAGTGGAGGTCAAAGGAAAAGGGAAATTGAAAATGCATTTTGTTAATTGGAATGCTGATAAAGTACAAAGTTCGGAAAGTTGATAATGTCGGACAGGTATTGAATATATTTCCGTGTAGGGACGCAATCCCCTGCGGCTTATAACAAAATCCGATTTAGATCCATTTTCTGTAGATTACGCACGGCCATCCGTATTTTTAAACCCATCAATCCAATATCCCAATATCTGTAAATACGCAACACCTTCTATATCTTCTGGATATGCCGGAGTATGCTGATCTACATTGACGACTATGGATTGTTTTGGTAGAATTTTAAACCTTCCATCAATCAATTTTTTCACACAGATTACACAATAGACTAATTTATAGCTAAGAAATTAAGTCCCTAAAAACATGGTTAATCCCGATTTAAAAACCGGCCTTTATGAATTTGGCGTTAAGAAAAATTGGTTTCTCACCGTTAAGAAAGTTGTCAGTGTCTGAAGGTCATAGGAATTCGACAAAACGATTCGGAGAATCAATAACAACAAACTGTACAAACCCTGATTCTTCCCGCAGTATTGGTGCTTTGCAAATTCCTATGAACAAGTTTGACAACTTTTAGGTGAGGGGCCGATTTTTTAGTCAAATTCATACGTGCCTGCCCCCCCCAAAGCTTTGGGGGGTGGATCAAGACAAAAAGTAAGAGCAATTGAATTGGAATCGGCAACAATTAGTCTAACGGTGAAATGCGGTCTGATTAGGATTCCCTGCGATGCATAACAATACCACCCAATTCCCGAACCTCCACATACCCCACCCATCGCTGTTTTATCAGCTTGTAGAATTTTTTTGTCAAAAAACAGCTGTAAAAACGGGCTTAGCACGTTATTGATGCAAACCTTTGTGAAATGCTATCAATAAAAAATGTTATTCTGGGACTCGGCGCGCTTATGATCCTCTCCTCCTGTTCGCCCAATCTCAGCCCCTACACCCAGAACCTGCACCGATCGCTCAACTTAACCGAAGCCGAAATGAAAAAAGTGCAGTTTTACCTGAGTGAAGAACTCGTACTCGAACGAATTTCAGACCTGGATCAGGCTGAGATAAAAGAGGGTCGAATTACACTGAGCAGAGATAGAGACGTGAAGCGTGTCAGAATTCCGGCTCGAACTCCAGGCGTATTGGTTTCGTCAAAGGACGGGAAGCGACTGGCCGTGAGCTTCGATCCCGAATCAGACCGCGAATACCTGACCTTCGGACCCAGCTCCGGCATGCAGGGACGATACATGCTGACAGCCAGAGAATGGCAGGGCCGATCCGCCATCGTCACCTACGGCGGCCAACCCTATCGAACCAAACCCGGAGCCCAATCGGTAGGCCTGCTGGTAGAACTCAGAGCACTGGAAAAACAAAGGACCGAATCGAGAACAGTGCGAGGTAGAAAACCGTGAGAAATTAATTGTTTGCTAAGACTTGTATGAGAATCCTTATGGGAATCAATAAGCTATCCGATATCAGATGCTAATTTTCTGCCCATCCGGAAAGATAATTGATGTATAGAACATAGAGGCGACCGCCAGGGAGCATCTATACCAACTCACTAAATCACAAATGGTCTGCCTCCAACACCTTGGTGAGTGCCATCAGCTAAATTTTCTCAGATATTGATCAATCCATAAAATCAATATGGTACAGAATACCTGGAACTTACGCCGCAAACAGCCGTCAGCCATCGGCCATCAACCCACCTCACCACTTTTTCAAGCCCGACACAATCCGGTAGAACAAGCGCGGAAAAAACCGTCGAATATGCACCAGGTTAATTTCACGGTTCCCGATCAGGGCTTCCTTTTTGTTGGTTGTTATGGCACGGATGATCTTTTGTGCGCAAACATCGGCCGGCATCCCCTGAGCCTGACCGTCATCCATTTTTTGGTGGGCATCACCGGTATGCGTGAGTGCATTGAGAGAAATATTGGTTTTGACTCTTCCGGGGGAGACAATGGTGACCTTGATGTGGTATTTCTCAAGCTCAAACCGCAGGGCTTCAAAGTAACCCTGTAGTGCGTGTTTGGAAGCCGAGTAGGCGGTTCGGAGCGGGAAACCGAATTTTCCCGTGATGCTGCTGATTACCACGAGATGTCCGGTTTTTCTCTCGATCATGGTTGGCAAAACTGCTTTTGTGAGCTTTATGGCACCAAAAAAATTGAGTTCCATGATCTGCCTGTCAATTTCCACAGGGGTTTCTTCTGCCAGAGAGCGCTGGCTGCGGCCTGCATTGTTGATTAAAATGTCCACTCCACCCATTTTTTCAATCACCTCCTCTGCAATGGGCAAAAAGTCTCCCTGGTCGCTGAGGTCCAGTGGCAGCACGAGACAGGAATCTGCCCGGTCGCCACAATTATCCCTGACCTTTTCTAACTTTTGGCGGTCTCTCGATGAAAGTACAAGTCGCGCTCCTTCTTTAGCAAAAGCATACGCAAGCTCCTCTCCTATACCTGAAGAAGCGCCCGTAATCCAGACTACCTTATCTTGAAAACTACCCATAATTTACTTTTCTCTAAACAGCCGGCTTGACAGCCGGGCCTAAAGCGTTTTGAAGTGGCTCAGAAGCTCATCTCCGCTCTTATTCTGATGCCGTTTTTATCGATGTAATCTCTGTCGCTATAGGTATTGCCCAACTGGCGGACGTATTCCACCCGCAGAACTTTGAAAATATTGGTCACCCCAAATCCAATCTCTGCATAGGGCCCGCTAAAGTCTCGTGAGAAAAATTCGGGAAGGTCGAATACCCCTTCGTAATCATTATTCAGCGTTCCATAGTGGGTTTTCAGAGAGACAATCTCGCGCAATTTCAAGTCCCGGATGAGCGGAATGCGATTGAGCAGTATCCCTCCACCGTTGACATGCAGGTGGGTGTTGGTGTATGCATTGTGGGCAAAGGTAGCGTGGTGAAGCAGATTGTAGCGGTCCCTGGAAAAACCCAGTGACATGGAACCCACCGGCTGATTCAACAGGTCGTATGGGGCATTTCCCATCAGGTAGCCGGCATCAAAAATATAATTCATAAAGACCTGACCCATGTTTATACGCCCCTGTATAGAGCCGTGAAAATGGGTGTAGAGTCCCTGGCCTCCCTCTCCCGGAAGATGAACCTGTCCGATGTCCACACTGAGGTTTATCACCGGCTCCGGAGATACATAGTAGATGCGGTCAAAAAAGAATTTGTCGTAATGCTGTCCAAAGGGAATTCTGAAGTTTAACAGGGCGCCGTAATTCCGGTAATTCTCGTAGTCAAAATCCTGTTTGACGAACCGCACAAAAGGGGTGGCCGTAGTGGAGTGGTAGTAGGGCGAAATCTCCAGATGAAGGTCATTAGGTGCGTTGTATTCAATCCGAAAGTCAAAATTTTCCACCTCCTTCAGATAGGGATTCCTCTCCCGCTGGGTGGCCAGCGCAAAAAAGTTACCGGTACCTCTGTTGTTTGGATTGTTTTTAACAAAGCGTAGAAACTTCTCATTGGAAAGAAGCCGGTAGTCATTGGCATAGCTGAACCTGAATAAAAACCGGTCGGTTTCAAAGGGTTGCCACGCCACATTGGCGCCAAACTTGAACTCCTTGCTCTTGGTTCCGTATGCGAGAAACCCTCCCACTGAAAATTGTTCGGACAACTGCTCGCTGGTGCGCAGTGGAATGGAAAGGCGGTGACCCTCGATGAGATTTGAACTGTATATATCGAATGCCGGCCCCACATCAAATTTGCCCACATTGAAAAAACCGGTCAACGCCACCCCGCCGATGGCGTCAATAATTTTTACCATCCTCATTTCACGGATCTGGTCTATGCGGACGAAATTCTCCTCATCCATTTGGCGAGAGCTGAATTCGGGCTGCCTGCCCCAATCCCGGACACTAACACCTTCCAGGCGCTCTGATTTTGAAAATTGGGTGTGTTTGTTGATCAGCCAGTTGCCGCCCGATACCACATCCACCCGCTCGGAGGTGTATTGCTCCAGGGTGTCCCTGTTTACCAGGAGCGACATATTCAGGCGGGTTTCCTGTTGGTCAAAAAACATCCTCCCATCGGGCAATCTCTTATAACTGGCACTTGCACTGAAGCCATTTACAAAATTGATGTTGGCCTGATGGGAAACGTGTGCCTCGATATCCACAAGGGCATAACTCCCAGCCTCTATGGTCATGTTCCCGGTAAAAAGGGGATTGTATCTGTTTTTTGGAATAAAGGAGAGATTCAGGTAGAGTTGGTCGTCCACTACAATGGAATCGTTGAAGGAAAAATCGTAAAACAGCATGGCCGAACCACTGAGCGGTGAAATGAACCCGCGATCCAATACAAATATCTGCTCGCGATAAAAGTCCACCTCCACCATGGAGTTTTTCAACACATAAGACTCGATAAAGGGAATGACCCGCGGAAAAACACTCTCCTTGCGCTCGTCCAGCACTTCATCATTCCGACTGGCTTTTTCCGAAATGTAAATGGGTGTGAAGCGTATTTGCTCATTGCCGGATTCAACGGTGACTTCTCGAATATCCCCGGACAGTATGTTAAACCTGGATTGTGTATCAATGGCCATGAACACAGTGGTATTCCCCAGGCTTTGATAATCGGATACCGAATTTACCTCTTTGGCATTGGCCCTTTTGTTCTCCTGTATCCTTTCGAATATCAACTGAGCCAACTCTACATCCGGTTTTACAGTAACTTCGGAAATTTGCACGGCACTGGGAGTCAACCGAATGGTGAGCTCGAGTAGGCCCGTTCCCTCCACCGGGGTTTCCCTGGGCCGGTAGCTGACAGAAGAGACCACAATGGTATCGCCCTCTTTGACAGAGAGCGTAAAAGTTCCATCGACATCAGACAGGGTCCCGGTCTGGGTGCCCTTAATCCAAACATTGGCAAAAGGTACGGGCTCGCCGGTCTCTTCGTCGATCACTATTCCATTGACCTCCTGTCCAAAGAGATTGAGGCCGGAGAAAAGCAACAGAAGAATCGCGTAAATCCTCATAAATTCCGGTGTAAATCAACAAACCTTAAAAACCCTGCAAGGCGTGGTATTGTTGTGGCATGCTCATTCTTTTTGCTCGTTCATCAACCAGTAGATACCCTTAACTCCAATGCGTATGTCGTCAAGCTTAAACAGCACGAGTATTTTTTCGATGTAAGCTATGGTTCCCCAGCCAAGGGCGAGGTAGTACAACCAGGGGAAGAAGCCAAATACAAACAGTACAAAAAAGAATATCCCCTGTATATATCCTGCTGTTACAGCAGAGTAAAGATGCAAACCGGGTATCTTGCCAAAACGCAGAAAGGAAACGATATAGCTAAGAACGAATACTGCTAAAAAGGTCCAAAGGATCCATGCGTGCGGCGCTATGTCAGCCCATTTGAAAACAAAAAGACCCAGTAAGGCAAGTATATAAGTCAAAATGTCACCCAGATTGTCAAGGGCGGCACCAAAATCAGATTGGAGATTCATCAGTCGCGCCAGGTTTCCGTCCAGGATATCGCTCACCAAACTGATACACAGAAAAATCACGTACAGATTTTCCTGACCGGTCACTGCAAAATACAGGATTAAAGGCGCTACCAGTATTCTGTAGAAACTTATGAGATTGGGGATATTCAGTACATTTTCTCCCTTGTAAAGTATTTTCATTATTGAAAAGCGATTTAAGGCTTCCAGAAAAACCAGAGTCGGGAATTCAGGCCCCGCTGTGGTGTTTTACCTTATTGGGTACGTCCATGCTTTCAATAAAATACTCCAGCATGTCGGACACAGACTGCTCATTAATCTCCAGACCGTTGGAAGTCATCACTTGCTGCTTACAAGTCGTATCAAAACTCAAATTGGTGTCAATATAAGCCCCGGTAAAGGACATGCCTACCGAGATTACTCTTTCAATGGCGCTCATTTCACTTTGTTCCAATTTCCTGATGGGCTTGAGATTGACAGGAAGCATTTCGTTCAGCTTGTTGATTATGTGCTCATTGGTAGTTGACCGCTCCGCAGCCAGATTGATGATGAGCGGAACTTCTTCCATCTCCACCATTCG
The DNA here is from genome assembly GCA_007121335.1 of Saprospiraceae bacterium. Taxonomy (GTDB): domain Bacteria; phylum Bacteroidota; class Bacteroidia; order Chitinophagales; family Saprospiraceae; genus PWJY01. The sequence goes on along the minus strand of SKLY01000140.1, from coordinate 3,224 downwards.
CATCAGATAACTGACCACCAGGTCGATTGGAATGAGATTCTGCGTGGCGTTGGGATTGACATTGAGCCTGATGGTGCAGTTGGGATAGCGCACAGCCAGATTTTGAATTCTCTTCGCAAAATCGAATATGCCGTAGTCCGTTTTAACCACACCCGTCCTGTGTTCACCAACCACTTGTGACAATCTCAAAACATGAGCCTTCAATCCATCATTCTCTATACGCTTCCTCACCTCATTCTCAGCAAAACGCTTGGATTGCTCGTAGTAATTGCGGAATGCTGAAATGTCCTCATTATCATAAAACCGCTCCTCGAACACCGCAGAAGTTTTCCCGCAAGAGTAAACGGTACTTATAAAGAAAAAGCGGGAGTCATCCCCGGTGTATTTCTGGAATGCATCAAGTGAATTCTTTAAGCCGTCAATGTTGGTGGTGAAAATCTCCTCTCTGGATTTTTCATCGTACTTCAGACTAGCGGCGAAGTGAAAGTAGTCGATGTCACCCCCAAAAATATCAGACAACTCTGCGGGGCTCAATCCAAATTGCGGATCCAGCAGTGAGTAATCGCACACCTGCAAATTCTCGTATTTTTCGGGAGCATTGTTAGTTAATCTGGCGAGGGAATTGTGCATCTTTTGCTCAGAGGTTTCAGAATCACCGGCGCGAACCAGTGCAACTACCTGATAACCCAGTGCCAAAAGCCTTTTTATGAAATTGGATGCCACATAGCCGTTGGCGCCATTAATAACTATTCTCTTCATACTATAACTGTTTCTCTTGCATCCCAATTTAATCCCGGTTGTGATCAACCAAAATAAGTGACAGGGATTCTCTCAATATCCAATGTGGGCACACTTTTTAGCATGCCCCCTTAATAGAAAATACGTTTTTTTCCTTTCAATCCCGCAAAGGTAACATCTTTAAGGCAGTTTTTGGTTAAAATGCAGTATTTCTGCTGCATTAGCAACACTTGAACAACTTTTTACCCTTGTTTTTTCATGCCGGTCTTTAAACGGAAGGTACTGTAACTACATAGATATGGGCATTTTGTTTATACCGGGCTAAGGAAGTAGGACCTGTTTACAGCTTTATTCCACACTTCCCATCAAAATTAATCCTGAAATACCAGTGTGAGTTCAGAGGTTTCCTGGAAAAGCCTCACATCATAAGGGCCAGAACAAGCAAAGTGCTGAGTGGGATGCTGAGATTGTCGGATCCCCTCCAACTGAACATTTCAGCCAGCGTACTCACCAAACCAACGACCAGTGAAATCCACAGGGCATTCATATCAAAATGTCCGCGGTGAATGTAAATGACTATGATTGAAAGAACAATGGCGGTAGCAAAAAAACCAGCTGATCCCACCCAGGTTTTGTCTAGCTTTTTTCCAAAAAGCACAATGTTTCCATTCCACTTCTTAATGTTTATTCCAAGGATAGCTGCCACAGGATCGCAAATGGCCAGTATCAGTATGGGTAAAATGTACAGTAGGTAACTGCCCATTAATCCCGATATCAAAAAGGTCAGGTATATGGATATGGGTAAAAGGTAACTACCCACGGATTTGCGCTCTATGTCGTGGATTGAATCCAGATGGTTGCTCTTTTTGGTAAAGTAAAGGACGGCGGTAAACAAGAGGGCCAGCACGAGGATGTACCAATGAGATGGAAAAATAAAGGGGAACGGAAGCGTAGCCAAAGTTGCAGTGACATGCGCAAATTTTCTACTCACTTCGCCTTCAACACCCAATTTCCGGTAGTAGAGTTCATTGAATATGAGTAAAGAACCCACTCCAACCAAATACACCAAGCTCAATATCATTGTTTGGTCCATTATAACCCGGCACTTTATTTATCGCCAAAAGGGAGTAGAAATAAACCTCAAAACCCACGCTCCCGGCGCCACCAATTTTTAATACAATTCCAAAAGCCGACTAGCAATAGCTACCCAGGCACCACCTGCAATAAGACTGTCAAATCTGTCCAAAAAACCCCCGTGTCCGGGAAGTATTTTACTGTAGTCCTTCACTCCGAATCTCCGCTTATATAGCGATGCCCCCAAATCTCCGAAAAAGGCAAATAGCAGTATGCCCGCGGAGAGTACAGCCAGTTCAAAATAACTACTATCCACCAATCCACTGAGTAAAAAAGCACTTAAGGCGGCTATGATTGCACCTCCGACAATTCCTCCCAGGGTCTTATTGGGACTGATATTCGGACTTATCCTCGTTTTGCCAAACAACTGGCCGCTAATCTGGCTGAAGCTGTCAAATATCGAAATCACTAAAAAGCTGAACAATACCAATTCCCGGGACAAGGTACCAAAAATAATAAATCCCACCGACAGTAGCAGATATACTACAATTGACACCGAAAAAAATGCTGGGCGGCACTTACCGGGGTTTAATGTGCGCAATTTGAGCAACTCGTACAAGCCCACCATCACAATACCTGCCGACAGTGCACTGAAGACAACGGGCTCTAACACAATCCCAAAAAACAGCACATGGATAATTACCACATAGGTGAAATACTTGGTGTAGCTCTTTTTGGCGGTCTCTCTATCCCGGTTCCTGTTAATCAGGTAGAAACCCAGTCCTCCCAAAATGAAATAACCGAGGATTATTAAGTAAATGGTCTGTATCATCTCTCGTGCACGTGTCAATGGACAGGATATCTCCCTTCCTGAGAAAAACAAAGACCCTGCACATATGGCAGAGCCCCAATTTTTATTCTGCAGATGGGTGAAATTTCTCCCAACTTGTGCGAAGGTACAACTTTCTTTCTAACCATTGGAGATACGGAAACAAACCCACAATGAGGACCCAAACTCCATACGGAGGAAATCAGAGCAATGAGATTACCGGTGGAATACCAATTGACAGGGAGTGAAACTTTCTGTCCATACCCCTGAAAAAGAATTAAAAGTACCTCGCAATCCCAATAATGACAAGTGGTGCAGCAAAAAAGACTCCGAGGATGTAGCCCATTACAAAGAACCTGTTTCTCAAGGAAATTTCGGCTAGTTTTTCAGACACCATTACAGGGAGATTTCTGAGGAAGGGAAGAGAGTAGATCAGCAGTATCCCAAAGAGATTGAAAAAGAAATGAACCATTGCTATTTGAAAGGCCAAAACCGCCATGGGACCGGTAAATGCCATGGATGCAACCAGGGCTGTAATGGTGGTCCCAATGTTGCCACCGAGGGTAAAAGGATACACCTGCTT
>SKLY01000281.1 GCA_007121335.1 Saprospiraceae bacterium | reverse complement strand
TACTTAAGATTGGCAACATACATTTTGCATGAGTCAGTTCATGCATTATTTGCCAGAAAAGCTGGAGAACTAAGTGGTACCTTTTCTACTTCTTCGGAGAGGAGAAAAAATCTTACTTTTCTTGGGTACAATATCAAGTACCTCCAAAATTTGGAACATGCATACGAACATGGTCCAATTAGTGATACTATAAATGAGCGTAACTCTGCTGTGATTTGGACAGAGCACCACTACATCTTTTATGATTTTTTCAACCCCATTGTTGAGGATTTATATATTTTTAATGATAATTATTTAGAAAGAAAACATTATTATTATTCAATAATCTGGATCGACCAGGATCATTGGCCACCTGGCTATAATGTAAAAGGGGCTACTGGGATTGCTCCGTATGATTTATATAAATATCGTAAATTACTTAAAAATAAGCCTAAGTTCCCATGCTGCGAAAATTAGTATATTATTGCCTTTTTATGTCCTTTTGCATAGTAGGCTGCGATCAACCAAAAAATAGTGAGAAACTATCAGAGGATGAAATAGTGTTTCTATACAATTTAGCCGTATATTACAATACATGGAAACAAGCTCCATATCATAGGGTCTGTAAAAAAATTCTTGATGACGATTATACCATGGACTCGGTAAAGCTCGATTCCTACAACTGTAATTGGAGTAGAGTTTATCAGAAGAGACATTTAAATAGTAAGCTCAACGGCAAAAATCTCACAGTCGTCCTTGATCCTTCCATTATTTATGATGAAAAAAGGGGAATGATCAATAAGTACCTGGATACTGTAGAGCCATTGTATTACTCCTTGCCAAAGGACTTTGAATATTTCAACCATAACTGGTTTGATGGCAGGTTTCACGGCTATGAGAAAGCGGAGTTTAAAATACCAGAGTGGAATCGTTTGTGTCGGATTGAGTTAAGTAATCTATACCATTCGGTTTCAACCAATACGGCCATTTTGGGATATCGAAATATTTGTGGTTCCCACGGAGACCCGATGGTCAATCTTATGTATTTTAAAAAGGTCCACGATAAATGGTTCCCTTATGACTTCTACATCGAGCCTATGTAGCACAAACTTTCTAAGAATGAAGAAAATACTCCTTTCAGCAGCTCTCTTATGTTTCTGGTTCATCCCAGGAATTACGCAAACTTCCAATTCCATCTTCAACAAGTCTCAATTACTGGATTATGTCATCGAACAGGTGACTCTTAATGATCTCTTTAGAATGCCATCCGGTACGCAGCGCGGTAGGGGATACGTAGATACTCCCGATAATTTTGAGGCGCAAATAGAGAAGAAGTTTCAATCCACATTTCACAAACCCCTCAATATATATTTAAACGCTGAATCACTAGAACCCGAACTCACAGAGATAAAGTTCCCCTTCTTAGGAAGTCAGTCCCATGGCTATGAAGGTTTTCATATTTATGAAACAGTGACGAATTATTCAGTTCCATATCTGGTAGATTACTACTATTCGGAAGTTGAGCTCAAATACCGGGAACCTGAAACTGGTAGCCATTTGGACAAAGACCAATGTCATGTGATTTTATCCACCGTTGAAATTTCTGTGACAGGTCATCGGGCCGCCGTCCATGTTTCAAATAGTTGCTACCGGCACCATTATCCCATATTATTTTTATTCGAAAAGTTCAAGAACCATTGGTTACTCTATTCAACAATCGTGGATAAGCGATCCGATTAGTTATAAGGACTATTTTGGTGTATACATCTGCTGTCAATCGAATAATGACAACCATCCTTTCATGGAGGGCAATTTAAGTTATTCAAATTTGTAACCGCCATTTACTCAAGAACTCCTATCGAATGTAAGCATCCAACTACCCCAGACTCTTTCCCTCAAATGCAAAATCCGTAAAAGTAGCTGGAGGTGAAAAATCATTGGTGAGAGGTTGATCTTGCACTGCGGAACAAATTGTCCCCGTGCCTCCAGATGACAGTGTTTTTCCCCGGTGCTTTTGGTCATCCCTAATCTCTCAGGTGGTGAAATTCCCCCACCCAACAACCCCGACAAAAAAACCTGACCCTGGTTTTACCGGGAGCCCAAACAAAAGGGGCTGTTTTTTTATTGGATATGCGTGAAAAATAACGACTACCACATACCCGGGCAACTCAAAACGGCAATACTCGTGGGATTCACCCTCTTGAGTCTCGCCTGCATTCCACTGATTCTTCAATTGCGATTTGACTTTGACTTCGAGAAATTTTTCCCGGAGGGAGACGAGGACCTGGAGTTTTTCCTGGAGTTTATAGAGGATTTTGAAACGGATGATAATTTTTTGCTGCTCGCCTTTCCCGCACCTGGGGGCACGGTATTCGACTCGACCTATTTGAGGCAGGTAGCGGATTTTGCGGAAAATGCCAGGGATTTTCCCTATGTGGACAGGGTTTTGTCGCTTCCTGATATACGCCTTCCCTACCGGACACCATTCGGAATTGGTTCGCGGCCACTGGTGCATCTCGATCAGCCCGAGCGATTTCAGGAGGACAGCACTTTGATTTTCAGCAGTGACAGATTCAGGGGCAGGCTGATCGATGAGCGGGCAGCCAGCAGTTTGGTCTTTATAAAAACCATCGACAATCTCACCATTGATCAATCCGGGGAGTTGCTGGAGATCATCCGGAGCGAGATTGAAAAGTCGGACCTGGATGAGTGGCACGGCCTGGGGAGGGCATTTTTTCAGGTGGAGATCAGCCGTTCACAGCTCGTCGAGTTGACCCGCTCGACCATTATTTCAGGGATACTGGTGAGCATTATCCTGTTTTTCCTCTTTCGACGATGGAGGGTGGTGCTCATATCGCTGGTTTCCATTGCCATATCGCTGCTGTTGTTTCTCGGCTTTTTGTCCATTACCGGCAGGGAGCTCTCTGTGATGGCAGCACTGTACCCCGTCATTATGATTATAGTGGGCACCTCCGATGTCATACACATCACGACCAAATACCTGGATGAGGTCTCCAGGGGCAGAAAACCCGACAGCGCGGTTTATGCCACGGTGAAAGAGATCGGGGTAGCCACGCTCATGACCTCAGTCACCACCGCCATTGGATTTGCATCGCTGCTTACCAGCCGGATAGCACCCATAAGGGAGTTTGGCGTAAATGCCGCTGCCGGAGTGCTGATCGCCTACATCACCGTGGTGTTGTTTACCACCATTTGGCTGAGCCTCACACCCACTTCCCGCCTTTTGAGAGATGACCGGGGGCGTTATTTTTGGTACAATGCGATGAATTGGCTGTACAGCTTTAGTTTGAAGAGGACCAGGGCCATATGGGGCGTCGGGGCTGCGGTTATTGTCGTGTGCGTCATTGGAATCACCCAAATAACGACCAACTACAAGATAGAGGAAAACCTCCCCCGGGGTGAAAAAGTAACCGACGATTTCCACTTTTTTGAAGAGCACTACTTCGGATTCAGGCCCTTTGAGATTGCGGTAACTTACAAGGACGACCAGGGCGTGGACAATTACCGGGCGCTGGAAGAAATAAACCGGCTGGAGATGCACTTCCGGGAATACAAAGACATTCGCTCTGTGTCCTCCCCGGCGGCGCTTTACAGAATTTTGTATCAATTCAGCAAGGGAGAATTGATGGGAGATGAAGAATTCCCCCCCGATGAGGAGGCATTTCAAGAGCTGGAGCGATTCAGCCGGCTGGCCAGTGCGCTCGAACCCAATGTGCTGACCTCCCCTGACGGAATGCGCGCCCGCATTTCAGCCAATATTGCGGATGTTGGGGCAGATTCCATTCAGACCATCGGCAATTCGATCATGGATTTTGTCGATCGCGAAATGGATCTCGAGCGGGCGGATTTTAGAATTACCGGCACGGGCCTGATTATTGATAAAAATGCCCAGTACGTCCGCGAAAATCTGATCCAGGGCCTCGGCCTGGCCGTTCTCCTGGTCAGCATCCTGATGATGGTCTTATTCCGGCAACCGCTGATGCTGCTGGCCGGACTCCTACCCAATCTTTTCCCTCTGCTCTTTGCCGCCGCACTGCTAGGCTGGTTTGGAATTGAGTTGGAAGCCGGCGTGAGCATTGTCTTCGCGATTGTATTCGGAATAGCGGTGGACGACTCCATTCACTTTCTCGCCAAATACCGCCTCGTGCGCGGGCGCGGCTACGGGGTGGAGGAGAGCCTCATCCGTACTTTCCGGGAAACGGGCAAGGCCCTGTGTCTGACCACGGTGGTGCTGTTCTTTGGCTTTCTGGTGCTCCTCTTCTCTCAAAATCCCCCTTCTTTCACGGTAGGACTGCTCATCAGCTCAACCCTCATAAGCGCCCTCGCATTCGACCTCCTCATGATTCCCTCTATATTGAGATGGATAGAGCGTAGGAATGGTAATTGACAATTGACAGTGGACAGTGGACAATGGACAATTTTTGTTTTCGGCGAGAATTCTAATCTTCTTGCTGGAATGAGGGATTTTAGGATGATTCGGTATGTAGGATATTGGTTCACGCAGAGGTCGCCGAGGCAGTATTCATTGCTTCATTGTTTTTCCGTAATCTATGTGGTCTGAGAGGAGCCAAATATAGATAGGATTTCACGCTGAGGCCGCGGAGGATTCAATTGAAAATAGTGAAAATATCTGGAGATGCGCACGGCCGTGCGTATTTGACCTACCAATCCAATGCATATCCTACAATCCTGAACACGCAATGCCTTGTGTCCAACACATGGTTCTATTTTTTCATTAGAGGTTTTTTTATAATCATTTCCCTCCTTCGGGTTTCGATTCTATCGGATGGTCTAATTGCATGGGCCACGAAAAAATCCGCGGAAATCCGTCTAATCCGTGAAAATCCGTGATTCAGACAAGAGGATTTAGTCAATTACGAATGACGAATTACGAATTACGAATTGGGGGGTGGGCGAGAATTCTAATCTTCTTGCTGGAATGAGGGATTTTAGGATGATTCGGTATGTAGGATATTGGTTCACGCAGAGGCCGCGAAGCCGCAAAGAAAGGCGCAAAGAGGGGACCACCAAAACAGATTTCGCAAGGTAAATCCTCCAAAATCTACAACCCCAAAAAATAGATATATTTCTGAAGGCCAAATACTTACGCCTCCAAAAGCCATCAGCCATCGACCATCAACCATCAACCAATGAGGCCATCCGCCAACAACCGATCCATTTCACCCCTACGGGGTTCTATTTTTTCGTTAGAGGTTTTTTTATAATCATTCCATCCCTACGGGATTCCTTTTACTACATGGTTTATTAATCCTGGCCACAGAAAAATCCGTGGAAATCCGTCTAATCCGCGAAAATCCGTGATTCAGACAATATGGGATATTCAATTACGAATTACGAATGACGAATTGGGGGGCGAGCCGCTAAGGAAAAGCCGCAAAGAAAGGCGCAAAGAGGGGATCACCAAAACAGATTTCGCAAGGGAAATTCTCCAAAACCTACAACCCCAAAAATGAGATATGTGATTGAATTTATTGCACTTACGCATACAAAAAACTCAAAACTAAAAACTCACAACTCAAAACTAACTCAAGCTGTTATCTTCTGCTGCACCTCCCCCGGTACCAGAGCGTATTCGGCAAATTCCTGTGTAAACTTCGCTTTGCCCTGGGTGATGGAGCGGAGGGCGGAGGAGTACTTGTGTAGTTCGGCTAGAGGGACCATGGCGTTGATCTTTTGATAGTGGCCCTCGGTGTCCATTCCCATGATGATGGCGCGACGGGTCTGGAGATCGCTCATCACCTCTCCCATGACCTCGCTGTCACAGAGAATACGGACCTTGTAAATGGGCTCCAGTAGCTGTGGACCGGATTGCTCAAAGGCCATTTTGAAGGCGATGGAGGCGGCTGTTTGGAAGGCCATGTCATTGGAATCCACGGGATGCATCTTTCCGTCGTAAATGGACACGCGTATATCAATGGCGGGAGAGCCGGTCAGGGGCCCCTCTTTCATTCTGAGCAGAATTCCCTTTTTGATGGCCTGAATGAATTTTGAGTCGATTGCACCGCCCACTATGCACCAGTAAAAGGCCAGCTTTCCACCCCAGGCCAGGTCGATGATCTCCGAGGAACGCACATTGAGGCCCTCCGGATCGGGCATACCTTCGGTGTAGGGTTCAATGCGCATATACACCTCTCCAAATTGGCCGGAACCTCCACTCTGTTTTTTGTGTCGGTAATTCATTTCCGCCTTCCGGGTGATGGTCTCCCTGTAGGGGATTTTGGGGTCTTCAAACTCCAGTTTTACGCCATAGACTTTTTCCAGCCGGTATTTGGTAATATCCAGGTGCAGTTGGCCCTGTGCATGAAGAATCATTTGTTTGAGCTCCGGCGAGTGTTCCAGCCTGATTGTGGGGTCCTCTTCCTGAATGATGTGAAGTGCTTTGGCAAGTTTTTCCATATCGGATTTAGAGGCCGTTTTAACAGCCATCCGAATTTTGGAGGCAGGGAAATCTATGGGTGCGATATTTCGGTTTGTGCCTTTTGCGCGGAGGGTGTTATTGGTGTGGGAATCCTTTAGTTTAACCGTGACACCGAGGTCTCCGGCAACCAGTTTATTGACCGCCGTTCTGTTTTTGCCATTGGTTACGAACAACTGGTTGATTCTCTCCGTGGTGTCTGTCTGGGCATTCTCCAGTTCATCTCCGACATTGAGGGTGCCGCTGTAAACCTTGAAGTAGGATACCTTTCCGACCCTGGGTTCTGAGAGGGTTTTGTAAATAAAAACAGTGGTGCTGTCGCCCGGGTCGGGCTTTAGTTCTCCGCCGTCATCGAGTATGAGGTTTTCCCGGTCGGCAGGAGACGGAGCTATGTCATTGATAAAGCCCATTATTCGTCCACTGCCCATGTTTTTGATTGCTGAACAGCAGAATACGGGGAAAATTTCCTGTTTTGCCAGCGCGATATTGAGTCCTTTGGCCAGTTCTTCCTCATTGAGTGTTCCCTCTTCAAAAAAGCGCTCCATCAATTCCTCGTCGTTTTCGGCTGCAGCCTCCACCAGCGCATTGTGCATTTCCTGGGCCCGCATCATTTCGCTTTCGGGTATGGGTTTTTTCTCCGGCTTTCCCCCGTTTTCGGGAAATTCATACACTGTCATTCTCAGGGCATCGACAATGGTGTTGAATCCGTCACCCTGATTGAGTGGATACTGCACAGGAATTACCCCCGCTCCGAAGCGTTCCTTCATCTGCTCCAGGGAGTTTTCGTAAGACGCTTTGCTGTGGTCCAGTTGGTTGATAATGAAAATGGCGGGGCTTTGGTATTTTCCAATGGTCTCCCAGAGCAGCTCCGTACCAACTTCGACCCCATTGGCCGCATTGACCAACATAAGCGCAGTATCCGTAATGCGCAGAGCCGGTAGCACCTCCCCGACAAAATCGTCCAGACCGGGAGTGTCTATGATATTGATTTTTCCATCCCGCCAGGTCGCACTCATGACCGATGAAAAAATAGAATTGCCCCGTTCCTTCTCGATGTTGGTAAAGTCTGAAACAGTATTTCCCTCTTCAACAGTACCGCGCCTCGAAATATCTTCCGCCTCGAACATCATTGTTTCGGCCATGGTGGTTTTTCCGCAGCCGGAGTGCCCCAGTAATACTACATTTCTAATCTTATTGGTTGGATGGTCTTTCATTGGAAAAATTTTTGTTGGAGGAATGAATCATTGCCCTGTTTTTCAATGCAAAATGGATTGAGCGCTAAATATAATGCTCTGAATTTTTGGGACAAAATTGGTATTGCCCTTTCTATTCCGAAATTTAACATGGGAATTACGGCAATTTATAGAGCCCTAATTTTGAATGGAATTTAAATTGTAAAAAATGCGATGGGTCTGGCGTAACCAGGGGGCCTCATGCATCTACCGGCAAAAGTCCGTAATCCTTACCCATTTTTTGGCTTTGCAAATACGCCTCGGACAGACTGTCCAATGTTTGGTCGATGGGGCGGTATTTAAAACCAAGTTCTTCAATGGACCTCTCGTTGTTGTATCGGGCGTTACGGTGGGAAGCCTTCAGCATATCAGCGGTGACTTTAGGGGTGTTTAAACCGAGGAATCTGCCTGCTTTAAAAAGTAGGGGAGCCGTGGAGATCATCCATTTTTTGAGTGGTTTGCCGGGGGCTTTGACATCCAGTCCTGTTGCGATACGGCTGAGGATATCCCGGTAGCTTCGATTTTCTGCATTGCAAATAAACCGCCTGCCCGAATAGGCCGGATTGCACAAATCTATCATCATTTCCGCCACATCCCTGGCATCCACAAAGCCTCCGCTTCCCATTGGGTAGAAGGGCAATCCCCGGCTGACGGTGAGGTGAAGTCTGGCCGATCCTTTTTTCCAAAAACCGCCCCCGAGGATGATGGAAGGGTTGATAATGGCTCCTTCCAGACCCTCGGCCATTGCTCGAAACACCTCCATTTCCGAATAGTATTTGGTCTTTGCATAAGGGCTGTTATGGGCTTTTGGATCCCATTCTGCCTCCTCATCAGTGATACCGTCTTTCCCGGCCTTGCCGAGTGCAGATACCGAACTGCAGTGCACAAAAAAGCCTACGCCCTGGGCCAAACAGGCATCGACCAGGTCGGCCGTTCCCGTGACATTGATTCGATGCAGGTCTTTTTTGCGTTTGGGGTTGAATGAAACCATGGCTCCACAGTGAAACACCACATCCAGTCCGTCCGCAAACTCCCAAAGAGACTCGGTGTCCAACAGGTCGCCATCCTGCCATTGAACCTGACTGCCGGGATTCCCGGTCAATTCCAGGGAACTGGAGGGTCGTTTCAGGCAGGTGATATTTGTATAACCCTTGCTGAGTAGTGTTTTCAGTAGGTAGGAGCCCACCATGCCCGTTGCACCGGTGATGCCGATACGGGATGATTGATTCAGAAGTTGTTTATTTTCCATCTGAGGCTCCATTTGGCGGCAAATATAAGGCACCGCCCACAACTCCGCCCGGATTCCCCGGAAAAGGACCCGCAAAATTGGGCAATCCTCTCCACCGCAGTGCTGCCATCCGGGCCATCAGCAGTGCTTCCTTAAAATCCAGCAAAGTGTCATCGGCGCATTCAGTGACCACGTCCAAATCCTCGAGCTTTTTGCTTATCAAATCCATCAGGTATTTGTTTTTGGCCCCTCCACCGGTAACAAAAAATCGACTATCTCCTTTTTTCAACCGATTCCCCAAAGCAGATTTGAAGGAATGGTAAATTTCCTGAGCTATGTGTTGACTGGAGGTGTGGAGGCCGTCTTTGGGTTCCACCCGGTGGCTTTCGGCCGGTTGGATAAACCAGCTTTTGACCTGTTGATTGGAAAGCGATTTCGGGGGCAATTCTTTGAGATAGTCCACAGATGAAAGGGTTTCCAACAAATCCGGAATGAGGTTGCCCTCCGAGGCCATTTTGCCGTTTTTGTCAAAGGGATGGCCGGCTTTTTCTGCAAAGTGGTTGAGTAATTGGTTGCAGGCGCATATATCAAAGGTGGTGAAGGTGTCGTCCTGAAAAAAAGAGACATTGGCAATGCCACCGAGGTTGAGAAATGCCGAATACTTTCCTGTGAAAAGTGCGTTGGCAGCCGGGGCCATCGGAGCACCCTCTCCACCCGCTGCTATGGCTGCATTTCTGAAATCCACCCCAACAGGCAGACCGCTCTCATGAGCAATCACAGATCCACTTCCCATTTGAATGGAAAAACCGTCCACCACCCGGTGAAATACGGTGTGTCCGTGCACGCCCACCACTTCCGGCCGGTGTTTTTCGGGCAGGGAGTTGGTGAGTTCCCGGATGTATTTTCCCAGGTGTTTGCTGAATTTGTGCTCCAATTTGAGATATTCCAAATGGGATACCTGGTCGGCTTTCGAAAGTGCTTCTGTGAGCTGTTTCGGGTAGGGCCGGGTATCGGTGAGCATCCAATCAAAATGAGGGCCGGAGGGATTTTTTGGAACAAAGGAATTCAATGCCCCCTCCTCAAATTTCACCACGACAAAATCCACCCCGTCCAAAGAACTGCCGGACATCAAACCGGCGGCTATCATTCCGCCCCGCTTACTCATCCTCCTCTTTTTCTCTCTGAAGTTCTTTGGTGTATCTGGCCACGGCGTCAATCTCTCTGTCGTCCAGTATCCTCCGGTAAGCGATCATGGTCCCCTTGCCGTCCCTGATGATCTGTTTTCGCTGCTCCAGGGTCATTTCGGATTCCCTGAGATCACCGGCTTCATTCAATCCCAATCCTCCATCTGTACCGTGACAAACCACACAATGGGTTGAGAAAATGGATTTGCCCGCAGACAGGGGAAGGGGTTCAGTGTCTTTTGCATCCGCTGATTTGGAGGGGTCCCCGGTCGGCCCACACCCCAGTATCAAAACAAAAGTCAGCAATACGACAGATACAAGCGTTTGTTTCATCTTTTCAAAATTTTAAAGTCATAACGACATCCGAATATAAGACACAGAATGGTGTTGGTTGTTCTGCGGGGGAAATAGTATCGGAATACTTTATGAGGTTAAATGAAATCGGAGCTTCTTATAAGGGCAATAGTGAATGCTGAATTGCAGGATCAATACTCAAATACTGGTTCGGGTTTGGGGCAGGTGTGAGGATTCAATTCACCCCCAGGGGTTCTAATTTTGCTCTGGAATAGATATAGCACGGGTACATTAGGGCTGCGCACTAAAAGACAACTCACCAACTCACAGACTCACCAATTCACAACTGTAAATGCCATCAGCTATCAACCCAGATGTTTCCCGCAGGGGCGTGGGGCAATGGGTCGTGTGAGGCAATTAATAAATTGCGTGTTTTGAGAGTGGTTTCCCTACCTGGTAAATTTTCCTTGCGTGCTGGAACGCAATTCAATAATTGCGTTGAGGGAAGGGTTGTCTGACCGGAGCCAAATCCTCAAAAATCAACTATCCCCTTGAATGGAGATACAGACGGCCACATCAAGGTGGCGGCTTCAACAGGCCATCGGCCATCAACCATCAACCAACCAACCTCACATACTCCCCTTCCAGCTTTACATTAAAACTAATCTCGGCATTCAAAGCTTTAAAAACCTTCAGTATCGTGTCTATTGTAGCACTATTGGCGCTGCTTTCCAGCTTTGATATTTGGGCTTTTTTCACACCTACGAGCTTGCCCAATTCCTCCTGGGTCAAATTACGCTCTTTTCTGGCGGCTTTTATCATTCGACCCAGGACCTCCATGCGGAGTTCGTATTCGTATTCATCTCGATCCGGTGTTCCCACTTTACCGATAAATTCATCCTTCATTTCGGCAAGTGTTGAGGTATTCATTTTTTTAGGAGCCATATCATCACCCATTTATATTACTTTCAAAATATTTTTTTCTCAATGCAACTGCCCTGGCCATTTCTTTAGTAGGAACCCTGCCTGCCTTTTTAATGAAACCGTGGGTAGCTACTACTAAAGTTTCTGTGTTGCCTGTCTTGTCCCAAAATGCAAGAAGCCTTATTTGGTGCCCTGAATATTTTGTCCTAAACTCCCAGATTCCATTCCGGAGTTTCTTGAAAAGCCTCGGGTCATTGGTCTGCTCAGCCAGGTCAATGTTATACAATACTTTCCGGACAGTTTTAGGCTGAAGGGTCTTTAAAAACTCCTTTGCTTTATCTAAAAATACGGTCTCGAAATATCTCATGCATTGCCTTTGGTAAACCATGCAAAGGTAATTAAAGTTTCCAAATATAGAAACATATTTGGAGCTTGTAATCCATACAATTCAGCAATACCGTGATTTAGACAACAATGGAAAGGGTTTCTCGCGCTTGTATCAATTGAAAAGGAAATTGGCGGATAGGTTTTGAACCAATATCAATCTTAGGGACGCAATGCCTTGCGTCCTTTACATGGTTCTATTTTTTTCCAGGCCGCGATCTCGGTGTGGCTTGCATAATATCAATTTAAGGGGATTGTTGGTTT
>SKLY01000121.1 GCA_007121335.1 Saprospiraceae bacterium | reverse complement strand
ATGCAAAGCAAAATTTAAACCTTGGAAAATGCCAGTCCAATGACTTCGACGCACATATTGCAACCAACACCTTAACTTGCATGAATTACATGGCAATAGCTGTACAAAAACGATTCAATGACTACGAAACCATCGGCCACATGTTTAAAGAATGGAAGAATCAGTTACTGCACCAGAATATGATCCAGAAATTGTGGGAACTCTTGTCAAAATTGCTTTCCTCTATTTTTAGTGCGTTGGGAATAGACTGGGATGACCTAATGCGAAATCTTATTTCAGAACAAAATTTATTTGAGGAACTATATTCTGTTATGCACTCAGTTTGTGGCTATCCTCAGACAAAAGGTCTGAAAAATTGTAAGTGCGAAACTTGAGATATTTATTAACCGTTTACAAAACGAGGTCGAAAAGACCTCTGGGGTTGATTTATGGGTGAGTAATGGATTTGTCGGGAACTGTGTGTGTGTGTGTGTGTACACAGTTCCGGTTGGTCAAATTAAAGGTTTTCATAATAAGAAAATTTGAACAAATTAGAAATTGGTTGCCATCACAAATATCATAATCAAATTTAAGAAAAACAAATAATTCTGGCATTTTTTTTAAAAAACATTTAATCAAGGACCGCCCTTCGGTTAAATCTCGATCGCGAGAAACTCCATGACCACTGAGTCCTGACATGGATTATCGTCTCCCATTAAAGCAAAGAAAAATACATATCTAACAGAGAACGACTCTTCACCCCGGACAAAAGAAATCCGTGTAATCTGCGCGCAAGCTACCATATCCGTGATTCAAATAAAAAGGCAATGAGCTCACGGATATGCTCAAAATCCCTCCAAAAATGGGATATGCAACTGACTCCATAGCAACTTACTCATACAAATAAACGCAAAACGAGCCATCAGCCATTAGTCGTCCTCCAATCGATAAACCACCTCCCCACCGAGCACAGTTTTCCTAACCCGGGCTGAGCGTATATCACTGTCATCGCATTCCAGGAGGTTGGTGTCCAGGATGATGAGGTCCGCCAATTTCCCGGCTGTGAGGCTGCCTTTGATATCGTCTTCAAAAGCGGCAATGGCGTTGTTAATGGTGTAGCTCTCGAGTGCTTCCAGGCGCGTCATGACCTGATCCGGGTAGAAAGGCTCATCCATTCTGTCGCTTTTTCTGGTCACAGCGGCGTAAAGCCCTTCAAAGGGGTTGATGCGCTCAACCGGGACGTCGGTTCCATTGGAGACCAAAACCCCTGAATCAATCAAAGCCCTCCACATATAAGCTCCCTCTTCTGCCCGCTCAGGACCCAGTCTGGTCTCCACGAAGGGCGCATCAGAAGTGCAGTGAACAGTTTGCATGGCCGCTATAATTCCCAACTCCCCGAATCTGGGCAAATCGTCCGGGTGCAGGTGTTGGGCGTGCTCTATGCGCCAGCGCGCAGCCCTCAGCTCCTCCGGATCGTCAAAAGTTTCTTCGTAAATGTCCAGCATCATGCGGTTGGCCCGATCCCCGATGGCATGGACGCAGTACTGTAGATCATTATCGCGAGCCAATGCGGCGATGTTGCGTAACTCCTCCTCGGAGGTCACCAAATGTCCACTTTCAGAGGGTCTGTCGGAATAGGGTTCAAGCAGCAAAGCGCCGTAAGAACCGAGCGCTCCATCGTTAAAGGCCTTCAGGGCTGCCACTGTAAATCCGGAGGCTCCGACTCTTTCAATGGGCAGTTGTTCAACAGATTCGCGCATCACATCGTATGGTTCGAGCAGCATCACCCAAAGCCTCAGGTCCAATTCGCCTTCCTGTACCATTTTTTTCAATACAGCTATCTCCCCCATGTTCAGACCGGCATCCTGAAAACTGGTTATGCCATAGCGGAATGCCTCTTCCTGTGCACGCAGAGCAACCTCCCTGATCTCGACTTCAGCATCTACAGCCGTTGCGTCAGCGGTTTGCTCCTGGTAGGCCTCCCTTATCAGCCCCATAGCTGTTTCTTCGAAAACACCGATTGGGTCACCTGCCTCATTTCGTCTAATGGTTCCGCCCTCAGGGTCAGGAGTCTCCCTGTCGATCCCCCCCAGTTCCATCGCCCGGGCGTTGGCAATCAAGCCGTGTCCGCTTGCGTGAACGAGTACTACCGGATTTTCGGGACTCACTGCACTCAGCGCATCGTGAGGCGGATAGGGCATGCCCGGTTCCGGTTCAAAATCGGCCCACTTGTCCTGATGCCAGCCTCTGCCGGTTACCCAGCGGCCCGGCTCCAGACTTTCGGCCTCGGCGGCTACCATTTCCAGTAGTTCCTGCCAACTGTCCACCTCCAGCAAATTCATCTCCTGAAGGGATCTGCCAAAACCCAGGTAGTGTCCATGGCCCTCTATGAGGCCGGGCATTATAAAATCACCACCTGCATCGATCACCTCCGTCCCGTGACCAATAAGCCCCATTACATCCTCATCTTCACCAACCTCCAAAATTTTATCCCCACGAATGGCCACAGCAGTGGCTCCGGGATTCTCCTTGTCCATGGTGAGAATAAAGGCATTGTGGATAACTATATCGGCGATTTCGCCAGGTTCTTCACAGGAAGCCAGGAGTATCGCACTTCCCAGCAGACATACAAAAGCTATTCTAATCATGACAACACTCTTTTCTTTGGATGCGCAAGATACGAAATGAGTGCCGGATGGAAGCCTTTCTTTTGAAGTAACGCTATTTTTGGGGAGTAAAATGGTCTGATTCTCAGCCGGAATTTTTCTGGAATAAATGAAATGTGTACTTTTGGTTATGTTTTTGAAAAATCTAAAGGGGTTTAAAAGACCAAAACAATTGATCTAAGATGAAAAATGCAAAATCCATCCTAAAGAAAATAATTGCGGCCGCAATACTATTATTGGGAAGCTACACTCTTTTTGGACAGGAAATCATAGTGACCGTGAATGGAGATACCGCAAAAGTCATAGTGCAGCAGGTTACCCCTGACAGAGTATTATACACGAGATATGACAATCCAGAGGGTTCCACTTTTGAACTTAACAAGTCAAGAATTTACTCACTTACTTACTTACGAAGATGGTCGAAAATACATTTTTGCCAGATCAGAAAAACAACAAGCAGAAGAGAAAACCCTGCCATTGCGACCCTTTCTAACTTTCCGATCAGGCAAAGTAAAGGAAGACGGGAAAAAATTGAGCGCCAGAGAAGTTAGAACGAGAATGTCCAACGACCACGGGGCATTGAGGCTTTATAACCATGGCAGAAATCTCCATAT
>SKLY01000221.1 GCA_007121335.1 Saprospiraceae bacterium | reverse complement strand
TGGTCGGGTGAAATCTCCTGGCACTTTATGTAGAAGCCATTTTGCGAAATTAGATCTTCTGAACATAACAATACGCTGAGAATAATTGACAGGTAGATATTCATACTGCATTTATTTTGACAATTAAAAAGTTACCCGAGAACCTTGCAATTTGATAACTTCTCCGCCTTGGAAAAGTGAAATACCTTCAGTGTTTTTCCAATCCCCATTACAAATAATTGCACCAGACCATCCCAACGATTTTTGTAAGAATCCAGTTTTTGAAACTCACGGAACCCGTACTCATAAGGCACATTGGCAGCATCAATTGGCTCCTGGGATAGCTTATCCATCCCCCATACATCCACATTGCCTTCCTGGCCTTTCGTACTGTAGGGGATATACTTTAGAATCATGTTGATCATTACCCTCATAACAATTACATTTAGTCGCATTCATCCCAACATTCATGCCACTTCATCTTATCTATAGTCATTTGAACATCCCTGCAACTTTGGGTTGACGCCCATGCATTTAACACTTCAACATACTCTTTATACGCAGATTCAAGATCACAGTGAGTCTTCAGCTTATGTCGCTTTTCAGGTTCAAAACCAAGCTTTTCAAGGGACAACTTCTGCTCTTTAAGGGTGCCAAATTCTCTTAATTCGTAATACCCATCCTCACCTTCTTTTTCAAGCCGTATTATGAGACCTGGCAATCCATGAAAGATGGAAGGACCTGCAGAAACATTTATTTCAGGTGAAAACCAGGCGATGTACTCCTTGCAACGCCATTGTGCAGTAGCCTTAATAGAGCGCTTTCCACCAATTTCCTTTACTTCATCCGTTATTTCCCAATCAAAATTAATGAGTTCTTCTTTGATAGGAATTAACCTGATGTCGGACAGGAAATCTTTCGGATAAGTTACAGTCCTAATAATAAACCCCAATTCCCTGTTTTCATACAATGGCAAACTGGTATTTAATTCCTCGAAAGTCGATGGACCTACAATAACCTTTTCGGGCATCCCCTCTTCATCATATATTATTCTATCTTTACGGGGTTCGTATTTTACAGTACTGTCAACCGTAATGGACATCTTCTCGGTTGGCGTCAATTCGTTGTATTCGTATAATAGAAAATTGGGGTTGTCTGGGTCAACAAATTGATAAATAAAGTGATACTTCTCCTGAGAAACCAATTTTCCAAATAGGGATAAAAATATAATTAAGCAATATATTTTATTAATTGCATTCATTTTCATAAGTTTTTATCCCGGACAACCATGGTTGTCCGGGATTGTTATTGAAAATTACACTGTAAAATATAATCTTTATTGAGGGTAAAAAACCTCAAAACCTTTATTTTACCAATGATTCCATGCTGCCAAACAAGAAGTTAGGGTTGCCCAGGCAGCAGAACATGCTTCAGATTCAGATTCGGTTGAAGTACCAGTGCCAGTACAGGTGACTTCTACGTCACCAGACACACCTATTCCCCACGGTGAAATCACATCACCTCCAATGGTAAATGACACGGAATATGAACAAGTATATTCAGGTGCCATAAGATCCAGGGATTTCACAGTAACATCTTCGGGAACCGCCATGTCACCAGCATGGAGGTTAGAAACTCCAACAAACAAAAATGCAACAAATAATAGTTTTAAAGCTTTCATAACATTAGAATTAATATTGGCTGAAAGGTCAGCCGGCCCTTGGCAGAATACCTACCGGATTCCCTCATACTGGTGCAGTTTACCCCGGATCATATAGCAGAACGTCTATCTTGATTTCGTCCGTTCCTTTCGCTTTTATTCCAGATCCTCGATATCCACAGGGTTCTGAAGGCTATATGCAGATGTCTGCAGAAGCCAAACTCTTTATCGAATATTAAAGCGCGCTAAAAAGAGTACGAATTATACCCCAATCAGAAGGTAGTTTCCTAGAATGGCCTTCCGACCGGAAAGCAGACAAAAAGTATTTTTAATGAATTAGTTACCTTGCTCAGGTAATCTATGGAAGTGTAATTGAATGATTTCTCATATACAGCGGTTATTTTGGTTAAAAATGGGTCAATAAGTTCACAATCATTAATCTAACAACGAATAACTTACTTACAAATATAAAACAATAATTTAAAGAACCCAAATAATTGGCTTTTAATTTTTATATATTTTTATTGCATATATTTATGATTCTAATATTCAGCATTGATTTTCTAAATCGTTCTAAAACTGTATAACCCTTTATAGACAAATTTTCCCGGACCCCGGATTTTTGACAAACTTCACCGGCACCATTTTAGCGTTATTTAAACTGGACTGCATCGATTTCTAATAGTGATTAGTCAGGATGGTTAAAACTTCCAGAAACATCCCAAAATCGGGGCGGATTTCCCCAATTATTCAATCCCCCCCAAAATTTAAACACCCTCAATCCGCTCCCGCTTATCAAGTACCCACTAACCGACATACCCTTCCGAAACCCCATCATATTATAGCAATGCCTTTTCATCAAGCTTGAACGTCCTCTGCTCTAAACCGAAACCAAGGTGCTAAAATGACCCTGGTGTGAAAATAATCACTGCGGTGGAGATCAAAATTCGCTCGTTGATAATGCCTCCGCACCACAAAATCAACTGTCTTACTCTAACCATGTAATACTCTCAGTTGTAGATTTGCAACAAATATTCGGATCGACCTTCCAGTCCTTTTCCAACAAATGACCATTCCCGACCGTTTATTATGGCAAAACCGCTGATTTGGAGGAGAAAAAAATTGTGACCAGGTTTAAACAGGCCCTATCATTCCCTATTGCCTTTGTGGTACTGATTTGGGGAATTCACCTTATCAACTACCTGAGTGGATACCAGTTGTACCAGTTTGGCATCTATCCGCGGAGAACTGAGGGACTTTGGGGAGTGCTTACCGGTCCTCTCGTCCACGGCGACTGGTTGCACCTCTTTTCCAACACCCTCTCTTTTCTCATCCTGAGTTTTATGCTGTTCTTCTTCTTTCGAAAAGTGGCGGTGCAGGCCTTTGCATTGATATACCTTTTAACGGGATTTGCAGTATGGATATTCGCCAGGGAGAGTTTTCACATCGGTGCCAGTGGCGTGGTTTACGGACTGGTCAGTTTCGTATTCTGGAGCGGTATTTTCCGGCGCAACATCAAAAGCATAGTGCTCTCGCTCATTGTCACAGTACTCTACAGCGGCTACTTCCTCGGAATTGTACCCGGTGAAGAGGGAATATCCTGGGAAAGTCACCTTCTCGGGGGG
>SKLY01000276.1 GCA_007121335.1 Saprospiraceae bacterium | reverse complement strand
TCCATGGCCTTGCTGATGGCAGATCACAACGTGACCAGCGATTTTGCAGTGGAGGTTGAAATACCCTGGGTTTTTTCAAGTGACTGGGGTAGCGACCGCCCTGGAGATATGTCGGTGATGCTCAAGTACCAGTTTTACCGAAAAGACGGCATGGGCAAAACCACCCGAATTGCCGCCAAAGCTAAGCACTCCTTTCCCACAGGCAGGGAATTAAAGGTTCCAATAGCGGGTATGGGGCATCACAAAACCTATTTTGGGACTCTGGCTGCTTATGAAAGCCTATCACTTGGGGTGCAGGCAGAAGTGGGGTATTATGTAGTACCCGGAGAGAGCGATTTGAATATGCTCAGCTATCAGTTGGGTGTTGCCTTACCTATTTTACCACCCGCTTACCCCACGAATCAAATCAATGTTTACTTAGATGCGGATGGAATGAACATGAGAGGGCATGAGGGCCACTCCCAATACGGATATTACATCGCTCCGGGATTGCAATACGCGCGCGGCAAATTTACCGTAGAGGCTTCCGTGCGTTTTCCCATCAGTCAGGATTTACCGATTGGATATGAGCAGAACTGGAATCTTCTCGCAGGGGGCCGGATGGTACTCTGATTTTTTAACTAAAAAAACACAACAACAATGAAATCAATAATCTTAATTTTTTCGATAATAGCAATGGGCTTCAGTGTGAATGCCCAGTACGATCATTTCTCTGTAAGGGTAGATGGACTCGGATGCTCCTTCTGTGCTTACGGCATTGAAAGCAAATTCAGCGAAGTAGAGGGCATCAAAGACATTGAAGTGGATTTGAGCTCCGGTACTGTGACTTACAAGGTGCCTGCTGAAATGGAAATGGACTATGAACTGGTGAAAAAAATGGTCGATGAAGCCGGGTACACCGCCATTTCTGTGGCTATTGAAAGGGCCGATGGAACCAGCGGGGAGTACAAGGTGAAAGAAGCTTCCGATGAGGCCAAAATGAAAGAGGCCTCTGTAAAGGTTTACGGCAACTGCGGCATGTGTAAGGACCGCATTGAAAAAGCTGCCCTCTCGGTCCGGGGGGTGGAATCCGCTAAATGGGATGCCGAAAGTCAAACGCTGGAGGTAACCTACAATGCTGACAGAACGGACCTGAACCGGGTGCATCGCGCCGTGGCCAGGGTCGGACATGATACCGAAGAGGTGACTGCCCGCGACCGCGTTTACAACAATCTTCACGAGTGCTGTAAGTACGAAAGACGCGATTGAAGCGCGAAATAAACGTCTATTCGCCCTACTCAGGGGGGTATTGAAAAATGGGGAGGTAGATCGGTAAAGGTCCACCTCCCCATTTTTGTTTTGGGGATTTTTATAATCATTTCATCCCTACGGGGTTCCTTTTTATAGCATGGCCCAATGACCTGGGACAAATGAAAAATCCGCGTAATCCATTAAATCCGTGATTCAGACAAGAGGGATTATTCAAATTACGAATTACGAATTGGTTAATTACGAATTGGGGGTTTGGACGAGAATTCTGATGTCCTGGAAAGAATAATGATTTTTGGGAGATTCGGTGGATAGGATATTGGGTTCTCGCAGAGGGCAGCAGAGGCTGTATTCAGAGGTCATTGAATATCCGTAAAATATGTGACCTGAAAGATCGCAAAATATGCATAGGATTATACGCTGAGGCCGCAGAGGTTTGGGCAATGGGCCGTGTGAGGCAATTAGTAAATTGCGTGTTTTGAGAGTGGTTTCCCTACCTGATTAATTTTTCTTGCGCGCTGGAATGCAATTCAATATTTGCGTTGAGGGGCAGGGTCGTCTGACCGGAGCCAAATCCTCCAAACCAACAATCCCCTTAAATAGATATTATGCAGGCCACACCGGAATCGCGGCCTCGCAAACAACTCGCCAAATCACAGACTCACCAATTCACAACTGATAATGGTTCACCGCAGAGCCGCAAAGATCACGGAGAATGCACAGAGTAATTTATGGTGTGACGTAGAAGAGTCGAAAAAATCCTTAAAAACCAACAATCCCTACCAATTGAAATGCTGCCGGCTCCATTAAGGTGGCGCCCTCGTAAACAACTCTAAACTCAAACAAGCCATCGACCATCAACCGCCACCTAGTAGTCTGGTAGTGAATAGATGAAAAATCCTACGGTATTCATCTGTCCAGGCGGGGGGTTCGATGAAGCCGTGGTCTTCCAGTGGGTAGGCGGCCAGTTCCCAGTCTTCTTTTTCCAGTTCGATGAGTCGCTGTGCGAGTCTGACTACATCCTGATACTGTACATTGACGTCAATGACACCGTGTAGTATCAAAAGTGGACCTTCCAGTCCTTCAGCGTGGTAGATGGGTGAACTCCTTACGAATGCGAGGCTGTCCTCTACCGGCGTGTTTAAAATATTGGAAGTGTAGCCGTGGTTGTAGTGGGCCCAGTCGGTGACGGAGCGAAGAGCTGCTCCCGCTGCAAAGGTCTCCGGTTCGAGAAACATTCCCATGAGTGTGATAAAGCCGCCGTAGGATCCGCCGTATATTCCGATTCTGTCGGGGTCTATGCCCTTTTCTTCAACCAGCCACTTTGCGCCATCCACCTGATCTGTGAGGTCCTTTCCACCCATGTGCCTGTAGATGGCAGTCCGCCAATCTCTTCCGTATCCTGCGCTCGCCCTGAAATCAATATCCAAAACCGTAAATCCATTGTCGCGCAGTATGTGGTGAAACATGTACTCCCGGAAGTAATTACTCCACCAGTGGTGTACATTTTGCAGATAACCGGCTCCGTGTACAAAAATTACCGCAGCTCCGTTTTTGATGTCCTCATCCGGTTCGTATATGCGGGCGGGAACTCGTGCCCCATCCCGCGCCTCAATGTGAATGATTTCCGGGTCTATCCAGTCAAATGCCTCAAAATCTTCCGTGGTGGAATGAGTGATTCGGCTCATCTCCGCTCCGGCTTCATTGGGCATGTAGTAAAGTTCCCAGGGTTGGTTGCCGGTACTGTAGCGAATGGCCAGGTGTTTTTGGTCGGGAGAAATGGATATTTGGTGACCGCCTCTTTGGGATGTGAGTTTATTCATTTCACCGCCCTCGACAGGCAGGTGGTAAAAATGGTGTTCAAAAGGGGATTCCGGGTTGGCGGTGATGTAAAAGGTCTCACCGTCATGTGATAACTCCACGGCGTGGACCTCCCAGTCGCCTGAAGTGAGTTGGGTTATTTCTCCGCTTTCCACATGAACCTGATAGAGATGAGAGTAGCCGGTTTCTTCAGATTTA
>SKLY01000211.1 GCA_007121335.1 Saprospiraceae bacterium | reverse complement strand
GCAGGACTGGGAATACCACCAACGCGGCATCGAGGAAAACCAGTTTACAGCTGGCATCAACCACCACTTTGACGAAATGTTCGCCCTGCGCGTCAACTTCGACTGGTATTTCCGCGATGAAAAATCCGATCAACAGGGCTTTTCAGCCATGCTGCAGTATTCGTTTTGATCAGGTTTGAAAGAATATGGGCCATTGTGACGCCCAAATCGGTGATTTGGGACCATTCACTTCGTGGCCTCTACGCCACTTTGTGCCAATCAAAAGAGTATCGCGAAATTCACCTCAACCCAAACCCGGACAAACCGTTTGACAGTTAATCGACTCAAGTTCCTGTAAATGAGTGAAATGTAATTTCGCCGACGCACTACTTTTTTAAATAAATGATTGGAAAACAGGTGTTTATATTTTTGCCGTGACGATGTTGAAGAATTGCTTCTCACTTGCGGATTTGTCTATGATATCCATTTGACAGTTAATCCACTTAAGTAATTGTAAATGAGCAAAATGTAATATCACCGGCGCACTACTTTTTAAAGTAAAACATTGAAAATGAATAAGTTGTAAATTTACGCCAAAGCAAAGAAGATTCTTTAGCGAATGATCAATCAATTTATATCCCCGTGCGCAGCCATCCGACCATTTCCATTTGAACCTATCAAACCTCCCATCCATTCCATTAACAGATAAAATCAGGTGAAATGAAGCGATCAAAAATGTATATCGATGGTGAGATGAGGGACAGTAACACCGGTTCGACTTTTGAGGTGTATAATCCGGCTGATGGGGCAGTGGTGAGTGAGGTCAGCAAAGCGGGGGTAAAGGATGTGAGGTCGGCGGTGGATGCGGCTTCGGCTGCCTTTGGAACCTGGAGTGCCATTCCGGCCTCGCGGAGGTGTTCGCTGCTTAGAAAGTGGCATCGAAAAATAATGGCCAATCGCGA
Source organism: Saprospiraceae bacterium (assembly GCA_007121335.1). Taxonomy (GTDB): domain Bacteria; phylum Bacteroidota; class Bacteroidia; order Chitinophagales; family Saprospiraceae; genus PWJY01. The sequence continues at coordinate 2,331 of SKLY01000211.1, read as the reverse complement.
TCAACTTGCCGAAACCATGACCCTGGAGCAGGGAAAGCCCATTGCGGAGGCCAAAGGAGAAATATCCTATGCCGCCTCCTTTGTAAGATGGTTTTCGGAAGAAGGGGTGCGCGCTTATGGAGAGACCATCCCGGCTCCGACCACTAAATCGCGTTTTGTGACCATTCGCCAGCCCGTTGGAGTAGCAGCACTTATCACCCCCTGGAATTTTCCCGCAGCCATGATTACGCGGAAAGTGGCGCCCGCCCTGGCCGCCGGGTGTACGGTGGTGATCAAACCCTCTGAGGAAACTCCGCTCTCTGCGCTTGCTCTGGCTGAATTGGCCGGTGAGGCCGGCATCCCGCCGGGAGTAATCAATGTGGTGACGCCCAAAGACCCCAAGGTGTTTTCAAAGGTGATTTTTGATGATGAGCGGGTTCGGAAGGTATCCTTTACCGGTTCTATTCCGGTGGGGAAAAAATTGATGGAGATGGCGTCCGGGCAACTTAAAAAGTTATCCCTGGAACTGGGTGGCAATGCGCCTTTTATCGTTTTTGAAGACGCGGATATCGACCGTGCTGTCAAGGGACTGATGACGGCTAAATTCCGCAACGGGGGGCAGGCGTGTATTGCAGCCAACCGCATTTACCTGCACAGGGATATTAAATTCCCCTTTGTGGAGAAACTCCTGGGCGAGGTGGAAAAATTGAAGTGTGGGAATGGAATGGAACCAGGCACGAATATCGGACCGCTAATCAACCACTCAGCAGTGGATAAAGTGAACGGATTGCTGTGGGATGCAGAGGATAAGGGAGCTGAAATTTTGGCGGGAGGCTCTATTTTGAATAAGCGCTGGGTTCAACCCACTGTTATGGATAATTGTAGTGAAGAGATGGAGGTCTTCAGTGAGGAGATATTTGGTCCCGTGGCTGCGATCTACGATTTTTCGGATGAGGGGGAATTGATCAAGTCGGCCAATCGCTCACCGGCAGGCCTGGCTGCCTACTTTTACACCAGGGATGTCAACCGATGTTGGAGAATTGCAGAAAAACTGGAAACCGGTATGGTCGGCATCAATTCCGGCTTTATTTCTGACGCCTCGGCTCCATTTGGTGGCGTGAAGGAAAGCGGAACAGGGCGCGAGGGCTCTAGCTACGGCCTGGATGAATACCAGGAAATCAAATACATGAGTTGGGGTTTGGATTGAGGGTGTTTCAGCCGTCTGAAAAATATGTCAAGGTCTTAATTTTTTATCATATCGAAAATGCGGATAATACCATAAACCAATGAAAGATTACCAAAAGGAGATTGAAAGGCTTAAGAAGGAGAAAGAGGAACTGGAAAAGCTTATAGCCGAGAAGGAATTAGAAAACAAGAAAAAGGATGAGTTGCTGAAACAAATGTATCCGGAGTTGAGAGATAAACGCTAGTTTTGGTGCTATAATCAAAAATGGTAGCGCTCAGTCCGGCTTTTAGTTTCGAAAAACTTCGCGAGGTTGATTAAGGAAGAAAAAAGCCCTTGTATATCCTCTGGTCAATCCAAACACTCCCACAGTTTGTGCAAAACCATTTCCACGGTTACAGCTTCCATGCTTTTTTCGGCGCATATTTTGTCTGCCCGGGACTTGAGTTTTCCATAGATGGTGCAGGGGCGGCATTCCATTTCTGCCTGAACCACTCCGCCCTCATTGAAAAGGGGAGAAAAACCTGCTTTGGGGTGGGTAGGACCCCAAATGGACACCACCGGAATTCCCGATAGTGCAGCCATGTGCATATTGGCTGAGTCCATGCAGATCATCGCATCGATATGGCGCATGAGGGCGAGTTCTTCGTCCAGTTTGAATTGACCGGCCACCAGAATGTCCGTCCCCTGCTTTATCAATTGGTTCTCGATGATATCCAGTTCCCGCTGTCCTCCCCCAAACCACAGTATCCGGGAACCCTCCTTTCTGATTTCTTCCGACAATTGGATTATTCTGTCGCCTTTCCACTCTTTGGATTTGTGAGCAGCAAAAGGAGCGATACCAATCCATTTTTGATCGTTCTTTTTGGCGAGCAGGGCTTCAACCCTGTCGGTATTTCGACCCAGAATGGGCAGTGAATCTCTTTTAAGCTCCGGTTTGATGCCCACTTTTTCAAAAACTTCGGCATAGCGCCCGGTGGAGTGTTTGAGTCCCTGGGTTTTTTGAGCGCCTCGTTTAAGCAATTCGCGTTTTTCGGCCCGCCCCTTATCGATGGTGAAAACGGGAGTCCCACCCATTCGGAAAAAGAAGCTGAGTACCCTGGACCGGAGTGATCCGTGAAGGTCGATTACCGCGCTGTAATTGTTTTTTCTCAACCTTCGATAGAGTC
>SKLY01000148.1 GCA_007121335.1 Saprospiraceae bacterium | reverse complement strand
CTGGTATTTTTTTCTGATGGCCATGACGTTGGACAGGTCCACTTCATTGAAAGTGGTGAGCATGGCCGTTTCGTTTTTGGCGGAGACCAGCCTTCCGGCAATCGTCCTTCGCATGCGCGACATCTTCTCGCGACGCTCCTCCCTGCTGAATGGAGCTGCTGGACTCGTCTGAGGTGCTGAAGTCTGAGCAGCTTCCGGAGCAGGCTCTTTTGCAGGGGGTTTTTCAGTGCCCTTTTCTTTGGCCTGATCCACCGCTTTGATGGCATCCTCCTTGGTTATTCTGCCATCTCTTCCCGTTCCCTTTACATCGGCCGGATCCAGATCGTTTTCTCTCAGGATTTTGGCGGCTGCAGGAGATGGGTGTCCGGCGGCGTAGGTCTCTTCAGCTTCTTCCTTACCTTCCTCAGCTTCCGGGATGCTTTCTTCTTCTTTTTCGGCTGCGGCTTCCGGTTTGGGTTCCGGCTTCTCCTCTTTTTCAGCGGGTTTATCGGCTTTCCCGGCAGGGGCTTTGGCGTCTTTGTCGATTTCGGCAATTACGGCACCAATTTCGAGGTCGTCACCCTCAGAGGCAATATGCTTTATGACTCCTGCTTCCTCGGCGGGGAGTTCCAGGGTTGCCTTATCCGATTCGAATTCGCAGATCAATTCGTCTCTCTCGACGTACTTTCCGTCTTCCACCAGCCACTGAGACAGTGTTACTTCAGTGATCGACTCACCCACTTCCGGTACTTTTACCTCTAATTTACTCATTGTGATATGTTTCTTAACTAACCGGGTGCGATGACAGTTGTTCGCCACCACAAAATATCATTCGGTTTTTCAGCCCGGTTTAAAAGCAGGGGCAAAATTAGGCAATAGTATCGAAAATTCAACGAAGGGGGGTTATTAATATCGCCTGACTGTTATTCGCTGCAGTAAAAACCATATTCAACCCAATGTATGCAGCCTGTGATTGGATGTTTTTCCGAAAAAATGAGGATGCCAATCTTGTGGATTGAGTGTTTTCTATGGTGTGGGACAAATGTTAGGCTGGTCTTTTACTAAAAGTCACCTGCAAATTATATTTTTGCGTAGCGGTAGATTTGCCTTGAGTAGATCTAAATTTTTTGGAAAAGTACAATCTGGGTATTGATGATTCAGGAGGAGTTCAACATTTGGTTGCTCGTAGCCGGTTTGGGCGTGTTTTTGTACAGCATGCACCTGCTGGAGATATCGGTAAAAGAACTCGGGGGTGACCTGCTCAGGAACTTCATCAAGAAGTACACCGAGGGCGTATTCAAGTCCATTTTCACCGGAGCCACAGTAACGGCCATTATTCAGAGCAGTTCCGCAGTATCGCTCATGGTGCTGGCCTTTGCAGGAGCGGGCATGATTACGCTTTCCGGCGCCATAGGTGTAATCATTGGAAGCAATCTGGGCACCACCATAACGAGTTGGGTGATAGCGGGGCTGGGTTTTAAATTCAGCATAGAAGCCGTTTCCCTGCCATTCATAGGATTGGGGGGTATGGGAATCGCCTTTATCAGGAGGAAAACCACCCTGAAAAAAATCTCTGCACTGGCGTTTGCATTTGGTTTGTTGCTGCTTGGATTGGGCTTCATGAAAGAGGCCACCGATGTGCTGGCGGACCAAATCGATATTTCCGCAATTGCGGATTCCAAATTGCTGTTTTTGTTCGGTGGGGTGATGCTGGCAGCGCTGATGCAGTCCTCATCTGCAGCCGTATTAATTGCTTTCAGCGGTTTGTACTCGGGAATTTTTGGTTGGGATGCAGCCAGTCACCTGGTTATCGGTACCGCGCTGGGAACTACCATCACCGTATTCCTCGGTTCTATTTCAGGTGGTACTCTTCAAAAGCGCATTGCGGCCAGTCATTTCTTCTTCAATGTCGTAACGGTGCTGATTGCTTTGATTCTGGCGCCACTGTACAATCTCCTGATTTTGGACATAATGGGCTACCGGGAGGATATGATTATTGGACTGGCGCTGTTTCACACCTTCTTCAAACTGGTCGGGGTTATTCTCTTTGCGGCCATTCTCCTTCCCTACACCAACTTTATAAAATGGGTAATAAGTGAATCCAAACCGGTGCAGACCCGATACATCAGTAAGATTACCTCAGAAGTGCCGGAGGCGGGCGTGGAGGCCCTGAAAAATGAGGCAGTCTTGTTTCAAAACATGAGCCTTTACTTCATACTAAAATCCTTTGGCCTGAGCGTCACCCAGGGGGTGCTTCCCGGATTTACCCACCGCTACAGATTGGAGGAGTTCAAAAAAATGGAGGCCCCGGACCGCTACGAATACCTCAAAGACCTGCAGGCTGAGATTTATTCCTTTGCCGCTTCCATTCGCGCGCAGGAGATCAAAGAATCGGATGACAAAGAGATCAGGAACAGGCTGGCGGCAGTACGGAGCTACATGATGGCTGTAAAGAAGGCAAAGGATCTATCACCAGACATCACCAAACTGAGGTCCTCCGGGGTTGATGTGATGCGTGAACTCTACCTGGATATGCAGCGGCTGGTCTCTTTTATCGCAAGAGACATCGGTACCATCGACGAACTGGACCTGGAGGATAAAGCCGCTCTCAGCAAAATTCTGGCCATGGACCAATACGCAGACAAACAGGTCAATGAAGCCATGGACCGCCTAAACAAAATGGTGAGTGCGGGAAGCATCCCGTACAGGGAGCAAAGCAGCCTGCTGGCCGTCTATAACGAATTCCATCAAATTTTCATCTTCTTCCTCGAGGGACTGAAACACATTAAAGAACTGGATGAAGAGCAGATTGCGGTGACAGGTTGAAAGGGGTGTTTGTCATTTACAGACATGTAAAATTTGCACCCTAAATCCGGTTTCCGTCACGAATTGCAGACCTTATTTTGTACAATTCGTAAACCGCTGTAACCACCCATAGCCCACAACCGATCAACAGTCCCGGTTTCAATGCCTGGACCAGCACTTCGGGGTAAATTTGCTCATAGCCGGCCTCGTGGGCGTATTTCATCAAAAACAAAAGGTAGAAAATGGTTATGGAGATCGCACCCAAAAGTAGTATTTTGGGGATTAGTTTTTGTCGTGGAGGTGGATCATCCATGTTGGTTTAGATTTTGGTTGTAAAGGTTGTCAGCAAAGATAAAAATTTTGTGCAGATTGAAAATGGGGACGATATTGGAACGCAAGGTCATTGGCAATTCACATTGAATTTTTGGCTTCCCATCTGTATTCCCAAAAAGGGGTCAAATTGGTTGACGGAATAAAGAAAGGACAGAGGCAATTTAAGCTAAAAAAGTATCTTTACCCCAATGGCAGAAGCGAGGGTTTATGGATAATTCACCAATGGGAAACTACAAAGATAAAAGTGGGAGCTATAAGGTAAAGAAGTTTCTCTACGGTGTAATGATTTTCACCTGGGTCCCCTGGTTGTTCCTGGTTTTCTCCGGTAGAGAGATTGAGTCGATGTTCTCTCAAATACTAATTGGGCTTGGTGGAATAGCTCCGACCTCTGTCACTTTATACCTATTGTTGGAGTACCATTCTAAATCCTTCAGCAGAGATTTTTTCAACAGATTGCTCAGTCTGAACTTTGCGAGATTCATGGAGGCTGTGTGGATTCTATTTCCTGTATTTGCATCGGTCCTTTCCATTGCGATCTCCATCGGCTTTTTGGGTGGATTATGGGAACAGCTCAATCCTGGAATAACGATTTCGCAGTTGATACCTTTTGCAATATTTGTTCTCTTATTTGGTCCTTTGCCCGAGGAATTAGGGTGGAGAGGGTACTTGTTAGATGGACTTGCGGAAAAGTGGAACCCATTTTATGCCAGTTTAATCATCGGCGTGGTTTGGGGAATTTGGCATCTGCCTCTCTTCTTTATTGAGGGCTATCCATTGACAGAATATGCGGCTTCCAGTACGCTGCTTATCGTATATTTCGGAAGCCTGATTCCCAAGTCAATAATCATGACTTACATTTATTTCAAAACCGATCGCAGCATCCTCACGGCTGTATTATTCCACTTTTTGGTCAATTTTATGGGCATGTACTTAAATCTTTCACCTTCAACTGAAGTGATACAATTTATTATATTTGTTCTGGGAAGTCTGTTGATAATGAGGGACAAGCGATTATTCTTTCAAAAAATACAAGGAAGCTGAAAAATGAGAAAAACGATTCTGGCAATTTTCCGGCTAAAAATTTTCTTTGCACTAATCATTCTAAACTCGGGCTGTGAAAAAGACTACCTCACCATAAATGCCTTTGAGGCTGAAGGAACTACCGTCTTATATGAGCCGGATAATACCGGAAAAAGCCTGAAAGTGGCCGTGGTATCCATGAAATGTTCATTTTCTATAGAGGAAAATGTCCAAAAGATCATAGACTATATCAAAGAAATTGTGGACCTGGAGCCTTCTGTAAATTTAATCAGTTTTGGGGAGTCCATTACGGGCTGGTATGCGGAAGACCCACAGTACATTGATCAAATATCCGAAAGCATCCCGGGGCCGTTGACAGACACATTGTCTTCGTATGCAAAAAAGAGTGGGATTTATTTGTCTTTTGGAATGGCAGAATCGAAGGGAGACAGGATTTACAACTCAATGGTGGTCATTAATCCGGAGGGAGAAATAATCGGAAAGCACCGAAAAAACACACTGACACCTGAGGACAAAAAAGCCGGTTATTCATCCTACAAGAATTCCAACGTGATTGAAATCCGGGGTTTTAATACGGGAATGATGATATGTGCAGATGTCAATGGTGAATGGCTCACTAACCAATACATCGATGAAGGGATTGACCTGGTGTTATCGGCTTTTGCCTCACCTATTGGTGTTCCTTCATTTAATATTATATCGAGGAGAATGAATGCCTGGCAGATATTTCCGAATCGATATGGCACGGAGAATGACGAGCGATATTCAGGACTCATTTATGTATCCGATCCTGCAGGAAACATTGTAAAATACAGCAGCGATAAAGAGGGATTTATCACCTATAAACTTTTGCAATGAAAAAGGCAATTGCCATTCTTTGTGTGACAGTATTCAGTCTCCATGCCTTTGCAGTGGATAAAAAAGACAGTGTGGATTTCTACATTGGTATTAACCCCATAGCTCCATTTACAGGAATTCCGAACCAATTTACCAACCTGTACCTACCCCTGGCCACCAATTTGGAAACAGGCCTTGCTGTAAATTTTGGTCTTATATCCAACCGCCACAATGCAGAAGTAAGGTTGTCGGCAGGTAAACCCAATTCGCTTTTCTCTCTTTGGCAAATGCATTCAGGCTATTTGTACCTGATTCCCCAACAAAATTCGAACGACTTATATCTTGGGGGATTTCTGAAATACTACCACCTGAAAAACACCGGAACTACTACAAACTATCAAAGTGTAATCTCCTATGCCGCAGTTGGATACAGAATCCGGAAGGATGTATTCTATTTTGACTTAAGACTGAACCAAAACATCTATGCACTGAGCTGGTCCAATCTAGAGAATTCTTCCCTCGACTCAAACTTTGTGTTCTCTACCTACAGGGATATTTCCCCGGTCCTGCCTTATTTTAGCTTTACTATTACTTACGAGTTGGGGCGCTATTAATACCTCCTATTCCACGGAGGCAAGCGTTTATGAACATCATAGTATCGCTGCATAATAAGGGCTTCTACATATCCCGGAAGGTCTTGATGCTGGCCGTCGAAAGTGGCAAACCAGTAGATGTCCAGCATATCAATATGCTCCTCTTCCATCTTCTTTTCAAAAAATTCCTGACTGGATAGTCTTCCCATCTTCCCATTGATAGCCTCCTTGAGCAAGGGTTTTCTAAAGCGGCCATTTTGCAGCATGGCACCTGATCTACCCATGTACACCAGGCTCACCCTTCCCCGAGCCAATCGAATTACATAATATACCCCGGGCAGTTTAGGAACATCAAGGCTTTTCACACTGAGGTCATCCCCTTTTTTAAAATGGAAATTCCCCTGGTAGTCGTATGTGGTCAGTTCATCAAACATATTTTGTGATTTTTGTGGTTTGTTATACTGAATGGTTGGTTTCGGATCGTGTGGTCCTGGTAGCCCAGGACTATGAGAAATTAGAGACCACAATGAATTCAGCAGATTGTTGTTGTAATGGGATTGTTCAATTAATTTTGGAATGATTTGCAAACGCGTTGTTCACCAGTTCAATAAATGTTAGTATCTTCAATGCCTCTGTTTCAACGCTAACACTTATCACAAACATTACTATTGAAAACAATCTAAATCTCCTGTCGGGTACAATCAATTTAGATACCGGTGGGAATTTAACCCTCGAGAGTGATGCGGTGATTGAGATAACAGCAGGAGAATTGAATGTTACAGGTGGATCCGTTTCTTTTCCAACCAGCTACAGCGTCATTTACTCAGGATCTACCTCAGTGGCCACAGGTGTAAAAATCTCGGGAATGAGTCTTACTGACTTAACAATTGACGTTGGATCTGGTCAAACAGTTACCATAAATAATGACATTCAAATATCAGGAATGCTTTCAACGGAAAGCGGAATCATCGAGTTAAACGGGAATAATTTAGAAGTGACTGGTGACATCTCGGCCTCAGGGGAAGGAGAATTGTCAGCAAGTATCCCAGGCACAGATATTTCTGTATCATCAGGCGCTTCGATCAGCGGATATTTTTCCCAAATTTTTCAGCATTCAACAACAAAACCCGGATGTTTCAAGGTCTTTGTTTGGATAAATAAAAACTTAATAGTAACTTTGTCGCAATCCGTTAACCTCAATATCAACCACATGTATGGCAAATCTGTTGTAATAAAGAACCTTGAAAATAATACCCCCCCCCCCGATGTTGCTACATTATTCAATTATGTAAGCATTTCGGTACTATCCGGATCTCAAATAAAAAGACTCCGCAATGAGCCAATTTTTATTGCACCAATTCCAAATGGTGAAGACCACTGCACTATTTTCCCAACTGAAAACTCCTGAAATCATGAACTTTTCAGAGAAACTCAGTACCATCGAACGGTTGCACGGTCTGATTCGCAGAAAGGGAACAGGTAGGCCAAAAGATTTGGCAAGGCGGCTTAATATATCAGAGCGTTGTTTGTATAATCTACTCAATGAAATGAAGGCCATGGGTGCACCGGTATACTATAATAATTCAAGAAGGAGCTATTGCTATGAATACGAAATTGAATTTGAAGGAAGGTTATTCAAAAAGCCGTAATTGTAGAAAAATATTATCTCACTGCATTTTTTTTGCAGTACCTTTATTGAAATTTGTACTTGAGAAGGCACGTAAAGGTGCACATTTATTTCGCCCTCTCAGGGACATTCTCCGAACCCGTGGATAGAGGAGATTAATAAATATTTTTAAAGATGAAACTTTTTGAAAATGTACGAAAAATTGTTTTGCCACTCGCTTTTGTGAGTGTAGGTTTATTTGGTTACTTTCAGGCTGATGCAGCCGCACCGGATGTGGATTGCATTGACTACGCGAATGTAGTTGTTGATTGGTATGGGTTATCAGTTGATAATCTTGATGGCTATCAAATGTGGCAGCTGGCCTATGAGTGGTGTAACAGATAGCTGAACTTTAATTAATCAAATAGTCTGATTTATTTCAACAAAAGGCGGTGGAATTATCCACCGCCTTTTAAAAAATATTAAAATGAATTACTATCTCATTGTCATTGTATTTATACTGAATTTCCAAAATTTTGGACCATTAGACCTCCACTCACAAGATCTACACAGAGGTACTGCAGATTACGAAATAATTTACAGTTACTCGATTGAAAAATACAAACCCAAAGAGGGTATTAATGTTTCACCTGGTTTTATGGAAGATGCAGCCGCTGCGAGAAAAATTATAAGCAATCTAAAAGGAAGGCTGATATTTGACAGTAAAAGCGCTATATATTGGTCGCCAGAAAGTCTGGCTGAAAAGGATCATGCGGATGCACTGGCAAATATGCTGGTACGCGCTGACCACAAATACTTTTACTTTAACCCTGAAAACATTTTATTTGTTGAAAAAATAAATTTTGGGAAAAGGTCCCAATTTGTTGACGACAAAACAATTGTATGGGAAGTCCTTCCGGATGAAACCATCATCAATGGTTTGAAGGCCCGAAAGGCAAGCGGAAGTCTCAAAAGAAAGGGATGGAGCGATACAAAAGTAGAAGCCTGGTTTGCCCCGGACATACCTTTTCCTTTTGGCCCGGTTGCCACGCATGGGCTACCCGGGGTTATATTGGAATACAAAATGGGTTCATTGACCATTACCGCTCATTCAATCAAAAAGATCACTGATCAGGGAGAAGAAATTGTCATTCCGGATTTTGGAGATGTGCCCTCTTTATCGGAAAGTGTAAGATAACCTGACTTATGACAACAATTGAAACAAAGACTTATTGGGAGTTGATTATTTTCTGTCTGGTTCTGTTTTTGGGCTTTGGCCAGAATATAAACGCCCAGAATTGCCTGATAATGTTAGAAATAACAGACAGTCTAAGCGGTGAACCATTGGATTATGCCAATGTATCGTTTGAAAAACCGGAGCAGACCGTCTGGACTGTATTGTCAGCAGGTAGAGGTGGAAGAGTGGACATTGAGCTCGAACAGGGCCAGGAAATAACCTTGAATATTGCATTCCTGGGATACAAAGCGCAGGAAATTCCAATCCGCTGTGACGGAGAAAAAAAACATAAGGATTTAACGGTAGAAATGGTTCCATCTGGATTTGAATTGGACGAGGTTATCATTACTGATAAGTTTCCGGATATTGTTGAGAAAAAAGATACGGTGATATACAATGTGTCCGAATTTCTAACCGGAAATGAGGAAAAGCTCAGAGACCTGCTCAATAAATTGCCGGGTCTGCACGTGGACAGGAATAACGTTGTGACATACAATGGGGAAGTGGTCCGGGCTATACTGGTGGAGTACGACCGATTTTTCACCGGGGATCCGAGTCTCGCAGTCAAATTTATCCCGGCAGATGCAGTGGATAAGGTCGAAGTGCTGGAAGCTCACAACGAATTTAAGGTCCTACAGGGACTGGGGATAAATGATGAACTGGCCTTGAACATTCATTTGAAGGAGGACAAGAAACAATTCTTCTTTGGAGAGGGTAAATTGGGTACAGATGGAGACCGGAAGTTTCTGGGGCACAACAATTTATTTTACTACAGTCCCAATTTCAACGCCAATAACATCATGGAATGGAACACCACAGACCAACCGGCTTTAACCAGAGGAGAGCTGATAAAAATGGTGGGCATGGAATTGAACAACTTTGACCCAAAAGGAGATCGCGATTTTATGCGCCGGATCAATGAAATGCAATCCATGCTGCAACTCAGTGAACAATACCGACAAAGTGCCGGTACCGCATTACAGCAAATCAAATACAAGTTTAAAAACAAGGCCTCTGTCGACGTCATTGGTCTGGCCAGATATGCCAAAAGCCGATCCGGCTCTAATCGATCTGTGATATTCCCACAGAGTGAAGAGGTTTTGCAAACAACCGATATAAGCAGCAGCTACCGACACAGAAACCGCTTTTTGCAATTCGATATCCGGACAAACCCCTCAGCAAATGCCATTGTCAATTACCGATTCAAGTACCGAAAGGCACCGACCTTTGTTAGAGGCAATAAAACCACAAAAATCGCTACCGCAGAAAATGCACACTTTGAATTCCTCGACGGAGTTTCCTCCACCCTGATTCACGAGGGGACATGGATCCAAAAATGGCAGGATAAGTTCCGAACCATATTGATCTACCGACTGGAAAACAGCAGAGAAACCAGCAGCGAGGTCTATCGCTTAAAAGGGCTTCTGATTCCAGACATTTTTGGAGTAGAAGACAATAAAGCACACCTGTGGCAGGACGATCGCTCCGACCATAGGGCACACTACGGGCTGCTTCGAATGAATTACAGTATAAATAAGCGCAGTAATCTACAGATATTTAGCAGACTTTCAAGGGGAAATTCAGAGATAAACGGAGCGGTATATACCGGTGATTCAGAAACAACATCGGTTCCTTTTTTTAAATCCGTAGATACCTTTGGTACGGCTTTAACCTTTTCTGAGTGGGATGTATTTCATGGCATAAGGTACCAGCTAAAAAGCGGAAGACTGGAGGTCGAAGCAGGACTTGAACATCAATATATTGCTCTGAGTAGGAACGATAGGGAGGATTATACAGAAAGCAGTGGCATTGCGCCCCACCTTGATATTTCCTACAACTTCCTCGGTTTTGCAGAAGTCGGACTGCGGTACAATTTCGATTACTCCGTTCCGCGAATCTTCCATTACAGAACCGGATTGAACTTCAATGACTACAACCGCTTCAGCTCCACCTCCGGCTTCCTCACTCCTGAGGAGCGCCACTCCACTGCTCTATCCCTCAGAAGAACCCTTTCCAGGAATGCAGGTACGGTATTTTTAACCTTCCGAAATACCCACATCCGCAAGCCTATCAATGCCTCTTACGAATTTTCCGATAAAGCATTTTTCACCAATTACTTTCAAAGCGAAAAAAACAGAAAAGACTGGATGGTGAGCATGAATATCAGCCGATTTCGGATGGACAGAAGAATAGTTTTCACCCTGACCGGCAATCTGAGTGAATTCTACAATCTGGTTGACCGTGAAGAACTCCCCTTCAATCAATGGGCAGTTATGGGACGCGTTCACTATTCGAGAACCTGGGAAAACATAGAGCTCGGCACCTCCCTCAATTCATCCCTTAGAAATATCCCACTCAATACGGGTCGGGAACAGTTGACCTGGTCAGGTGGAGTTGACTTAAATTTTGATTGGTTCTTCAGCGAAAAATGGGCACTGCATGTGGAACCCGGATTTTCCTACCTAAAGAGTAATCAATTGCATCAGCTCACTGTCCCTCTGCACCTGGGGATTGCCTACAAAATACTCAACAACCGCCTGCAATTACGGCTGGATGGTCGCAACCTTACCAATGAGAAATACAGAGGCTCAGCCAATGTTTCACCATCCCTAACCACCATTTCCAATACCAGAGAATTTCCCCGGTATCTGATGTTTTCCGCCACTTATGTGTATTGATTTTTGGCCCTTTAAGTCAAGCTTGGTGAGTTCTTGTCTCAAGACCTGAATTACATTTTTCAAATCATCGACTGTTTTCATGCCCATTGCATGGACGCGGACCCTTTCCACCGCTGCCTCAATATCCAACTCGCGGCTTTTCACACTAAGGTCCTCCCCTTTTTTAAATAGAAATTTCCCTGGTATTCGTACGAGGTCAGTTCATCAAACATATTTGGTGATTTTTTGTGGTTTGAAATTTTGGATGGGTTTTGGTGATACGGCTCATAATCGGACCGATTCCCTTTTAAAATCAACCTTCACCTTGAGCTTGTTAAGTTGGGGGTCTTTGTAGAGAGATTGGTATTTTTGACCAAATGCCCTTGAAGCGTTGATTGAATCAGCTAAAAACTTCATAAACCTCCAATAGGTCTTTTTTATTCTTTAAACTTAGTTCTCCGACGTGTTTACATGTAAAAGACTCCTTAATTTTTTCATAGCAGTTTTTACTAATTAGTATCTGACTTTCTCCGGCAGCGGATTGCAATCTGGATGCGATATTAACCACATCACCAATGACAGTATAATCCAGTCGTTTCAGGCTGGTTGACCCAATGTTTCCCCAAATCATTTCACCACTGTTAATTCCAATGGATACCTGAGGATTAAAAATACCGTCTTTTGCTTCTTCCTCAAGATTTTGAAATGAGTCTCTGATTGCAATACAGCAATCGACAGCGCGGTCAATGTGGTATTCACCTTTAAAAGTTGCCATTACGGCATCGCCAATAAATTTATCAATAATACCTTCTTCCTGAATAATTTCATTGACCATAATATCGAAGTACTTGTTGAGCATTTCAACCACCTTATCCGGTGATTGGGTTTCAGAAATTTGAGTGAAGCCACATATATCAAT
>SKLY01000171.1 GCA_007121335.1 Saprospiraceae bacterium | reverse complement strand
GGATTGCCAAAAATCCCCTGGAATGAAAGGCAACTGTTGACCAAATACCTGGTGTTGAACAGATAAAAAACCTGACCTGCGACCAGGGTATTTAGTGCGATGGTGCGAGCGAATTCAACATCGGCGACCTGCTTGAAATAGAAGAACAGCGCAATGCTGAAACTCGCCACCAGAACCGAAACAAAGGTGATTCTCCACAAAAAGTATCTTCCTACAACGGGGCTGGACGGATCGCGCGGAGGGATTTTCATAATGTCCTTTTCCGGCGGCTCGAAGGCCAGTGCGAGGGCCAGTGTAACGGCCGTCACCATATTGACCCACAGTACCTGGACGGGAGTTATGGGAAGGGTAAAACCGAGCAAGATGGAGCAGATAATAATGAGGGCTTCGGCTCCATTGGTCGGCAGAATAAAGATAATGGCCTTTCGCAGGTTGTTGTAGATGGTTCGCCCTTCTTCCACGGCACTTGCTATGGACTGGAAATTGTCATCTGCGAGCACCATGTCAGCAGCGTTTTTGGTGACTTCAGTGCCTTTAATTCCCATGGCTACACCCACATCGGCCCTTTTTAAGGCGGGAGCATCATTCACCCCGTCTCCGGTCATGGCAACCACCTTGCCCAATCGCTGGTAAGCCTCGACCAACCGGAGTTTGTGTTCGGGATTGGTCCTCGCGAAGATGCAGTACTCCTCTGCGGCTTTCTCCCATTCTTTTTCGGTTTCAATCCGGCTCAGTTGCTCTCCGGTAATCACCTTATCGCTATTATCGATGCCTATTTTTTTGCCGATGGCTGAAGCGGTTACAGCGTGGTCTCCGGTTATCATTTTGATCTCAATACCGGCTTCTTTGCAGGTCTTTATGGATTCAAGCGCCTCCTGCCGGGGAGGGTCGATAATCCCGGTCAGTCCGGCGAAGGTCAATCCGCTTTCGACCGATTTTCGATCCAGTGACTCTTCATTTTCACCAGCTTCCTTCCATGCAAAACCCATTACCCTGAGTCCCAGGGAGGCCAGCTTGTCCATTTCCTCTTTCCACCGGTCGCGCGATTTGTCATCCAGTTCACTGAATTGCATGATTTTTTCGGGAGCCCCTTTGACCAGAATTTTTCTGGTTCCCTCGTCAAATTCGTGCAGGACAGCCATGTACTTGTGTTCGCTTTCGAAGGGGATGGAGTCCAGTCTTTTTCCCTGTCCCTGCTTTAATCCCGCTTTGGCTCCAAGTGCGATAAGTGCTCCTTCTGTGGGGTCTCCGTTGAGCGTCCATCCATCCTTTTCATCTTCGGTGATCTCTGCATCATTGCAGAAAAAGGCCACTTTTATCAATCGCTGCACATCCTCAATTTCTGCGGGATCGACTTTTTCTTCCGAATCGTTGAGCTGGGAGAATTCTCCCTCTGGTTTATAGCCTTCTCCTGTTACTTTAAGGTCATTGTCTCTGGTTTTAATTCGGCTTACCATCATCTCATTCCGGGTAAGTGTTCCCGTTTTATCAGTGCAGATCACGCCCACAGAGCCGAGGGTTTCCACGGCAGGTAACTTTCTGATGATCGCATTTCTGGTGGCCATTTTTCTCACTCCGAGGGCGAGGGTAATGGTCATGATTGCCGGGAGTCCTTCGGGTATGGCTGCAACTGCCAGTGCGATAACTGACATAAATAAATCCACCGGATCCTGTCCAAGGACAAACCATCCTACCAATAAAATCAGGGCAGAAGCAATTACAATGACCACAGAGAGCCATTTGGCGAAATTGTCCATTTGCCGGAGCAGTGGAGTGGTGAGTTTTTGGACTTCGGAAATCATTTCCCTGATTTTGCCCAACTCTGTACTCAAACCAGTTTCGGTTACAATCCCCTTTCCTCTGCCGTAGGTTACCATGGTTCCGGAATAGGCTACATTCAGCCGGTCCCCCAAAGCACTGCCCTCGTCGGTTGTGTCGGTGTTTTTTTCCACAGGTTGTGATTCACCGGTCAAAATGGCCTCCTCTATCCTGAGGTTATTCGTCTCTATAAGTCTGAGGTCGGCCGGAATGCGATCTCCCGACTTGAGCAAAACCAAATCGCCGGGGACTAGCTGGGAAGCGGGTATTTCTTTTCTGTGGCCATCTCTGATCACGTTTGCCATCGGGGACAGCATTTTTCTGAGCTGTTGGATGGCCTCTTCTGCTTTACCCTCCTGTATGTAACCCACGATGGCATTGATGACCACTACTGCCAGGATGACTATAGTATCGACCCAATGACCCAAAAAAGCTGTGATTACGGCCGCTGCAATGAGGACGTAGATGAGGATGTTGTGAAACTGCTTCAGAAATCGGACAAAGTCAGATTCCTGTTTTTCCTCCGGAAGTTCATTGGGACCAAATTTTTCTAATCTGGTTTCAAATTCCGTCAAATCCAGTCCCTTTTCTGAGTTTGTTTGTAGTTTTTCTGTAACCTCCTCAGATTTGAAGGTGTGCCAGGGATGAATTTTTTCTTTAGGCTCATTGGTCATAGCAGCAAAAGTAAGTTAATCAAACTAATAATTGAAGCAGAAAAATGCACGCTTCCGAATTCTGATCTTAATAAAATCCGCAAGCCTAACGGTTTATCGAGCAACTTTTATCTTTGAAAAACCTATACCACTATCGGTTCGGTACTGCAGCATATACATGCCGGGAGGATACTGACTGAGATCCAATTGGAAATGGTCCACTAGCCGACCTGCATTGTAGGTGTTGAGTACCTGTCCATTGAGGTTAAGTAAAGTAATTTCAGAGAAGCGTTGTTTATCCTCATCGGTGCTCAGGTTTACCAAGCCGGTGGTGGGATTGGGATACACTGAAATATGGGCAGTGGTGAAGTTCAGTTCTGTAGTGTGGGTAGTTTCAATGGCGGCCCTTACGGCAGCAAGTGCATTGGCCTTGCCAAATCCCCATCTGAGGTCCCCACCTTCAGGAACTTCTCCTACATGGTGGTCAATTCTGGCAGTTTCCTTCAGAATGGTTCTAATTTCGTTGGCCGACAGCTCCGGATTGGCTTCCAGCATCAAAGCTACAATACCGGCTACCATTGGCCCGGACATGGAGGTTCCGGAGAAAGCAGTAAATCCGTATTCCCTGCCATTGAATTCTGTGGTAGCTGCAAAGGCAGTTTGAGTGGGATCGAAAGAATTGACTGAAGAAACCACACCCTGACCGGTAGAGGTGATATCCGGTTTATTCCTGCCATCCACCGTGGGTCCTGAGCTGCTGAAGTTGGAGAGGTTCCCGCCGATCTCATTTCCAAACACATTGAAAATAGAACGGAG
>SKLY01000156.1 GCA_007121335.1 Saprospiraceae bacterium | reverse complement strand
GCCAAACCGACCTGGGTGGCAAAACCGGCTCCCGCCAACAAACTCCCTGAACCAATCCAGGTACAGAGCAGTGTTCCAACCAATTTGTAGGTGGGCACCGAGCGTCCGGCAACCATAAAGTCCTCCTGTCCTTTGACAAGCCTGCTTTTGTAAATGGATATTCCCATCAAAAGTCCGATGTACAGAATTACGATTATGAAAAAGATGGACATGCTTGACCTGTGGTATTATTTGAAAAAAAATCAACAGTTGCTTTATCCGGCTATTATCCGTAACCCAGCAAAACGGCAAGGAATATCACCACCGCTCCGGCCCCCAGCAACTTCAGGACGAGCGGCAGGCAAAACCTAAACCATTTATCAAAAGGGATACCAGCCATTCCAAGAATTCCCATAAGTACGGCATTGGTGGGAACCAACATATTCGCAAAACCGTCTCCAAACAAAAAGGCAAGGACGGCCACCGGTCTTCCCACACCAACCAGGTCGCCCAATGGGGCCATTAGAGGCATAGTGACAAATGCCTGTCCACTCCCGGAGGGTATAAAGAGGTTCAAGATGGTCTGCATAATCATCATCCCCACTCCGGCAATTTCAGGGCCCACGGTTGAGAGGGGAATGGAGAGGGCGTGAACGATGGTGTGCAGAATTTGTCCGTCTTCCATGACCAGGGCAATTCCCCGGGCGATGCCCACAAGAAGTGCGGTTTCAGCCAGGTCTTTGGCACCTTCCACAAACCTTTCCGATGCCAAAGTGGGTCCGATTTTCCCCACGAAGGCTGTAAAAATCCCTAGAATCAAAAAGGCGGCTCCCAACTCTGTGAGATACCAACCTCTGGTGGCAATGCCCCAAACAGCCACTCCAAGTGCCGTTACAAATGCAACCAAAATGGCGATGCGACTCCACTTCAAATCAGGATAAGACCTGGGGGGCTCCCCGCCTGATGGTGGTTCTTCACCGTAAACGAGGCTTGCACTCGGGTCCTTTTGCACTTTTCGGGCGTAACTCCAAATATGATGAGCGGCAATTCCTGCAAACGGCAATAGTATTCCAAGTCTGAGCCACCAGCCGTCGTAAGCGTCCAATCCGGCAATGGGATTGGCTACTACTACGGTGTATTGATTAAAGGCCGCAGTTCCGTAACCCACACCGTAACCAGCCACAATTACCCCCACGGCGGTCATACTGTCGAGATTCATAGCTCTGCACAGCGCCACCAAAATAAGCACAAAGGGTATGTATTCCCCTGATGCACCCATGGCACTTGAGGCCAGGGCAAACACAAACACCACAGTAAAAATCAGCACGGCGGGTTTGTCTCCTAAATTCTCCAACATCCTGCCCAACAATGCATCTATAGTACCCGTCTGCCGAATAATAGCAAGCACACCTCCGATAATAAACAGGAAGAAAATGATACCCTGAGCATCCCCAAAAGCCCTTGGAATGGCGGTAAAAAGATCCACAGGGCTCATGAATTGGCGCTCCTCCACTGTCTGAAACGATCCGGGAATCACCACCTCCATCCCCTCATCAGATATCTCGGTTTCAAAGGATCCCTGGGGAATAATCCACGTGGCCACCATGGCAATGGCCATCAGGAAAAAAAGCAGGGCGAGTGTATGTGGCATCTTAAATTTCATCAGCGTATCTTTTTTCTGTCAAAATCCGGAATCTGTCGGCAAGGCAAAATTGAGCAAGTACAGCAGTTACAGCGCATCAATCCCGGACTGAAATCAAATGATTTTGTTCAAAATAAAGGCACTTTCAGAGGCTAAGATAAATGCTTGCGCCGGAATCTCGGGATTATGGAGACAAAATTGTTATAACGCTGCGTTATTTACGGGTCTACGGTCTTGCTTATTTACGGATTTTGGTGTTTGTGGTTGATGGGAAAGAAAATATGCACGACCGACTGTACCTTTAGACAGAATACCACTTAATACTTCCCTATCATGGCTCAGTTCCCCCAATCCCATTTTCAATTGATCACGATCCCCGGCATTATTACCCTTTTTCTCATCAAAAAACGTATTTTCGCGTATCGTTAAAAAAAATCATATAATGTATAATCTTTTTACGGGCATAATACTTCCCTTTTTCTTCCTTCTGAGCACTTCTTTTTCCACACAGGCTCAATCGGATATAACACTGGAGGGAATCTGGAAATACCATATGTTCAGTACCGAGCGCGTTGAGGGATTTCGGTTTATGAACGATGGCAGGCACTTTACCAGACTGGTCAATAACGACATTAAAATGTTTGACATCGAATCCGGGGAGTTCGTTAAGGATATTCTCTCTTCCGAACAACTGGGCGATGACCTCAGTGTCAGTGGTTATGAATTCAGCGAGGACGAGAAATTCATTTTGTTCTACACCAACCGCGTACAACAATACCGTCGCTCCTTTTTTGCGGATTACTACCTGTGGAACAGAGAAACCGAAGAGCTTCTGGAGATAGGTGAGGAACCGGGACAGATGAATGGTCACATGAGCAAGGGGGGGGAGCGCACCGGATTCGTGTATGAAAACGACCTTTACTACCGCGATAACACCACCGGAGAGTTGATCAGGGTAACCGACGATGGAAAGATAAATCAAATCATTAATGGAGCATCGGACTGGGTTTACGAGGAGGAATTTTACATCACCAGAACCTTTGAATGGTCTCCGGACGGGGAATACCTGGCGTTTTTGAGGTTTGATGAAAGCGATGTTCCAGAGTTTACTATGACTGATTATAATGGCGGCACCTATCCGGAATACACCACTTTCAAGTACCCTAAAGTCGGTGAAGACAATTCCATACTTACCGTCTGGGTACACCACACGGATGATAAATCCCTGATCGAGGTACCGCTTCCCTTTGAAGATTTTTACGTTCCGAGAATTTACTGGACACCTGACGGGGAATTGGTAATTTACACTATGAACAGGCATCAAAATGAGCTCAATCTTTGGTTGGCCGATCCGGAAACAGGAACCAAACGAGAGTTAATGACCGAGACCAATCCCTTTTACATCAATTTGCACGACAACCTGACCTTTACCGAAGATGGGGAGTATTTTATCTGGACCAGTGAGAAAGACGGTTTTAATCACATTTACCTTTACAATATGGAGGGAGAAGAGGTCCGACAACTCACTATCGGGAACTACGACGTCACCTCCTTCTACGGATACGACCCGGCCAGGGAAAAGGTTTTCTTTCAGGCTGCAGCCAATGACCCTTTGAATCGGGAGGTGTATTCGGTTTCACTGCAAGGTGGTGAACCGGACCTTATCGCGGGGGAAGAAGGATTTAATACGGCAGGATTCAGCAGCACTTTTGACTACTACATCCTGAACCACTCCACGGCCAACCAACCACCCCGTCACACCGTTTTTCGGCTGGATGGAGAAAAGATCCGACTGATTGAAGACAATGAGGACCTCAGCAAGATCCAAAAAGAGCTTGAACTCTCGCCGGTTGAGTTTTTTGAATTCAAAACATCTGAGGATGTACAGCTCAATGGCTACAAAATTCTGCCACCGGACTTCGATGAAAATCGCGAATACCCAGTACTAATGTACCAGTATTCAGGCCCCAATTCACAATGGGCAGTTAATAGCTGGCGGGGATTGAATTACTGGTGGTTTCAAATGCTGGCGCGAGATGATTATATCATTGTTTGCGTCGATGGGCGCGGTACCGGCGGAAGAGGCGAAGAGTTTCGAAAGTTGACCTATTTGGAACTGGGCAAGTACGAAACCAAAGATCAAATAGAAACAGCGAAGTATTTTGCCGATAAAAGCTGGGTTGACCAGGACCGGGTCGCAATTTTTGGATGGAGTTACGGAGGATATATTTCCACCCTTGCCCTATTAAAAGGAGCCGATGTATTTGCTGCCGGAATTGCGGTGGCACCCGTAACTGATTGGCGCTGGTACGATACCATCTACACGGAGCGATACATGCGAACTTTTGAGGAAAACAGGGCGGGCTTTACTGGCAATTCACCCATACACTTTGCCCACAAACTCGAGGGAGCCTATTTGTTGGTACACGGATTGGCAGATGACAATGTGCATTTTCAACACACCGCTGAAATGGTGAGGGCTTTGAATTTGGAAGACAAAGACTATGACCTGTACATTTATCCCAACAACAACCACAGCATCATTTACCGAAATGCGCGCTATCACCTCTACAACAAAATGACCAATTTCCTAAATGAATCTCTCTCTAAATAACTATGCAGGAAGAAAAACTACTGGTCGAAATAGTAAACCGTAAGGCATCATACCAGTATTACCTGGATGAGATGTTTGAAGCGGGCATTCGTCTGCAGGGCACGGAGGTAAAATCCGTTCGCCGCGGAGCAGCCAATTTAAACGATGCCTACTGCTATTTTCACAAGGGTGAACTGTACGTCAAAAGTATGTATATAGCTGAGTATAAATACGCAAGCCACCAAAACCACGAAACCAGAAGACCCAGAAAGTTACTGCTTAAAAAGTCAGAACTTCGAAAGTTGGAGAAAAAGGTAAAGGAAAAAGGCTATTCCATCATCCCTTACCGCATTTATATAGGGGAATCCAGGGGCCTGGTCAAATTGGAAATAGCCCTGGCCAGGGGTAAGAAGTCCTTCGACAAACGACAGAGCATCAAGGAAAAAGACCAAAAACGCGAAATGGCCAGAAGGCTTTAATTTTCGTCAAAACTGCTAAAACTATCACCGTGATCGACATAGACTCCCTTAGAAATCACTGTCTGGGTAAAGCCGGAGTAACCGAGGACATGCCGTTTGGGGAGGATGTGCTCGCATTCAGACTGGGCGGGAAAATATTTGCACTGACCAACCTCAACCAATCTGAGTTCTCAGTAAATCTAAAGGCACCACCGGAACAGATAATCGCCTGGCGAGAGCAGTTTCCGGTTAGCGTTCTTCCGGGCTACCACATGAACAAAAAGCACTGGAATACTGTATTTCCGAACAGGGGGCTACCCGCCGGTGATTTTTATAAAATGGTCAATACTTCCTACCAGGCTGTTTACAACGGACTTACCGGAAAAGCAAAAAGGGATTTAGCAGGCGAATCATGATTGGTTACTGACTTTTATCCGCTGCCGGTCACAATTTCCAGGTTTTTGCCACATTAGTAGTACAGCGATGGCATTTTTCGCAATTTTGCATTCAAAATAAACCAAATATGAGTAAAGAGAAAGTAGTAAAAAAATCGAATATAGACATCAAGGTAGGGCTTAACGAAGAACATGTGCCGGAATCCATTCAATGGCGCGCGGACGACCACCCGGAAGTTGATGGATGGCAGGATGCAAAAGGCATGATGGTCTCCTTTTTTGACAAGGAATCCAGGGACACTATGCGCATAGACCTGTGGACCACAGACCTGCAAATCATGGAAATGGACCGCATGGTTTTTCACACTCTCAGAGGGCTGGCTGAAAGCTACGCAAAAGCAACAGGCAACAATGAACTCGCCGGCCAAATGCAGCAGTTCGCCCTTTATTTTGGTGAAAAAACCGAAGTCATCAAACCTTCTAAAGAAGGTGATTAAAGCGACGATCCTATTCAGCTTCGAACGCTCTATAATCATGAGGGAATTCAGCCGGGGAAGAATTGATCAAAGGAATTTTTTGATTCAATACACGGTTGAAAAAAGAACATGCCATCAATAAGTCCACTGGCAATTTACAGGCCCCGTAGTTCAAGGGATAGAATAGGAGTTTCCTAAACTCTAGATCCAGGTTCGAGTCCTGGCGGGGCTACTTTTTATCCCCATTATAAAAACCGGAGCACGGTGACCCCGTCCCCACCCTGTTCGTCCGGTGGATGACTGCGCTCTATACCGGGTGGAAAATTATCCAAAGTTTCAATAACCGCCTTTTTCAAGGCACCTTCGCCCTTTCCGTGTGTGATGACGACCTGGTTTTGACTGGAAAGCAGGGCTTTTTCGATGTACTCGTTTAGGATTTCAAGTGCTTCGCGGTAGCGGAGACCGCGTATGTCGATTTTGTTGTTAAAGCCGGTTCCATTGTATGAAATTTCCGTCTTTACAGAGCGCTCCTTACGTCGTTTAATGGGGTCACTGGCAGGAACCAGGTCTCTCAGAGCCACCTGCATTTTCAATCCGCTTTCAAAAAGTAGCATGGCCTTTCTGCCGGACAGGTTCATCAATTGTCCTACCTCACTACCCGAACGCAATTTGGCATGCATACCCTCGCGCCATTCAACCTTACCGCCAAATTCTTCTTTGTGTAGTTCCTCCTTTATTTTTTCTTGTTCACTCACCATCTTGCGGGACTTTTCCTTAAATTTTCGAAGAATTTGCTCCTTCTTTTTGAGGTCGTTCTCCTTTCTTGCATCCCTGACGAGGTCTTCCAATTCCCGCTGCAATTTCGTTTGGGCTGCTGATTCTATCTGCTTTTTCTGCAGCTTCATTTTTTTTCGTCTCACCTCCATTTCTCTGTGCAGGTGATCAAAGTTTCTGGTAAGTCGCTGTAATTCCTCCTCCCGGCTCTTGAGTTTTCTCATGGCCTCAGCGAGTTCGGCTTTTTCCTTCTGGAGGTCGGCCAACATTTCATCCACAGCCTGTACACCTGAGCCGGCGCGATTGCGGGCGTACTTCAGCAGCGAGGAGTGGATACCGACTTTTTTGGCAATCTCGAAACCGAAGGAGCTACCCGGTTTTCCGGTGGAGAATTCATAAGTGGGGCTCATGTCTTTTTTGTCAAAAGTCATGGCGCCATTGATCAGCCCCGATGCATTGTTGGCGTATATCTTCAGGTTGCCGTAGTGGGTGGTAAAAACGCCAAAGGTTTTGAGGTATCTAAATCTCCTGATCATCGCCTCAGCCAGAGCCCCGCCAATTTTAGGATCGGTACCCGAACCAAATTCATCGATGAGCAAGAGTGATTGAGGATTGGCATTGGCGAGAAAGGACTTCATATTGGTGAGGTGGGAACTGTAGGTACTCAGGTCGTCCTCAAGGGATTGCTGATCTCCCATGTCTGCAAAAATTCCCGAAAAAACGCCCAATTTTGTTCCGTCCTCAGCAGGAACGGGCAACCCGGCCTGAAACATCAACTGAATGATGCCGACCGATTTGAGAAGTACTGACTTTCCCCCGGCATTTGGACCGCTGACCACCAGGATGTGATTGGATGGATCCAGGGTCAGATCAAAAGGCACAACTTCCCTTTCTTCCTCCCGGAATTTCAGTACCAAAAGGGGGTGTCTGGCTTGTTTCAGCTCAATGCGGGGCTCTCCGGGATGTATTTCCGGAGCCACGGCATTGATATCCAGCGAAAAAAGGGTCTTCGCGCGAATGGCATCAAATTCTACCATGGTGAGGTGCGCGTGCTCGATGGCGGGAAACTCCCCTCTCACTGATCCACTTAATTCACTGAGGATTTGGTACTCCTCCTTGCGAATGGCCTGTCTGGCGTCGAAGAGGTCGTTGTTGGACGTTATGACTTCCTCGGGTTCGATGAAAGTGGTTTTACCCGAGCTGGATTCATCGTGGATAATTCCCTTGATCTTTCGCTTGTGCTCGGAAGGAACACTCAGCACCCTCCGGCCGTTTCTCATGGTTTCCTTGTTGTCCGTCAACCAGCCGTTTTTGGAAAAAGTCCTCACCATAGATGCGAACTTCTGATCTGCCTCTCTTTGTTTTGACCTGAAATACCGGTGTAATTTGATTAGATTGTCGGAGGCCTCCGGGAGGACATTGCCCTCGGCATCGAAGGTGCGCGACAACCTATTCAGCAGATCGGGTTTTGTTTCCAGCTGTTGAAGAATGCCGATGGTTTCCGGGAATTCTTCCGGCTCCTCTATTTTCCCCAGCAGTGAAGTCATTCTACCTGCAAATTCGAGGGCGGTTTTTACCAGTAAAAAATGCTCCACGTCGTACACATACCCCTCTATATGAATAATTTTCTTTAGAGAGGAAATGTCTTCATAGGGGTGAATTCTGCAATCCGAATAAAGCCTTGACAGCAGGGCCCATTCTGCAATGAGATTGAGGCTGCGGGCTATGAATTTTTCGTCAGAAGAAAATTGCAACTGCTCAATATTCCTGACACCCGGCTCACCGGCGCAATAACCGGCTATGATCTCACGGACCTTATCAAACTCCAGAATTTTATCAATTCCGGTGGGTAGCGTTATTACTTTTTCAGTTGTCAAGCTGATATATACCTTTTGTGATTAACCTGTGTAGTTAACAGGTGAACCGCTTAAAAATTTTGCTAATCAAATCAGAGCCAGTGCCTGAAATTCACTAACTGCCTTTCTCCCATTTGACTTCTGGAACTTCGTAGTGGTGGGTCAGGAACCTGGCCAGGGTGAAGAAGTAATCTGACAGGCGATTGAGGTACTGTACATTGAGGTCATCGGTTTCATCCTGATGAGCCAAACTCACCACCCTTCTCTCTGCGCGTCGGCATACAGTCCTGCAGATGTGCGCTCTGGAAACATTGGGGTGACCGCCCGGAAGAATGAAGTTTTTCAGAGGCTCCAGATCTTCCTCCATTTTGTCTATACATTTTTCCAGCCATTCTACATGCGCCTGATCGACGCCCTCTGTGCCTTTTTTCTCATCAGGGCTTGCGAGATAAGAGCCGAGGTCAAAGAGTTTATTCTGAATTTTTTTCAGTTGTTCTCGCAGTTCTGACTGTTCAAGGTGGTCGCGCAGTAAGCCCGTGAAAGAATTGAGCTCATCGACCGTTCCATAAGCATCAATTCTGACGTGGTCCTTAGAGACCCTCTTACCACCGAAAAGTCCGGTCATGCCTTTGTCTCCGGTTTTTGTATAAATCTTAAATCCCATTGGTTATATGTTTCTTGATTGCAAAAATCTGATTAACAAACTACCATTCAATATCTTATGAATTATAAATAATTTTCATAATAAGTTGTACAATTGCTTACTTTCATTGGCAAAATTATTGCCCCGGCTAAATTAAACCAATTGCCACATATTTTATATATTACTTTTTGTCTTGATACAAAAAGTAACAAAAAAATCAAGGCCACGTATGAATTTGACTAAAAAATCGGCCCCTCACCTAAAAGTTGTCAAACTTGTTCATAGGAATTTACAAGGCAACAATACTAAGGGAAGAATCACGGCTTTTACCGTTTGTTGCTATTGACTCTCCGAATCTTTTTGTCGAATTCCTATGAACTTCAGACACTGACAACTTTCTTAACGGTGAGAAACCAATTTTTCTTAACGCCAAATTCCTAAAGGCCACGTTTATTTTCGCTTCATCATATTATGGTAGAAGTATTTTAATACGTCAGTACATACATTAGAACACAGCAATATACTAACTACCTACTTTAGAAATTAGGTTAAAGCGACTATTTGCGCCATGCGCCTTAATAATTAACTGGAAAGAAAACTACCTGCCGCCTAATAATGCCCCACTTTCAACTTTGTACTTTCTAAACTTTCAACTCTCAACGGCCGTGCGTATCTACAGATAGAAAAACACGCAATTTACTAATTGCCTCTCATGCCCCAAAGCCCTAACCGCTTGCCCCCAACCCTTTGGTGGGCCATTATCGACTTTTTACTGTCTAAACTTTTTACTTTCAACTTTCTACTCCTGTACCTAATAATTTTTTTACATCTTGGTTCAACTCATCGGTTTCTACTACCCCATCTCTGAGTTTGATAATTCTGTGGGCGTGTTCGGAGATGTCGATTTCGTGCGTGACCAAAATGATGGTATTGCCTGCCTCATGGACCTTCTCAAAAATCTCCATAATCTCATAGGAGGTTTTGGTATCCAGGTTTCCTGTGGGCTCGTCGGCCAAAATAATGCTGGGGTTTGAAACAAGGGCTCTGGCAATGGCTACGCGCTGACGCTGTCCACCGGATAATTCATTGGGTTTGTGATGTGTTCTATCCCCCAATCCAACGAGGTCGAGCACTTCTAAGGCCCTTTCAGTTCTTTGTCTCCTTGAAATCCCACCATAAACCAGAGGTAGTGCTACATTGTCCAGCGCACTTAATCTGGGAAGGAGGTTAAAAGTTTGAAATACAAAGCCAATCTGGCGATTTCGTATTCCGGCCAGCTCACTGTCGGACATCCTGCTCACATCCTGATTGTCGAGAATGTATTTTCCCGAGGTCGGACTGTCCAAACAGCCGAGTACATTCATCAAAGTGGATTTTCCCGAACCGGAAGGGCCCATCAAGGCGACGTACTCATTCTCATTGATGGTAATGGACACCCCATTGAGTGCATTTACCACCATGGTTCCCATCTGATAAGTTTTCTTAATGTCTTCGGTGCGGATTATTTCTTTAGTGTTGGCGTGCATACTTTCTTTTTTGCAAAAAATACTTCAATTCATGGCAGGGTTTCCACTGAGAATGATAATAAGCCCCTCAAGATGAACTTAAAACCAGATTATTTTGGACTTCCTGAATTTTTCAACTGCAAGATATGATAATGAACGACATTTTTTTGGAAATGATGGATGTACGGGTGATTTTTTTCGTCCAATAGCTCCATTTACTACCTTTGTGCACCTATTTACTCCTTTTTTCATGCAATTATTAACTGAGATCATGTTATTTCCTCCGGTGGCTGTTTGGGCTGCTGCTGTTCAAAGTGATGGCTGGCTATTAGAAATTCACGAAAACTACCAAAAGGGAGGATACCGAAACCGATACTATATATCGGGACCAAATGGACCTGTGCGTTTGACTGTCCCACTGGAAAAAGGAAAAAATGATAAAACCTCTATTTCCGAAGTCCGCATTTCAAGGGATGAAAACTGGGAACTTCAGCATTTGCGGAGCATCCAGACCGCCTACGGCAAAAGCCCCTATTTCGAGGATTATTTCCCACCCATCAAATCACTTTTTGACGGCCGGAAAGAACTTCTTTTAGACCTGAATGTGGAATCTCTCAAAATCAGCCGGGACATCGTTGCCCCAAAACTCACTCTTGAATTTACAAGTGCCTGGCAGTCGGATTACAGCGACAAGCCGGAAATCGATGACGAAAGAGGTCATTACAAACCCGGTTTGCTTAAAAAATCACGGATAGTAAACCACTATCCACAGGTCTTTGAGGATAAATTTGGGTTCCAGCCCAATCTCAGCATTTTGGACCTGATATTTTGCCTGGGACCAGAGGGCTCTACCTTTTTAAAGCGATATCGAAGGGAATAGTAAGCCTTTTGAGAGAAGTTCAAAGGCACCAAGCCGTCAATAATCAACTCAATTCCTCACTAAATCGCCCCTTCGAAACCATTTCACTCAATTGGTTTCATAAGAATAATTATATTTACGTTGTTATTTAACAAATCGAAACAAACCGGAGAGAAATGAAGAATGTATTTATTGGAGTTCTGCTTGGCAGCCTAACCATCTTGTTATTTGCCTGTGAGACAGAGGCTGAAAGAGTTGACTTTGAACCCATCACAGTAGAATACCCGGAAACCAAAACCGTGGATGTGGTGGATGATTACCACGGGGTGATGATTGAAGACCCGTTTCGCTGGCTGGAGGTGGATACTGCAGCCGAGGTAAAAGAATGGGTTGCCCTTCAAAATGAGGTCACCTTTGGCTATTTGGAGAGTTTGCCATTTAGAGACAGGATCACCGACCGACTGCAGGAGTTGATGGATTATCCGAGACACAGTGCTCCACGGAAAGTGGGAGATTACTATTTCTTCAACAGAAATGACGGTCTTCAAAACCAACCGGTCATCTTTAGAAAGAAGGGTCTGGATGGGAAGCCTGAGGTATTTATTGACCCCAATGAAATCAGTGAGGAGGGCCTGGTTTCTATCAACTTACTCGGAGCCTCACCCGACCATAAACACATAGCCTACGCCAGGCAGGAAGCCGGCTCAGACTGGGTAACTATAGGCGTGTATGAGGTGGAAACCGGCGAAGAGTTGGAAGATAAGCTCGAATGGGTGAAGTTTTCCGGAGCGAGTTGGGACGATGAGGGATTCTATTACAGCAGATATCCCGAGCCAGAGCCGGGCATGGAACTCTCTGCCAACAATCAGTTTCACTCCATTTACTACCACAAACTGGGCACGCCGCAATCCGAGGATATTTTGGTGCACGAGGACCGCGACCGGCCCTTTATGTACCATTTCACTTACCTGACCGATGACAGGGAATACGTCATTATGCATGGGGCACCCGGTACTGATGGATACGCTACTTACTTCAAGCCCAACAACAGGGATGAGATGGAATTCCAGCTTTTATTTGAGGGGTATTCCAATAAAAATTCCGTGGTAGATCACGTAGATGGACGATTCCTGGTCCGAACAGACATTGATGCGCCCAATTACCGTCTGATTTCTGTTGATCCATACAACAAAGACCCTGATGATTGGACGGAGGTGATTCCCGAGGGTGAAAATTTGCTGCGTTCTGTTAGCACTGGAAGCGGCTATGTTTTTGCTCACTACCTTGAGAACGCGATGAGCAAAGTGATTCAAATGACCCCTGATGGTGAAAATCCGGTGGAAATTTCCTTGCCGGGAACAGGGTCTGCATCGGGTTTTTCCGGCACTCCGGACCAGGAGGAACTGTTCTTTTCTTTCTCCTCTTTTCTCTACCCTTCCACGGTTTTCAAATACGATCCCGAAAGTCAAGATTCAGAGGCGTTTTTTGAGAGCGAATTGGCCTTCGATCCCAATGATTTCGTTGAGCGACAGGTATTTTACGAGAGTCTGGATGGTACCGAAGTTCCCATGTTTGTGGTTCACAAAAAGGGTCTTGAGTTGGATGGAACAAACCCTGCAATGCTCTATGGTTACGGCGGATTTAATATCAGTTTGACCCCGTCATTTTCCGCGAGTAATCTTGTGTTGCTGGAAAATGGTGGCGTTTATGCCATGGCTAACATACGCGGTGGAGGAGAATTTGGTGAAGAGTGGCACAAAGCAGGTATGTTGGAAAACAAACAGAATGTATTTGATGATTTCATAGGCGCCGGAGAGTTTCTGGTACAGGAGGGCTATACTTCACCTGAAAAGCTCGGCATGATCGGAGGTTCAAATGGTGGATTACTCGTTGCTGCATGCATGCTTCAAAGACCCGATTTATTTGCTGTTGCCATTCCACGTGTAGGAGTTCTTGACATGCTGCGGTATCACCAATTTACAGTCGGAAAGGGATGGATTCCCGAATACGGATCAGCGGACGATCCGGAGCAGTTTGAGTTTTTGTATGAATATTCACCATTGCACAATGTAGAAGAGGGCGTTGAATACCCGGCTACCCTCATCACAACAGCAGACCACGATGATCGAGTGGTGCCGGCTCATTCCTTCAAATTTGCCGCTGAATTGCAGCGCAATCAAGGCGGTGATGCACCAGCGCTGATAAGAATTGATACCGATGCAGGGCACGGTGCCGGGAAACCTATGTCAAAAATAATCGAAGAACAGACTGATATCTGGTCATTCTTCTTCTACAACACAGGGACAAGGTTGAAATACGACTAGAAAAAAAGGTAGGCCGGGATTATGAAAAAGGGCAATAGTTGGATCAACTATCGCCCTTTTCTTTCTTAACCATTTCTCAAATAATCTTTGAATAAAATTTGAGTTCGATTACATACCTTCAAACCAGTTAGGCCTTATTATGTTGCGGTTTTCTAAAAATTAACATCTGGCTGATGAAAGCACAGTTTTATTAAGCCAGGTATAGCACCGAAAAAAAGCTATCAAGCCTTCAGGTCCATTTTCTTATACACGTCAATTACCTCCCTCACATGCTGGGCAGAGGTGTTAAGCAGTTCCATTTCACCCTCATTGAGATCCAGCTCAATAATATCGGCAATACCCTCCTTACCCAATTTAACTGGCGCACCAATAAACAGATCCTTTAGTCCGTATTGCCCGGTGAGTTTGACACAGCAAGGGAATATGCGGTTTTCATCCCGAACGATGGTTTCGACCATTTGCGCTGCGGCAGCACCGGGTGCATACCAGGCAGAGGTTCCCATTAATTTAACGAGTTCACCACCACCCTTTTTAGTTCGGTCAATAATGGCATCCAGCTTGTCCAATTCGATGAGTTCGGTTACAGGGATACCTGCAACGGTAGTGTATCTAGGGAGAGGGACCATGGTATCACCGTGACCTCCCATAAGCACAGCCTGGATATCTTTGGGAGACACCCCTAGTTCAGTGGCCAGAAAAGCGCGGTACCGTGCGGTGTCGAGGATGCCAGCCATTCCAAAAACCCTTGAAGAATCGAGCCCTGCCGCCTCGTAGGCTGCATAGGTCATTACATCCAGCGGGTTGGAAACCACAATTAAGATGGGGTTGTCAGAATACTTTAAAATATTGGTTGTGACCTGATTGACAATTTTAGCATTGGTAGAAATGAGGTCGTCTCTAGACATTCCTGGTTTTCTTGGAATTCCTGCAGTAATTACCACGATATCAGAGTCCCTGGTTTCAGCGTAATCCTCGGTTCCTACACAATATGTGCTGTAGTGATTGATGGGGGCCTGTTGCCAGGTATCGAGCGCTTTTCCCCTGGCGAGATCTCCTTTGATATCGAGAAGTACCACTTCCTTTACGACATCCCCAAATGATAGAACATTTGCTACTGTTGCGCCTACATTACCGGCGCCTACTACTGTTACTTTAGCCATGATTTAGATTTTTTTGAACCGCAAATGTAAGGAAAAGCCGAAAAATCAGTTAATTATATGAACACAGTTTATAGTATTTCAGGCATTTTTTGTCGAAACTTTATTTTGAAGTAACTTTACATTTTTCAATAACAAATCAGTACAATGAGTAAGTTTTTTACCCAGATCGGGATTCTTATAGCCGTTTTTGCCCTTACATTAACAAGCCCTGCCTTGACATTTGGGCAGGTGGTTGCAGATCACGACCACCACCACTGCGGTTATCACCCTGGACCTGAAGAAATTGAACGCCTTGAAACCAATTTAAGAATGGCTGAAAACCTGGAATTCAGGAGATCAGGTAGCACCATTTATGTCCCAATTAAGTTTCACTCCATAAACAGGCTGGATGGTACAGGTGGGGTGCGCGAACCCGATATTATTAATCAAATGTGCATCCTAAACGAGGCTTTTGGCCACTACAACATCCAGTTTTTCTTAAAGGACCGGAGTATCAATTACATCAATAATAATGCTGCTTTCAACAATGCGAGTTTGGCGACAGCTATACTATCCGGGGCCAGAGATAACCGGGCCCTTAATGTTTTCTTTGCACAAAATACCACTTCCGGAGGTGGCGGAGGTTTTACACTCGGATATTACGACATCCCGAATGATTGGGTAGTGGTTAGAAATGACCAGGTAAATTCAACCTTTGTATTGGCTCATGAAATCGGTCACTTCTTTAGTTTGCAGCACACGTTTTTTGGTTGGGAACAAGAGCCATGGGATGAAGACATACACGGGAATCCGGTTACACAAGTTATCGCCCCTGGTGGGTTCAATCAAGTGGAGCTGGTCGATGGCAGTAATTGCACCAATGCCGCTGACAGGATCTGTGATACGCCACCGGATTACAACTTTGGATTCGGCTGGAGTGCCGGCGGTGGCTGTGGTCCATTTAATATCGAAGTGTACGATCGCAATGAGGATTTGATCGAACCCATGCAAAACAACTATATGGGGTATTTTCTAAACTGCCCTGACTACGAATTTACGCCAACCCAGATCGATGTTATGGTGGCTGACTTTATGTCATCATCACGCAGTCATTTAAGAGAGGGGTTTGGGACACCTTCCACGGGTGTTATTGATGCCGGGGAAATTGTCGCACTCAATCCTATAAATGGAGAGGAGTCAGATTTCCACGATGAGGTTACATTGGTTTGGGAAGCAGCTGAAAATGCTACCTATTACTACCTGGAAGTTTCAGAACTCCCTTTCTTTGGTCTAAATATGGTGGTAGAGAAGTTTGTGGACGGGACCTCTTACACCCTTACTAATTTGGATGAACTGGAATTTTATTACTGGAGAGTCAGGCCCCTAAACGACACTTACTACTGTGCAGACAGAAGCCCAACTTTTAGCTTCATAACCAGCGATGTAGGGGTTTCTGTGGACGAAATCAGCGAGTCAGAATTCAGTATGCGACTCCATCAAAATCCGGTGCCCTCCGGGACCGACCCCTCTGTAATTATAAATAATGAATACGGAGTGCAGGATGTTCGCATGGAAGTCTTCTCCGTCGATGGCAAAATGTTGATGTCCCGTGAAAAAAACATACCGATGGGTCCACATCAACGCATTCACCTCCACACCGGAGTCCTGGATGCCGGAATGTATTACATTCGTATGGCCAGTGATAAAATGCAGCGCGTAGAACCCTTTATCGTTCATTGAGAAATGCCATGAAACTTCTACAAAATGTGGGAGTAATCCTGCTTGCTTTAATTTTTTCTGCTGACTTATTCTCACAGGAAATTAACAGCAAGCCGCCACATTTGTGTGGCACCCCACCAGATAGGGATGAAAGATTAATTTATTATCAGCAAAATTTGGGCAACTACCGCTTTCTAACGGATGACACCCTGTTTATCCCCCTTAAAATCCATATTCTCGGGAAAAACGATGGGACAGGCTATGTCAGTAGGACATTGGTGGAAGAATCCTTTTGCAACCTAAATGAAGTATTTCTTCATACAGGCATACAGTTTTTCATAAAAGGAGACTTTAACTACATCGATAATACAGATTGGTACAGCCACGATTCATTCAGCGCAGGGGAGCGAATGATCTTATCCAACAATGTACCGGATGCCTTGAACTCCTACTTCGTAGATAATGCTGCCGGAGCATGCGGCTACTACAATACTTTTGTAGATGGCGTGGTTGTGGCCAATTTCTGCCTCGATGGTATAGATCAAATCTGGACTCACGAAATCGGCCACCAATTTACCCTTCCCCACACTTTCTATGGCTGGGAGGCTACCATCTATAATCCGGATGAACCCACACCAGAACAAATTATGCTATTCGGACAATGGGTGGAGGTTGAAAAAATGGATGGTTCTAACTGCAGGGAGGCCGCAGATGGATTTTGTGATACCGCCCCAGATTATCTTAGCTACCCATGGATCTGTACTGCTGACAATCCGCTGGGAATTTTTCTTACAGACCCGCTTGGCAATATGGAAAGAGTAGATGGTTCTAACATCATGTCCTATGCTTTTGGACCGTGCAGAAACTCATTCTCTGAAGAGCAAACACAGGCCATGCGAATGAACATTCTTTTAGATAGACCAGATATTGTCGATCCCTCCATTAAATTCGGGCCTGTAGAATCCGAGGTCACCATCATTCATCCGGCGGAAAATGAAATAGTTCAATATGACGAAGCTTACCTGAAATGGGAATCTGTACCCAATGCCACCTATTATCAGGTGCAACTTACTTCGCTTCCTTTTTTCTCCAATTTGTTGGTGGACGAGGTGGTCCGGGACACCTTTCTGCAATTGCCTCAACTTGTCCTTGAAAATCAACACATGGTTAGAATCAAACCACTCTCAGAATTCCAACCATGTAATAACTTTTCCAATAGACGCGCTTTCATAGCGTCAGAATTGTCCAATACCGACCTTTTTCCGGGAATAGACTTTCAAATGAAGATTGTCAATCCTACGAGTCTCAACCGCGGTGTGGAAATCGAACTGAAAGGGCTGGAAGAATCAGACCTGGATAATGTGGAACTTCGCCTGAGTGATATCAACGGGAGAATGATCTCGCAATTAAATAGTCAGCAATACTCCGGGAATAAGGTACATTTCGAAACCGGAGGACTTTCAGCGGGCATTTATTTGATAACTCTTATCACAGAATCCGGGGGAATGATTTCGGAAAGGGTAATTCTTCAGTAATTCCTGAAAAATCTGGTTACTGGATATTCAAGGAAGCCCTGCTTGATCTTCAAGAGTTATAGAATCTCGATATATTGACATCCCCGGGGATTTCGAAATCGTTCATTCGAAGATAATCAGCCATTATTTCTGACCAATATGGTGCCCAGGAAGCTCCTTTTGTCCCCAATCCATTGAAAATGTAAAGGTGGGTTAATTTGGGATGCCGGCCCAACAGTGGCCTTCTGTCTTTCGTAGCGGGCCGGATTCCAACACGGGGCTCGAGAAATTGAAACCCGATATTTAGTGTACCAGTCAATTTCTTAGAGAGTATTTCCTTTGCCTCAGTATCCGGAAAATCATCGTCAAACGACCAGTTGTTATGTGCACCAATCCAATAAAGTCCGCTGGCCTTAATTGGTACAACAAAAGCCTTACCCTTAATTATGAAATCAGGCACTTTCTCTTCTAGTTCTGCAATAAACGCCTGCCCCTTACTCAGTTTAAATGGCAGATCCTGAAAATGTTGCAACCGGGAGTCCGCAGCACCCCCGCAGAAAATAATTTTTTCAAACTCAATATCTGCCCAGGAGTACAAACCATTGTTATAGCTCACATCATTCAAGGAGAATTCACCAATTTTAAGCCTATTATTTTTTAGCAACCAGCTGCGGTAGTAAATTATCAAATTGCTAATATCTATATGTAATGAAGAATTTACCTGGGCTGTATGCACGGCATCTTTGAGCAGGCCATTGTTATTAAACTTTTTAGTGGGCTTCCCTACGAGTTCGGCAAAGCCGGGATCATTCATTTTCTCTTTCCACTTTCCGGCCTGTTCTCTGTCGTAAAAAACATTCAACACAGGATGCTCATAGAGAATTTGGGTTCCCAGAAACTGCCCCATTTCGCTGTAGGTATTTCTCGCTTTGCGGAGGAGTTCTTCAAACATCCAGGAGACCGTAAATCTTCTACCCGTTATTGGATTTATCAAGCCTGAACCGGCCCTTGAACAAGCCTTTTGAAGGCCCTTGTCCACTATAAAAAAGGATTGCCTGCGCTTGTGCAATTGGTAGGACAAGAGCGTGCCGGCTATCCCCTGGCCAACGATCAAATACTTAACTTTCATGATTCTTAATAACGGACCTAAGCCGGAAAAATTAGGGTTTTTCCGAATTTGTTTAGTACCTCATAACCACAAAAGGCCATTTCATCACCGAATAATTCCATCGGGTTTGCCGGGGAAAGAATTAGGAGAAGCCTCTCTCATCAGCAGGTATATTTCTTCGGCGACGTCCTCGGCAGAGGGCTTACAAAAATAATCACCATCAGAACCGTAGGGTGATCTGTTTTCAGTCGCGGCAATGGTCAGAGGCTGCGAATCCAAATAGAAGTATCCACCCTGCTCCTGTAAGACTTTTTGCATCATGTAAGAGGTGGCGCCACCTGGAACATCCTCGTCCAAAAAGACGATGCGATTGGTCTTTTTCAAAGATTCTACTATGCTGTGCTCCAAATCGAATGGCACGAGTGTTTGAACATCAATGAGTTCCACCGAAATGCCTACTTCTTCTAGTTGATTGGCAGCATCTTCCGCAACACGACAACAAGATCCGTAGGTAACCAATGTGACGTCCTCGCCTTCGCGAAGTACTTCAGGTACACCCAGGGGCACGGTAAATTCGGCCAGGTTTGCGGGCACTTTTTCTTTGAGTCTGTATCCATTGAGGCACTCGACGATGATGGCAGGGTCGGCCGATTGAAGCATGGTGTTATACATACCCGCAGCCTGAACCATATTTCTGGGCATGAGCACGTACATACCTCTCAATGCGTTTATGGCCATTCCAATGGGAGAACCTGTGTGCCAAATTCCCTCAAGTCTGTGACCTCTGGTGCGAATAATCAGCGGGGCCATCTGCTGGCCGTAGGAGCGATAGCGCAAAGTTGACGCATCGTCGGTAAGTGGTGTCAGACCGTACATCAGGTAATCGAGGTACTGTATTTCTGCAATGGGTCTCAATCCCCTCATCGCCATACCAAGGGCCTGTCCAACTATCGACCACTCTCTAATCCCCACATCAAACACCCGGTCTTCACCGTACTTTTCCTGTAAACCCGCAAAGCCCTGGTTTACATCACCGATCTTACCCACATCTTCACCGAAAGCAAAGAGTGACGGGTCTCTCATAAGGGCGGTGTCAAAAAACCTGTTCAAAACCTCATAGCCATTTATAACTTCCGGCTCATCCCCAAATTCAGGGTGAACGACAGGCACTTTGAGTGCTGATTTAGACGAATTGCTGTATAGGTGTGTATGGTATCTCTCTTTACCCAGATCGCGTTCGGATTCAATGAACTCTTTTAGCTCATTGATTGCTCCACCGCTGAGTTCCGAGCAAACCAGGTCCATTTTTCGCGCAAACTTCAGGATTTCGTACCTAAGCGGGCTGAGCGCGGATTTGAGGTCCGATGACAATTGTTGGATTTGATCTATGCCCGGATTTTCTTTGGCGATATTGGCAAAAATCCCCTGGAGTTCTCTCCACTTTTTCTTTACAGGGTCTGAAAAATCTGCCCACGCCTGTTTCTGCGCATTTCTGACGTACTTTTTGGCCTGTTTTTGGATTTCTTCCAACTTGGCCTCATCCGCTATACCATTTTCAACCATCCATTTTCCCAACTGGGTTATACAGTCATACTCCTTTTCCCATTCCAATCTCTCCTTGCTTTTGTATCGCTCGTGGGAACCGGAAGTAGAATGCCCCTGGGGCTGGGTGCAATCCTCTACATGAATCATGGCCGGACGGTGAAATTGACGCACTTTTTCAGTGGCCACCTCGTAAACCTCGCACAATTTGGGGTAATCGTAAGCCTTGACGCGGTAAATATCAATGCCATCCGCATCATCGGTTGTGGCAAATCCACTCATAACCTTTGAGATGCTCCCTTTTGCCGTTTGGTAATCCCTGGGAACGGAAATCCCGTAACCGTCGTCCCAAACACTAACTGCCAGCGGTACTCTTTCCACTACCGAGGCGTTCATCACCTCCCAAAAAATGCCCTCTGAAGTCGATGCATCACCAATGGTGCAAAAAACCACTTCGTTCCCATTATTCGACAAATTACTGAGGTGTCCAAGATCATCGGAATTGCGGTATTTTTTAGATGCACATGCCAAACCGAATGCCCGGGCCATCTGACCTGCAGTGGGAGAAATATCAGAAGATATGTTGTATCTTTCTGTGTGATCCAGCCAGTTGTCTTCCTCATCAATTAGGCGGGTTGCAAAATGGCTGTTCATCTGCCTTCCGGCGCTGAAGGGATCGTTATCCGGGTCACTGTAAAGCTGGGCGAAATACTCCTCAACCGTACATAGTCCCAATGCAAACATCAAAGTCTGGTCTCTGTAGTAGCCCGCTCGAAAATCTCCCTTTTTGTAGGCCTTGGCCATGGCTACCTGCGGCACCTCCTTTCCATCGCCGAGAATACCGAATTTGGCCTTCCCGGTCAACACCTCTTTTCTGCCGAGAATACTGGCTTCACGACTGATGCAACAAATCCAATAATCACTTATCACTTCGTTTATGAAATCACTGTTCTCAACCCCTTCCTTTACTTTCCAGTCTTCCAATAATGTAGTTAATGTCATATTTGCTCGATTGTGGTTTTTTGAAATGGAGTGCAAAATTAACTAAATTAATACATATTATCAAAGCCTGGTTCACCGTTTGATCAATGAAAACTATAACATTTAGGCACCATATTACTTTCTTAACATTTTCTGTGTAAACATTTGAATCTTTTTTGGTGTCTTTTTGTTGATAAGTCGTATTTTTGCCAAGATTAGTTGATTTAATCCTAAACGCTTTAAAAAATTATACAATGAAATTAACCGGTTTTATTGCACTGCTTGCAGCTTTGTTGGTATATCCCCTGTATTCAGATGCTCAGACGGGTCCACAAATGACTTTCGAGTCCACTACCGTTGACTATGGAGAAATAGAAAGGGGCAGTGAGCGAATAAGAACAGTAAGTTTTACGAATACCGGAGATGAACCTCTGGTTATCACCAATGCTCGCGGAAGCTGTGGCTGTACCGTGCCCGACTATCCAAGGGATCCCATTCAGCCGGGTGAAAGTGCTGAGTTCAGTGTTAATTACGACACAAACAGAATGGGTAACATAAACAGAACCATTCGCATAACCACTAATGAGGGCGGAGATCCTCACGTACTCATGGTGAGAGGTAGAGTAGTAGAAAAGAAAGAAGGAGAATCTCTCCCAAAAAAGAATTCCAATATCTTCGATAATTAAGAAGGATAAATTTTGGTTGAATTTTTCATGATTTAATGTAAACGGGTTGCTATGAGCGACCCGTTTTTTATTGCAGTTATTGCATTTAGGGGGATTTAAAGGAATGCCCGAACTATATTTTGGTGTACTCCCAAGAACAATTGCCCCCGGCCTTAATTAAATTAGCGTACTGTTGAAGTACTAAACATCTTTGAATAAAATTTCTCAACATGCTTGCAATTCTTTCACCAGCAAAGACCATGAAATTTGATGAGGGACGCAATCACCCCGCGGCGTCCAGTCCGAAGTTCCTCAGTGAATCCCGGAAATTGGCCAAAGTATTAAAGAAATACTCCAAGCCGGAATTGATGGAACTGATGTCCATTAGTGAAAAACTGGCCGATCTGAATACCGAACGCTTCAAAAACTTTTCCGGCGATGGCAAAGCCGAAGATCAAGCCCCTGCCCTCTTTGCATTCAGGGGAGATGTTTATGTCGGACTCGATGCACTGAGCCTTGATGAGAATGCGCAAAAAAGGGCCGATGAACACCTCAGAATCCTAAGCGGGATGTACGGCATACTGCGTCCATTCGATTTGATCGAACCCTACCGTCTGGAAATGGGAACCAATCTAAAGACAGACTCCGGTGACAATCTCTACGAATTTTGGGATGATAAAATAACAGAAACACTGAAAAATGACCTGAAAAAACACAAATCGGATGCCATTCTCAATCTGGCCTCCAATGAATATGTGAAAGTCATCGACCAAAAAGCTTTTGAAGGCAAGTGGATTGATGTGGACTTCAGGGAGATTAGA
Source organism: Saprospiraceae bacterium (assembly GCA_007121335.1). Classification (GTDB taxonomy): domain Bacteria; phylum Bacteroidota; class Bacteroidia; order Chitinophagales; family Saprospiraceae; genus PWJY01. Next base: position 9,620 of record SKLY01000156.1, on the reverse strand, counting down.
AAAGGTAAGTTGCGCTTTGTATCATTCAATGCCAAAAAAGCGCGGGGAATGATGGCCCGCTTCGTGCTTGAAAACAACATCCGGGACCGGGCTGGATTGACCAAATTCGATGGCATGGGCTACCTATTTGACAAAGATGGTTCTGAGGAGAACAAGTTGCTGTTTGTGAAACCTGAGTAGATTGCTATCTTTGGACCTGATTAATCGTTGGGATTTTCCCTTAAGGACAGGTTCAATGAGCAAATTATTGAAAACAGGGTTGTGGGTGGCAGGTCTTGTGATCTACCTGCTTTTTTGCAGTATATCGTGGCAGGTTTTGCCCGCCCCGGGAGTTTTTATGTCCCCCAATGAGGGCTTTTGGCAAAACGCCCCCATGCAATCCTCCCCGGCCACTACCCTTCCCGATGTACCTGTCAGCAAAGAAGTAGATGTGGTATTTGATGAGAGTGGCACACCCCACATTTTCGCACAATCTGCGGAAGACGCCGCTCTGGTGCTCGGATATTTGCACGCCCGGGACCGCCTTTTTCAAATGGATTTTTCCTACCGCGCTGCAACTGGCAGGCTCTCCGAAATCCTCGGAATGCGATCCCTGGAATACGATCTGGAAATGCGGAGAAAAGGCATGGGCATCATGGCGGAGAACATCGCTGCCTTTTGGAACGAAGATGCCGACCACTATCACACCCATATTTTGCCGTACATCAAAGGCGTCAACCACTACATCAAAAACCTGAATCGACGAGATTATCCCATTGAATTTAAGCTATTGGATTACAGACCCGAAAAATGGGATGAATTTAAAATGGCTTCTGTGGTCGCCTTTCTAAACCACCAGCTCACTTTCAGGCACGAGGACATTGCTGCAACTCAAACCAGGGAATTACTGGGAGAGGAGATGTTCGAACGACTATTTCCCGCATTCTATGAAGATATTCCTCCGGTTGTTCCGGATAAAGTGGCCAACAGGGATGCCCAGCTTGGATCGGTTGGCAACAATGACCATCCCGTGGAAAGTAATTTTTCAAACAAAGAAGGATTCCACAGACATTTTGCTCAGCCATCTTCATTTCTGGGTAGCAACAACTGGGTGGTTTCACCGCAACGCACTGAGGATGGGAGTCTCTTCCTGGCCAATGACCCCCATCTACCGCTGACCTTGCCATCCATTTGGTACGAGTGTCATATGGTGAGCCCCGGATCCAATCAATACGGCTTCTCCCTTCCCGGTATCCCTTTGATATACATTGGAATCAATGAGCATTTTGCCGTGGGAACGACCAATGTGGGGATGGACTATTTGGATTACTACGAAATTCACTGGGAGGACGAAGAGCGAAAATCATATGTGGTTGACGATGAGGTGAAAAAGGTCGAATGGAGAGAAGAGCGAATCGGAGTCCGTGGCAGGGAGGATTACGTGGACAGCATGGCGGTAACGCTCTTTGGCCAAATGCCCTTCTACCGCGATGAAGAAAATCCCATGAGCAACTACGCTATGCGGTGGGCGGCAACCATGCCTTCTAAAGACCATATGAAGGCCCTCGTAAAAAAGCAATACGCCGACAATATCGATGACTTCCAAAAGGCGGTACAAGAGTTTTCGGGGCCTCCCCAAAACATCGTATATGGAGACAAGCATGGAAACATAGGTTTGTTTGTGGTGGGATCACTGCCCGATCGCAGGGATGCAATGGACGGGCGATTTCTCAGAGACGGATCGACAATGGAGTCCCTTTTGGATGCAACCATTCCCCGGGATTCAATGCCCAAATTGATCAACCCGGCGTCGGGATTTGTCGCCAGTGCCAACCAACAAACCGCGGGCGCAGATTTTCCCTACCCCATGCTCGGCAATTACAACCTGGACAGGGGCACCTATTTGTATCACTACCTCGATACCGCCTCCAATATCGACCTGGAGCGCATGAAACGCCTCCAAAATGACAACCGCTCTCAAAAAGCCCTTGAAATTTGCGCCGGCTTGCTGCCCCTTTTGGACACCACAAACATGACTCCTGTCGAAATCCGCTACTATGAGCTTTTGACATCCTGGGACCATACTTTCGAGCCCAACTCCATAGAGGCCGTGTTTTTTAAAATCTGGCAGCGGGATTGGCTCAGTCGCAGTTGGGATAGAGTGTTTACCGAGGTCGGATTACTGAGACCAAACTGGAAAACGACCCTTTCTCTTATCGTAAATTCTGACAGCGTCCCGGAAGAGGAAGAGGAAATCCTCACAGAACTCAAAGCCGCAATCGCTAAAGCTTTCAGCCATGCAACCAAGGAAACGGCAGAATGGGAAGAGAAAAACGGTGGGGACTACTGGGTGAAATTCAGGAATTCCTACATTCAGCACATCGCCAGAATAGAAGCTTTCGGGGAGTACGAACTCCACACCGGCGGTACCAGAAGCGCACTGAACTCCATTTTTGATGACAAAGGCCCCTCCCTGAGGATGATCGCCCAGTTCAATGGAGAAGAGCGCAGGTTTTTCACGTCGCTACCCGGCGGACGGAGCGGCAACCCAGGAAATCGACTTTATGACAGCGGATTAAAATACTGGCTCGAAGGTAATTATCGGGAGGTCTATCTCGGCGACAATCCCGATCCCCTTTTGGAAAATGCAAGCGGGAGGTTGATAATCGGCAGGGATTGATTAGGTGCAGGGACGAACGGCCTGGGTATTTCAACCCCCATAAATCCTAATCCCGGGAACAGACCAACCACAACTTCCCCAAAATTCAACCTACAATTCCTAAGATTGCGGAGAATGCGCAGAGAAAAGCTCAGCGACTTCCTTTGCGTCCTCTGCCCCCAAAGCATTGGGGGGTGAGTAAATGCGAAGTAAAGGATCACCGCAGAGATCACGGAGTTCGCAGAGAATCCGCAGAGAATAAATTGACCAAAAGTCCTGGCGTTTATCTTTGCGCCCTTAGCGTCCTCCGCGGTGAGTCAATGCGAAGTAAAGAATCACCGCAAAAATCCCTGAGATCGAGGAAAAAGCGCAGAGAAAAGCTCAACGATTTCCACCTAACCAAGAAAAGAAATCAAACAAGCTCCAACACATTCTCCGGTGGCCTGCCAATAACCGCTCTGTCGCCCTTCACCACGACCGGTCGCTCCATTAGTTTGGGGTGTTTGGCCATGGCCTTTATCGCATCATCGTGGCTCAGGTCCTTACCCTTGTAGTTCTCCTTAAAAATCGCCTCGGTTTTCCTCAACAGTTTGGTCGCTTCAATGCCGAGTTTGGAACAGACGCTCTCCAACCCTTTTTCATCCAGCGGATCTTCCAGGTATTTCACAACGGTGGGTTCAATCTTATTTTCTTTCAGCAATTCCAGGGTTTCTCTACTCTTCTTGCACCTGGGATTGTGGTAAATTGTGTAATCCATTTCCATAAAATTTTATCATTCCTGTCAATAAAAAACAATGGCCTTCTTTCAAAAAGGTTCGATTGAATAACGTCCCGGAGGAAAAAGGTTCTGATCAAATATCCCCAGCCAGTCTGAATCCCACAAAAAGGTATTCATCCCCGGGTTCGCCGCTCATTCGACGGGCGCAGCGGCACATATCAGCTGGGCTATTCCAGGCCCCGCCCCGGATTATTTTGTGTTCGCCGTATTCAGGCTGATCAGGGCCGGTGGGATTCACCCTTCTCGAGTCGGGGTAGATATGAAACCAGTCCTGCACCCACTCCCACACATTTCCGTGCATATCGTGAATGCCCCAGTCGTTTGGGTCGTAATTACCTACCCGGACTGTCATTCCCAGTGTTATACCTGCTTCGCAGTCTCCATATGGATTAGCACCATTGTAATTCGCCTGATCAGAATCCAGGCATTCCCCGGTATTAAAAGGTGTGGTGGTGCCGGCTCTGCAGGCGTATTCCCACTCCGCTTCAGTGGGCAATCTATAGCCTGCCCACTCAGCAAAAGCCACAGCATCTTGCCAATTTACATTGATCACGGGCCTGGTTCCCTTTCCCCAGCCATTGTCGTCCGGGATGGGGCGGTCGGTATCGCGGCAGAATTTTTCGTACTGCGCAAAAGTCACCGGATAATTAGCAATCCTGAAGGAATCTACCTGAACGGGATGTTGTACCTCGTTATCGAGTCTGTCTTCCTCATCCTCCGGGCTTCCCATCATAAACTCCCCACCGGGCACCTCCACCCATTCAATATTGAGGATTTCCGGTCCGGTATCTACGTCAGTGGGCTCGTCCCGGGTCTCGGGTTCTGCTCCACAGGCCATCAAAAGGGCCGGCAAGAGAAATATCCAGCTAATTTTTTTAATTAGATTCATATCACTTCTACTTATTAAAACCTGATCTCCATCCTCTCAATTTGCCGGGCGATGCCCTTCGGTTTGGGTGCCCACCACAGACAATTCAGGGCAATATGGCAAAGGTAATCTTTTGAACTGAAACAGACCTCTAATCCATGCTCAGGAATATACTGCCCAATAAGCCCCATTGATAAAAGAGCCAATCAGCATTAAATACACACAGCCCATTTCCATTTGTCATCCTTTTATCTAAAGAAAAACTCTTCAAAATGGGTATAAATCTCGGTGTCAGGATCCTTGGCGTTGGCCCTCATGAATTCAAAAAGCGATTCTCTCTGCTCATAAGTGTGGGTCATATTAATAAATAAGACTACCTCATAATGTGATGGACTTAAGTTAGCAGTCCAATCAGCGTCTCCCCAGTACTTCAATAAAAAAGGCATTAATCTCCATTCGTACATGGATCTTTCATCCCTCTCTAAATTGGCCGTTAACCCAACCATGCCACTTCTGTAAACACTAAAATCAGCATCACCAAACCGGTCTAAAACATATCCAAAGTTCATATCTCTATGATTCTCAAAGATGTACTCAATGTGGTCATAAAAAGGAGACTTGCCTATTTGTAGGGCTGCTTTCTCCTTAGTAGCCCGGGTCTCCTCATCACCTCTTTGAGTAATATCAATCAGTCTATCGTATAGCGCATACAGGGAATCATTTAGTGACTGGATTTTAGATTCAATCATCAGTGCTTCTACTGAAATGGTATCCAGTTTTCTCTTTTTTTCCCATGTCGAAAGGCCACTACTTCTCCTAAGAAAGCCAAAATTCCCCAACCTATTCCTTAACCGAACCAGGGTCCCTAAGGCTTCATTTCTAAGGTCGCGGTTTTCTTGTAATACAGGGTTAACGTTTATCTCCCGATGCAGATTCTCAGCTATGGTTTCTGCCAGTGCTCTTTGGTTCGCACTCGCATCCTCAAATTCCTTCAGCTCATCGATAATCTTATCCAACCGGACTTCGCCCTGTTCATTTAAATACTGCGAGAACAGATCGCCGGTGAAAAAGGCAAGAACGGCTACAATACTCAGGGTCTTAATGGATAATTTCATTGTTGATTATATATTTCTGGCAACTTTATTATTCTCTATCGAACATTTTAAAAATAGGGGTATCCGGGTCTTCTGCATTGGCCCTCATGAATTCAATCAATAATTCAGGTTTATTATAATCTCTAAAGAACATTCTGTGACCCAATGCAAACTCAAGTCTCCGATGCAATTCTGCAATCTCCTTATTCCACTCCAAATCCCCCCAATATTTTATCATAAATGGAAACAGCACCCAATTGTGGTCTAAAGCAATATTATCTCTACCTACATAACCAGGTATTTTATCCCTGTATAATGCATGCATTCCTGTTCTTGATTCTCCCCAATATGGACCAGAGAGCATAAAGTCAATATCTACATCTGTAAATCTCAAATTTATATTATTCTCAAAAATATACTCAATATCCTTCCAATCATTAGAGGTGGCAAAAAGGGTAATAGCTTTTTCTTTGGTAGCTCGAGTCTGTTCTTCGTCCTCCACGATAGCCTTTAGCTCTTCATAAATCCCTCTGATGGAATCCTGCATCGCGGCTAACCTCCCTTCCAGCATTAACACATCCATACTTATGGTATCGTTTGCTTTTCTCTCCTCTCTTGCTTTATGAGCCTCATACCGGGGGCTCAGAAAGAAAAAATCGCCTCGCTTATTGCCCAGATCCATAATAGTCAGAATGACCTCACTTCTTTTCTCATCTGAATCCTGTATGGCAGGGTGACTCCTCGCTGCGGTAACCAACTCTTTTAATATGTCATTGCGCAATTCGCTCTGCTCCTCACTGCTGGATTTAAATTGCTTCAGGTCGGAAATCATAGATTCACGGTCTATTTCTCCATCCTCTGAGATGTACTGGGCATTGAGCGTTTGTATGGCCAGTAAAAGAACCCCCAGAAACAAAATACTTTTCATAGATCAGTTGATTTTATGAAATAATCATGATTAAAAAACCAGAAGTGGTTGTTGAATATTTTAGGTGTACTCGGCTTTCCAGATAAAAACCAACTTTTCCCTATTCTCGTTTCCTCTCCCCCCGGACTTCACACCCCAATCTACTCCCCGGTCACATCCACCCATCCATTTTTAAGGATTCCGATCCGGTATCATACCGGCATTCCCGGGAAATTAAATCCTGATCTCCATCCTCACCCGGATTCCAAGCGGGGAGCCTCCCGGGTGGGTCGCCCGCCATACGCAATCCACCCTGAAAAACCTGAATAAATTTTCTACACCAAATCCAAGTTCTCCATAAGGTCTGGAGTTTCTATCGGTCAAAAGCAGCGGGTAGTCCAGCAGACTTTCGTGCCTTTCGTGCAGACTGCCGGCAAAGGCTTTTACGGAAAGTACTTCGCGCAACCCAAGGCGGTCCAGTAAAGGGACTCTTTTAAAGAAAAAACCATTCAGGCGGTATTCTGCATAGACCCTCACATACTTGTCGTGCATGAACTCGAGGAGATCTATCATATTGAAATTGTAGGTTTGAAAGCCGTAGGTCAAATTGGCTCTCGGAATGTCTAAAAGAGGATAGGGAACAGTCCCGAATATTACCCCGCCCTCAATAGCGTAGTCCAACCGGGCCTGACCCGTAAAGGTGTGGTGCTTAATGCTCGAATGAACTCTGCTGTATGTATTTGACGATCCTCCGACATTGGTAATTCCCCCGGAAAGGGATAGATTGATAATGGGGAGCTCTGTGCCCAGATACAGTCTTCTGTAGCCGTAATCAAAATACTGCTCCTCCCAGGACCATCTCATATTCAAGGTCAACTCAGCCCCTTCAAAATCATCGATGGGTTGGTCGTTTTTCAGGTAAGGCAAAAACTCAGGTGAGTGCAGGCGTGTGGCCGAGGCAACCCCCTGTATCTGGAATCCGGTCCGCACTTCTCGTTCCATCGAAACCCGCAATCGCTGCCGCCTCTGCAATTCTCTCAAAGACTGCCTGCGGAAAATATGGGATAAAATATTGGACTCAGAGGCGTGCTGTTTGTTTTCATACAGAAATAATATGCGCTCATTTTCACCCGGCTGGACGATGTCATCCGTGTACTCTGCTTCGACCAACATGCGCCTGGGCGAGGGAAACAGATAGCCGGCTCCAAATCTCCCGAGCCACTGCTTGTTTCTCGTGCCGTACCCCACTCCACCCCATATGGCATACCGCTCCGAAATTTTTTGCCCGGTGCGCCCTCCGAAAAACAAGTGGGTTCCCTGTACTTCATTGAAATTGAGCAGATAATCGTAGGGACCCAGCTCCCAGTAATCAAAATCGTAATAGCCGGTAATGCTCATCCTTGCCACATTGTCCAAAAACCGGATAAACCAGAGTTGATTGACCGAATCTATCGATGCCATGAACAACTCTTCGTCTTCATCCAGTTGCGAGGGGCGCTCATTTTTCCAATAATCTTCGTCCCGGTCGTGCCTTTCCGGGCTGCGCACGGCCTCATAGGTCAACCGGCGGTGGCTGAGTTCTATTTCCTTCTCAAGCTCCGTACTGACCCGGGAGAAATTTTGAGTCATGATAGCCTGGAGTTCAACCCTGTGCTCCCTTCTTGTTTCAATGGGCATATAGTCGATTACAGCCGAAATTTTTGAAGATTCAAAAAATGGGATAGAGTCGTGTATCAACTGGTAATTCGCAGATACTGAAAGGGATTTTACAAAATTGAGGTGGGCCGTATTGGTCAGTTCGGCAGTAAACTCGCGGATGGAATAAAACCGGTCTTCAATGACCAACTCTCCCCTGAGTGTATTGTCGCCCTCTCTTTTCGGGGAAAAAAGCACCACCTGAACGTAGCCATCGGAAGTTTCAATGGAATCCATCAGGTAGTAATTGTAGTAAAAAGGGCCGTTGGGTCCGAGGGGACTGATGAAGTTGTGGCCGAGATAGCGAATATCCCGTTCATAAATATTTAATCCACTCCTAAGCCCCGCTGTAATTCCGGAAATCTCAGAGTCTTCCAGCAGTCCAAGTCCGGTGGTGTTGTCCGCTTCGACTACAGAGAGCTGTTTGCGCGGCCGGCTTTGGTAGCTGTTGGCCACCACCTGCTCTGAAAAATAAACAGGCAAATAGCGCATACTATCTTTGTCGTATCGAAAGGCATTTTGGGCGTTTCGAAAAATTCCCCAATCCCGCATATTATCGCTCACGTTATTGATCTGATAGGCCCACCGCGAATAGCGCCTGTAGCTGTAACTGTCGAGATTCTCCGGATTGTTGCGATCGAGGTTGTCGCGGACCTTTTGCATCAGCCTCATCACAGGCCCATCATCGGGCTTTACCACTACCTCATCAAGGCCAACAGAGACGTCTTGCATCCTCAATTCGACCTGATTCTCCTGCCCGGGCTCCACGGAAACAGTTTTGGCATGGTAGCCGACAGCGGAAATCTTTATTTTATCGCGCATCTCCTCAGACTCCAGCAAGAAATAACCACTCGAGTCCGTCACTGTTCCCTGGGTGCTGCCCTCAAAAATGACGTGGGCGTAAATGAGCGGCTCATCAGTCTTGTAGTCAAAAATGTACCCCTCAACCGATGTTTTTTGGGCAAGGAGGGATGAAACCGGGGCGAGCACCAGTAAGAGGGGAAACCACAGGAAAATTGCTCTTTCTTTCATCGACATTCCTCCAGATGAACCCTTCACGCCAGAGTGAAAATCTATACAGTGAATTCAAGCTGCCGGACAAAGGGTGATTTCCAAAGGTAAAACTTTTTTCGAGGAATCCCATGAAAATTTTTGCCAGACTGAAAACAGTTAGAAAAAAGGCTAAATGTTTATCATCCCTAAAAACAGTCCCTTGCAACCACCAGGGAGAATTTACCTGGCTTCAAGCTGAAGTATGAGAGCTCCGGTAGCCGGCAGATCTACAGTGTTTCCATCAACTCTGGTCCATCCGTTTAACCGGTCGGTAATTTTATACTCGTCCCCGTCAAGCTCAGCGAGGTATCGATCGAGAGAATGTGTCCCCTCTTCGCCTGAGGTATTGAGAATCACCAGAAACATATCTGAACCGCTTTTTCTAAAAAAGGCATAAACGCCGTCTCTGGGAATGAACTGAATCAAATCACCACACTGAAAAGCAGCCTCTGATGTTCTGAGGTCGATGAGCTTTTGGACGAAGGTGAAAATTTCTTCTTCCTCACTGGTTCTTCCCTCTGCGGTGAACTTGTTGACCTCATCTTCTTCCCATCCTCCGGGGAAGCCCTCTCTAACCCATCCATCGG
>SKLY01000133.1 GCA_007121335.1 Saprospiraceae bacterium | reverse complement strand
GGATTTACCGCCCTCGTAGATAGGTTTTTTCAGGAAGTGCTTTTCTTTCCGTTCTCTCATATGGGCAAAATTAGTTAATTCCAGCTGGAAAAACAACTGTCAGATAGGCCGCCTGGGTCTTTTTTTCTCAATGCCACTGGTCATTTTCTGGACGATCTTGAACTCACTGAGGAAGTTTTTCGCAATAACCCTGATGACTGTATAAGATGGAATCGCCAGGATCATACCGATTATTCCACCCAATTTGGCAGCGACCATAATGATCAAAAATATTTCCAGTGGATGAGCCAGGACTGAGGTGGAAAAAATATAGGGTTGCAAAACCATATTGTCCAGTAGCTGCATGCTGGCAAAAACCAGAATAATGGTAATTATAAGGGGAACCATTTCGGTGTAAAACTCCATATCCACATTGGCGGAAATGGTCAGAAAAACACCAAAAGCAGCACCGATAATGGGTCCAATGTAGGGAATCAAATTGATGACAGCTGCAAAAAAGGCGATCAACAAAGCATTTTCCACCCCGAAAATGGAGAGCAGAACGGTCAAATAAATGGTAATGATGGAAATCTGCACCAAGATTCCCGCAAAATATCTCCTCAAAAGATAGGTAGTGTCGCTGAGTACATTTTTCACCTGATCGACATATTGGTCCGGAACCAGCGCCAGTATAAAGCTGATGAACATACCCTGATCCTGTAGGAAAAAGAAGGTGATGAAAATTATCGCGAAGGTAGCTATGAATATTTCAGATGCTACACTTACCAGTGAAGTGAGGTAGTAGCTGATATCTGCCGGTTCGGCGATCTGCATCAAGTTCTCCTCAATAATCTCCGAGGGGGATTTTTCAATAACAGTCAGCCCATAGCGCTCCATTCGCTCTATAAATTGCTCAAGTGGCGCTTCCAGGGCCAGGGCAACAGCCTGAAAATTGACCTCTCCAATGGAAATCGCCTGTTGAATCATCACCGGAATTACGGTGTAGAGCAACAGCAAAAAAACCATTATAAAAGTCAACAATGTGAGCACTGCACTTATGGGGGCTCCGTATTTTATCCGCTGCAACCTCAATTTCACGAGGAAAAAACGCATAATGGGCTGTCCGATCAATGAAAGCACAAAAGACACGAGCACATAGGTCACCAGGTCCGCAAAAAAGTAAAAGGCCAAAAAGGTGACCAGTACTGCGGATATCAAAAAGGCGTAACTCCCCTTTAACCAGTTTTCAAGTGCCATGGGATCTTCCCCGATTTAGTGTTTGTTGTCAACAAGGTTGTTTCCTTCGAAAATAGCGGAATAATTCGAAACCTCACCTGTTTTATCCATTTAGTATTCGCTTATCGAATAAATCACTGCAAAAAAGGAACCAAATTCATCCGTCACTATTTTCTTCCTCGCCATTTCTCTTCAAAAATTTGATATTGCGCTTCAATCCTGCGTATTTAGTCCTCTTCACAGCGGATTTTTTAAACACCTCCCGGTAGGTGGATTCATCCATTTCTTCCCATTCTTCCGGTGTCATTTCAAGTAATTTTTCAGATGGATTAAAGGCCGGCTCGCTATGCGATTCAGAAAACCGGTTCCATGGACAGACGTCCTGACATATATCGCAGCCAAAAGCCCAGCCCTCCATTTTTCCGGCAAACTCATCGGGAATTTCATCCCTGTGCTCGATGGTGAGATAAGAAATGCACTTTCCGGCATCCAGCAGATAACCATCGGCGGAGATTGCGTCCGTTGGACAGGCATCAATGCAGGCCGTGCATGTTCCGCAGTAATCTCTTATCGGCGGATCCGGTTCTAATTCTAGACCCGTAATGAGTACCGCTATGAAAAAAAAGCTCCCGCGCCTGGGATGAATGAGTAAGGTGTTTTTGCCTTTCCAACCGGCACCTGCTCGCTCCGCCCAGTCCCGCTCCAATACCGGCGCAGAATCCACGAATCCCCTGCCAACCTCTTCGCCAAAGTGATGTTCAATGCGCGATTGAAGTTCGTTGAGTTTTTTTCGAATCAAATAATGGTAGTCTTTTCCGTATGCGTATTTGGCAATTTTTGGAGCGTCAGGGTGTCGCTGTTGTTCTTCACTGTAGTAATTGTAGGTAAATACAATTACGGAACGGGCGCCGGGAACCAGTTTGCGTGGATCGACCCTTTTTTCAAAGTGGTTTTCCATGTATTTCATGCCGGCGTGAAATCCACTGTCCAGCCACTCTTTGAGCCTGATAGCTTCTCTGTCCAGTCGTTCAGCCCGCGCCACATTGACGGAATCAAAGCCCAGTTCTGCTGACCATTCATTTATCTTTTCACGGGCATCCATGGTTGCGGGAAATTATTCGAAATAGCACCATCTTAACGAACTAACAAATTCGACCTTGCCAATGGGACTTATTAATTGAACCCAGGTATCAATCCAATATTTGCAATCTGGCGTATTTGAGCATGATTTTCTTTTTGGGATTGTCCACTTCCTCAAACTGTATGGTGGCAATTCTATTTTCAGTACCGCCTTCCACATCGAGCACTTCTCCCTCTCCAAAACGTAGGTGTCTGACACGCATTCCGGCGGCAACCCTTTTGGGATCGCTCACCTTAAAATCTTCTGGAACCGACCTGGCCGTCCCCGGTTTAGTTGGCTTTCTCTTTGGGAAAACACCACTCACTTTGGAGCTGCCGGGACCTGTAACCGGTTCTTTGACAACCAGTTCGGGGTTCAGGAAATGATCAGGCTCAATTTCATCCAAAAACCGGCTGGGGTCATTGAATCGCATGCTGCCGTATTGATAGCGGGAATTGGAATAAGAAAGGGTCAGGTGTTCCATGGCTCTGGTGATGGCCACGTAAAACAACCTTCTCTCTTCATCCATGGCTGAGGGTGAGTCCTTGGCCATGAAGGAGGGAAACAGATTTTCCTCCAGTCCCACAACGAATACCGACTTAAATTCAAGCCCCTTGGAGGCGTGAGCAGACATCAAAAGGACATGGTCATCGTCTCCGTCCTCGCCATCAAAATCGGTTATCAGCGCCACGCTTTGCAAATACTCCGAAATGCTCCGCTCGTCCACGTCGGGATCATTGGTCAGCAACTCATCGCTGTCGATAAATTCTTTGATACCGTCCAGAAGGGAGGTAATATTTTCCCGTCTGCTGAGCCCCTCAATGGAATTGTCTTTAGCAAGGTCGGCATCCATTCCGGATTTTTTATAAATATGCAGGGCCAAATCGTAGGCATTCATGGTTTGGGCCTTTTCGACAAAAGAGGCAATCAAACCCTTGAATTTTTTCAGCAAATT
>SKLY01000009.1 GCA_007121335.1 Saprospiraceae bacterium | reverse complement strand
TTAGTTGTGATTTTTGAGTTAATTTTTGGCGAAAGTCTTTCGCTGACGGCATTAAATATATTTTTAGGGTTGTAGATTTGGAGGATTTTTGGCAGATGAACCTGAAACCGGAGCTCCTGCTAATATCTTTTTCCCATATCCTTTATAGGTGCGTTCTCAGTGAGCTCGGTTCCTTGGTGGTGGACCAAAATGGCCGATGGCTTGATTGGCGGATGGCTAGTTTTGAGTTTTTAGTTGTGAGTTTTGAGTTGTTTTCAAGTCCGTAAGCTCAATGTGGCCGGATATATATCTTTTCGTAGGGATTGTTGATTTTTGGGGATTTTTCCCGTACCGCATTGCTGCTGCACCCCTTCAGGGTGCTTTAGTGATGGGAGTTCCCCCCGCTAGAGGGTTGCCTGCTCCGATACTTTGGTGTCAGGCAAATTTTAGCCGGGAAAGATTCTCTTGTGGTTTTTTTCCGGTCGCTGGTCGATAATTTTCGGTGCAGGTGTGGGAATGGCTTAACTTTGAAGTGATTTTTCAGAAAAAATAAAATTCCGTCGTTATGAAAATTGTGATTGCTCTTGCTTGTTTGATGCCATTTACTCTATCGGGGCAGGATTTTGACAGTGAAAAACTGGTGAATTATCTCAATCTTTTGGAGGAGAAAAACCGGGCCATGGGGAGTATTGCCATATCCGAGGCCGGGGAAGAGGTCTTTTCCCATTCTTTTGGTTACAGCCGTGTGGAAACGGGGGAGAAGGCCGAATCGCAGACCATTTATCGCGTGGGATCGGTTTCCAAAACATTCACTGCAGCCCTTGTACTTATTTTAAAAGAGGAGGGAAAGCTCCAATTGGGCGACCCGATTTCCAACTATTTTGACGGGCTTCCCAATGGAGATAAAATAACCATACGTCATCTGCTTATGCACCGCAGTGGCCTGTTTAACTTCACGAACAGCGACGACTACACCGATTGGATGGAAGAAGAACAGACCAGGGAGGAGCTTCTCAACTTATTCAGAGATCAGGAACCGGAATTCGAGCCCGCGGAGCGAACAGAGTACAGCAACACCAATTTTGTGCTTCTTTCCTTTCTCATTGAGGATTTGACGGACATGACCTTTTCGGAGGCATTGAAGAAAAAAATCACAGAACCACTGGGTTTGAAAAACACCTTCATCACCGACGACATAACCAATGCCGAAAACCACGCGCAATCGTACAACTTCAAAGGAGAGTGGAAACCCTCGACCGAAACCCATCCATCGGTACCACTCGGAGCCGGAGCGCTGTCCTCCACCACCGCTGACCTCAACCGACTTTTAGAAGGACTTTTTGGCGGGAAAATAATCAGCGAGGAAAGCCTGAAGGAAATGACCAGCCCGGTTAATGGTTTTGGAATGGGAATCTTTCAACTACCCTTTTACGATTTGATCATGTGGGGACATACCGGAGGAATAGACGGTTATATGTCGGTTTTTGCCTGGCACGAGGACAAACAACTCGCAGTATCTGCAAATTTCAATGGCCTGTCTATGTCCATGAATGATATTCTCATCGCCACCCTGAGTATTTACCTGGGCCGCGATTTTGAAATACCGGAAATTACAGAGCCCCTGGTAATGTTGGAGGAGGAGTTGCTTCCCTACACCGGATTGTACACTTCGGAGACCTTCCCTCTGGACGTAACCATCACCACTGAAGGCAACACCCTCATGGGGCAAGCCACCGGTCAACCTCCCTTTCCCCTCGAACCGAAGGGCGATCACGTTTTCACCCTGGACCAGGTGGGTTTGCGGCTGACCTTTGAAACTGAGGAAAACAAGATGGTACTGGAACAAGGGGGCATGAATTTTGTAATGTACAGGAGTGCGGATGAAGAGTGATAGGTAATTGACAAAAGTGCATTATGAAGAGATTTGGGTTGATAGGGGCTGCGGGCTTCGTAGCTCCACGCCATTTACGCGCAATATCCGAAACGGGCAACGACCTGGTGGCTGCCTGCGATCCCTACGACGGGGTGGGTATCATGGACAGTTGGTTTCCACAGGCCTCCTTCTTCACGGAATTCGAGCGTTTTGACCGCCATGTGGAAAAAATACGCCTCTCCGGTAAGCCGGTGGATTACTTTTCGATCTGCTCTCCGAATTACCTGCACGATGCCCATGTGAGATTTGCCCTGCGCTACGGGGCCAATGCCATTTGTGAAAAACCCCTGGTGCTCAATCCCTGGAATTTAGACGCTCTGGAAGAGATAGAAAAAAACAGCCAAAGCCGGGTTTTCACCATACTTCAACTAAGGCATCATCCCGCCATTATCGACCTCAAGCAAAAACAATCCTCCGAAGGGGGGAAAAAGCGCAAAAAAGTGGCACTCACCTACATCGCTTCCCGCGGCAACTGGTACTACACCTCCTGGAAGGGGGACACCAGCAAATCGGGCGGCATTGCAACCAATATCGGCATTCACTTTTTCGACATGCTGATGTGGCTTTTTGGCAGTTGCGAAAAACTGGAAGTGCACCAACTCAGTCACGACCGGGCATCGGGTTGGCTCAGCTTGGCCCATGCAGATGTGAGTTGGTTCCTCAGCATCAACTCCGACACCCTGCCCGAGCAGGCGATCAAGCAGGGCAAAAAGACCTACCGCAGCATACGAATTGACGGTGAGGAGATCGAGTTCAGCACCGGGTTTGAAGACCTGCACACCAAAAGTTACGAACACATCCTCCAGGGCCGGGGCTTCGGAATAAACGACGCCAGACCCTCCATAAAGTTGGCCCACCAGATTCGCAAAGCTCAACTTACCCTTAATTCCTCGAAAATGCATCCTCTGTCGAGATTGCCTCAGGGTGGGCATCCGTTTGAGGGTGGGTGATGGAAAAGGCAGGTTTAACTTCGGTTGAAACAATACCGAGAGTACACGTTAATTTGAATTACTCTTCACCAAAATATTGAATCAAATGCTCATACAGAGGATTATCGGGGTCTTTGGCATTTGCCCTCATGAATTCCAATAACAGATGCCTACCTTCATATTCATGAGATAGATTAACGAAAGTGGCGAACTCCCAGGGAAAATATGTTCCGATAAAACTGTCAGGTCTTCCAAAGTGTTCGATTAAAAATGGCATGACTCTCCATCTGTATAACTTACTTTCAGAGGGAGGAAGCCAGCTTGTAAGGCCTACCAGTCCGCTCCTTTGGCAACCCCAACAATCGTCATCAAACTCACCCCTTTCATCAACAAGCAATCCAAAATTTAGACTTGATTCATTTTTAAAGATATATTCAATGTGGTCATAAAATGGAGACTTACCGATCATCATTGCGGCCTTTTCTTTGGTGGCCCGGGTCTCCTCTTCGCCCCTTTGAGTAATATCGATTAACTGGTCGTATAGTAAATAGAGAGAGTCATTAAGTGATTGAATTTGAGACTCTATCGCCAGTGCTTCTGCAGAAATCGTATCTAATTTTCTAAGGTCCTCCCACGAAGGCCCATTGCTTGACCTGAGAATTTTAAAATCCCTTAAGCCAGCACTCAAATGATGTAAAGTTAACATCGCTTCACTTTTCACTTCAGATTTCTCCTTTAGAACGGAGTACATGGATATTTCGGCAAATAAGTCTTTTACTATACTGTCCTTAAGAGACCATTGATCAGCACTCCCATCTGGATACTGTTTGAGTTCTTCTATAATCTTATCCTTGAGGACTTCGCCGTTCTCATTCAGGTACTGGGCGGACAAAGATACGGCAAATAAAAGTAGAGGAGCTAACACAATTAAATACCTGGAAAGGGACTTCACGACACTTATTATCTTTTGGTGATGTGGATTTGAACGATGACTATCTGGAATTAATTGAGTCAGTAGCCGGGGAGAAAACCCGTCGGCAGTAATCCTGGGAGGTAAAATACGCAAGTTAAAATTGACAAAGTTAGTTGAATACCCCATCGTGATGATTCACAACACAAATAAGCAAAAATGGTAGATGCCAGTCTTTCCCCCTATAATCATATGTGTACCTGCACATTATCTCCATTTTTATCTGCCTATTAAATGAAAAATAGGTATAATCACACCTTTGTGATCCCTTGCAACTGTCATCCATTTTTCAACTCTACATTCCCAGATTCCCGAGCAACACAAATCAAACCTACAAATTTTCCACCATACCCCAAAAAACCTATTGATATTTTATGAAACCCCCAATATTTTACTATCTTTGCTCACAACCATCTCCACTCAAATCCCAGGTGGCGGTGGTCCAGGAAAGATTTTTTAAACAACAACACCAATATTATGAGACTTAAATTGCCCTCTGGATTAATAGCGGGAATCATTGCTGTATTGCCGTTGGCATTGCTGTCGGGGCAGGATTACCATCCCTTGCCCGATGAGGATATCAGAATCTATAAGGAGAATTCGACGATGCTTATAGTGCCGCCCAGCCTTGAATTGAGGGGTGTTGAGGCGGTGGCTGACGGGGAGCGGCTTTTGACCAACTCCAGCTACCTGGAAAAAAAATCAGCGGGCGGTTGGGAACCCTGCTTCCACGATACCGGGAATTGGTGGGCAGAGGAGATCATATGGAATGAGGGTTTACTCACGCTGATTTTGGAAGATGGTTCAATGCTTAGACTGGATACGCGCCTGGAGGAGGGGCAGAGCAGTGATTTGACGGGGGCAAATGACGATCTGGATATGAGCGTGACTGTTATTTCCAAAGGTGATAAGCAAACCTTTGCAGGGATGGACACCGTCAAAACATTTAAAGTGAATATTTTCGATAAGGATAGTGGCGAGCCGGAGGAGGATCACCTTTTCGATGGGCAGAAGGTCGTCCTTGGGAAAAACACGGGATTGATCAGTACATTTCCATTCAATACCGCTTCTATGTCCCCAAATCAGGTCTGGTCTAGTGCATCCACCGTTGAACTCGATATAAAAGCGGCCGCAGTGGACGAAATAACACCAGACTACCTGGATTACTTTCCCTTTCAGAAGGGTGACGAACTCCATATATTATCGACTACCACCACCGGGCCGCCGGACAACTCTGAAACAAGGGAAAAACTCACTTTTACAAACCGGGATTACGACCCGCAGACGGGGCAGTTAATACTCACTTTCGAAAGAGAGATGCAGTCGTATAGCAACTACTACGGGGAAGAAACCTTTAATGAGAAAAGAGATACAGGCAGTTGGACCATCAATCCCGGACAATTAATCGATTGGGAACTGGTTCCGGGATTTTTTGACCACATCCCGGGAGAACCGATTTTTGCAGTCGTGGAAGACCATTGGGCTGAGATGCATCTTTACACCCTTATCCCGGCGGAACGATCTGATTTTAACCAAAGGGAGTTAATCCTCCACAGGGAATATCTGCACGAAGCTCCGGAAGACGCCTGTGAGTACACTTTTGAAACGGCCTACGACAGGCTGGTCTATAACAATTTTTATATTGAGGGAATGGGCGGCGGATATTACCGAATCTATGACCACCACGGGACGTCCATCCGCAAACCGGTATATGTCTCCACCGACGATTTAGAGTGGGGCGAGCCTTTTGATTTTACCGTACATACACAGGAATTGGTAGATCAACACGATATTCTCCTTTACCCCAATCCGGTGAGAAGCGGGGAAAACCTGAGATTGGAGACAGGTGACATCAAAGCGGAGTCCTACTTCATCTACAACCTGGACCGACAAGTGCAGAGAGGAAACCTGGACCCATACAGCGACATACAGGAAATTGAAACCGGCTCCCTGACCCCCGGATTCCATCACATTGAGTTTGAAGTTCAAAATGGGCAGTTGGTGATAAAGCGGATAGTGGTTTACGATTGAGGCCAGCTATTTTGAATTTCAGCGTGATCTCGATGTGGCCGGTATTTTATCTGTTCGTAGGGTAGTTGTGAATTGCTTTGCCCTGAGCCGAGTCGAAGGGGTGAGTCTGACTATCCAGTTGTGAATTGGTGAGTTTGTGATTTGGTGAGTTGTATTCAAGTCCGTTACCTCGATGTGGGCGGCAGGATATCCTTTCGTGGGGATTGTTGATTTCTGGGGATTATTTCAGTGAAAAATATCTCAATTTGACTTTATGGAGGTTCTGGACCCTGATAAGGTATCGACATCCGGCAGTTTAGTTCCTTGCAGGAAATTTATTCCATTTTTTTTAGGATGGATTTTTTTTCGGACAAGAGATTTGGAATGTCCTTCGTGGTTGTTTCCCAAACAGTTTCAAGGTCAACATCGAAATAGTCGTGAATCAACTTATCACGCATACCGGCAATAGCTCGCCAGGGTATTTGATTGTATTTTTCTCGCAATTCCTTACTTAAGCGTTTCGTGGCCTCACCCGCAACCTCAATTTTTCTAATAACCGCATCCTGCTTCTCTTCATCAGCCAGAAATGCCTCATATCTCACATTATCAATGTAAAGGACAACCTTAGAAAAGCTCCCCAATATATGATCAAGATAAATCAGGTCATCTTTCTTCATTCGTATATAGTTATGAGGTCTTTCTCAATGTATTTTTTGAGCCGTTGATTCTTTAAACTATTCTCAGTAACCAGGTCAATAGGAATGCCGAGTTTGTCACTTAACTCCTGCTCAATTTGAACAAGTTTAAGAAGGCTTATCTTGTCTTTAAATTTGATGAGGATATCTAAATCACTGCCCTTTTTATTCTCCTTTCTTGCAAAAGAACCGAAAACACCAATCCTGACCGGATCGTAAGGGAGAAGGTGATGTAAGAGTTTGGTATGAAGTTCTTTGTTCACGGTTTTCAGTCTTTCAAAAAGGTAACGATTTATACTCTGCTTTCGTTTCAAGCCTTCCTTTGTTATCGAAGTCTTTATTCCTGGAAGTTTTACTTCAAATTAATCAGCGCAAGGAAATACGCAAGGAAAATTAATTGAACAATCCCATTGTCTGAATCACGGATTATGACGGATTAAAAGGATTCCGCGGAATTTTCTTTCGTTCCGCTATTATAAGACTGGAAGTTATCAATTTAATCCTCCGCGTGATACCAATATCCAACACACCTAATCTCCCCAAAATCAGTATCCATCCCGAGGACTCCGAAATTACTGCCCAAAACGCACCCTATCCCAACCAAACAGCCAGCTCCCCTCCATAGTATTCCTCCACGGGTTCTTTGGGGTCAAATCTGCCGCAGAGAAGGTGACTTCCGCTCATAAAAACGGTGCCGATAGAGTCTTCAATGGCGGCGAGTTGTATGTAAACACTCGATACACAGCGGTTCTTTTTGCAAACAGGAGCGAGCAGCAAGGGGTACAGGGGGTCAATACCTTTTTTGTGGAGTTCTTTCGAAAAGCGTACCAGAAGGGAGTCCAGCCAGTCCGTGCCGGCGTCATAAAGTAGAATGTATCTCGGTAAAATAGTTTTGAAGTTGGTGAAAAACCTCTTGGTTTGTTGGTGCAATCGCGCGGTATTCCCATCGTCATCCACATACTGGGACATATCCAGCACTTTCATTATCAGCTTGCCATTGGTGCGGTCCAGCAGATGGAGGTGTTCGATAAACTTTTCGGTCGTATAGGGGTGAAATCCGGTGTGATACACTACCACGGGATTGAATTCACTGCCGTAGGGTCCGCTTCTCCTGACCACGTCGGCCCACTGCCCCCTTAATCCAGGCAAACTCCGGATATCGGATTTGGACAACAAACTTCTTCGAACCTCCCTGTAGGTGCCTTCCATTTTGATGAATTAATGATAGTTGTGGCCAAAACCACCGTATAAAACGCCGCCTGACCGATGCACGACATACGCTTTGATACAATTGCCAAAAGGAGGTATTGTTCATGCCCTATTATCTTAACCGGCACTTTTTTCAATCATTGTCCGAAGGCCACCTTCCCGCCATATCAAAACCACACCCCTTTCCAACACTACAGTTGAAAGATCAAGCGAAGACGAATTATCAAATCATAAAATATTATCTGTAAGGGAGTCGGGATAAAACGTCTAAAATACCGGCAAACAGCTTGTCAATTGGTAGTAATCTTCGAGAAAATAAGTCACATTTGGTAATTATATTTTTGGATTCACCAGAAAAATGCTATCTTGGATTAATTGGTCGACCACATGGCGAAAAAGGACAATCAGGACATGACAATAAACAAGGATGAAAAATTGACATTGCAGTCAATGAACGATATGGATCCAAACCCCGATGAAATGGAGAGAATCCTGGATGAGGTTTGGAAAAATGTGAAGGCTTACCTTACGGAGGACAACAATTTGGTGGTGAAATATAATGACCGCGCCAATCTGAGGGAAAAAATGGATTTAGCTCCGGGAATGGAAGGTCTGTCTGAGGACAAATTCCGGAAAACCGTGGAGAACTACCTTCGTCACTCGGTGCGAACCCACCACAAACAATTTTTTAACCAGCTATTCGGGGGTTTCAATCTGCCGGCATTTGTAGGGGAGGTCATTACGGCGGCCTCCAACACCTCCATGTACACCTATGAAGTCGCGCCGGCAGCAACACTAATCGAGGAGGCCATGGTGAGAGAAATGTGCCGAATCACCGGTTATGAAAATGGGGAGGGTCTGTTTTTGACCGGGGGAAGCAATGGCAATTTGATCGCCCTGTTTTCAGCCAGAAATAAAATGTTCCCTCAGGCAAAAAAATACGGACTTGACAGGGGAACTAAACCTGTGGTTTTTACCAGTGATCAGTCGCATTACTCGATAAAAACGGCCGCCAACGTGCTGGGGCTCGGCACGGAAAGTGTTATACGCCTTGAATCTGATGAATTTGGCAGGATGAAAATCGATGCCTTTGTGAAAGAAATTGAGCGAGCCAAAGAAAATGGTCAGCAGCCGTTTTTTGCTGTGGCGACTTGTGGCACTACACTAAAAGGCGCTTTTGACCCCATAGAAGAAATGGCAGCTATTTGCAGCGAGCACAATATTTGGTTGCACGCAGATGGCTCTTTCGGGGGTTCTGTCATACTAAGTGATTACCGGGACCAATACCTGAAAGGGCTTGAAAAAACGGATTCTTTTGTGTGGAATCCACACAAGCTGATGAATATCCCATTGATTTGCTCGGTATTGTTGGTAAAAGAAAAGGGCCGGCTTCACGACAACATAACCGATGTTAATACCGACTACATTTTTCACCACAATGAGGAGGAAAGGGACCTCGGGGAAAAATCCATTCAATGTGGCAGAAGGGTGGATGCGGTAAAATTGTGGCTCGCCTGGAAATACCACGGAACAGATGGCTACCGGAAGCGAATCAACAAACTCCTGGAGTTGGCTACTTATGCAGAAAAAAAGGTGAAACAGGCAGATCGCCTCGAATTGATGACAGCCCGGCAATCGCTGACCGTTTGTTTTAGATACCTGCCCAGGCACCACAAAGACCTCAACCAGTTCAATTTGGAACTCAGGGAAAACCTCAGAAAATCCGGCAAAACAATGGTCAATTTTTCTCATATAGGAAGTGAGTTGACCATCCGGCTGGTGATAGTGAATCCCGAAGTGGAGAAAAGCGATATTGACCGTTTTTTCGCTTACCTGAATGCGGAGGGTTCAAAAATGGACCACGCTAAAAATGGGTTAAAAAATGAGCAGTAAAAACTACAGCGGGATCGCAATTGCACTGGCCTGGCCGGAAACCTACTGCAGACAGGCCGGGGGGTGGTACGATGCCATCTTAAATTCGGTGGGTATCTGCCACAATCACTACTACAAAGTCGGGCACTCTGCAGTGCTTTTGATCGATAAGAGAGATGGAAAGTGCAGATACTTTGACTTCGGTCGCTACCAGGCCCCTTACCGTTTTGGAAGAGTGAGGTCGGAATTGACGGACCCGGGACTGAAGGTTGAAACCAGGGCCAGCATTTCCGCCGATGGCAAAACCCTGACCAACAAGACCGATATCCTTTCGGAAATTCAATTCAACGAGGAGTGCCACGGGGAGGGCAAAATCCATGCGGGAGAATGCGAAATCAATTTCCAAAAGGCCCAAAAGCGCGCACTCCACATGCAAAGGAACAGTCCATTGCCCTACGGACCTTTCATTCCCGATGGCACCAACTGCTCGCGCTTTGTAAATGAAGTCATCAGAGCAGGCGATCCACCAAAAGCAAATCGATTGCGACTTAAGTACATGATCTGGTTCACCCCCACTCCCATGAACAATGTGCAAGCAATGAATGAGCTAGAGTCACTCCCCCACCTTCGCTCCGGCCCGAGATTTGAACCACGACCGATTGAAGACAAATCCATCCTCAAGGAGACCCTCCGGCAACCGGAAAGACCATTAAATGTACCGGCACACGCACAATGGTTAAGTGGAGAAGGTGCGGGCTCCTGGCACCAATTGGATGAGCTACCTGAGGGCCTTTTTGAGTTGCAGCGATACAATCCTTACGGAAAACCTGAAGGCCGGGCCACTTTGAAATCCGCCAATGAGTACAATCCCGACTTAAAACAAACCTGGCAGATCGCCCACCTCAGCAATTGCCAACAAGTAACAATAAACCAAAATGGCCGTGAATTTATCCTCCTCGCTACAAACGGCAAACAAACCCATGAATCCAGTGAGGGTGAATATGTGCTAGAGAGCAAAAACACAGGTTTTGATTGAAGAAATTATTATTCACTTTTTCCTCGGATTAATTGCGGTGATAATAGGGGCCGTACCCCTGGGATTGGTAAACCTTTCCGTGGTGGAGTCCACATTGAAAAAAGGGAGAACAGAGGGTTTGAAAATCAGTTTTGGAGCAACCCTCACCGAGTTGGTTTTTGTGTTGCTATCGCTGTTTGCCGGTGCGCGACTGGCCGGAATACTGGAGGACAACCCGGTCGCTGAAATTGCGGTAGTATTGGTACTGGTAATGGCAGCCATCACCTTTTTGGTTCGGAAAAACGGGGCCAAAGAAACCAATCAACGGAGTTTCAATCCCATTGTAAAAGGCGCATTTTTCAACCTGATTAGCATACAGGTATTGCTTTACTGGTTGGTCGCCATAGCATTCCTTCAGACCAGCATTGGAATAGTATTCACCATTGAATGCATTGTCGCACTTTGCCTGGCAGTGGCCATTGGAAAAATGGGCGTACTTTACATCTACGCCCGGAGTGCAGATGCCATAGTAAAGCGCTCCTCATTTTTATCGAAAAAAATAAATACGGTGATTGGCCTGGTGTTGTTGGTGGTGGCTTTGCTTCAGGGAATTAAGATTTTGTTCGGGTGATGATTGTAGCACCTGACCCTAACCTCAACGACATACTTTCCGTAATCTCTATTCATTTCTACATGCTTAATGGCCGCCTCTGTGTTGAACCAAGTGGGTTGTTGGTCGATGGCCCGATTGGCAGATGGTTGTTGGTTCATGGCCCACCAAAGCTTTGGGGGCAAGCGGATGGCTTGTTGATTTTGCGGGTTTTCTCTGAAAAAAAGGTTCCTCTGCGCCTTCCTTTGCGTCCTTAGCGTCCTCAGCGGTGAGCCAATGGGAAGTAAAGAATCACCCAAAATAATTACCCTTACCGAGACATCAGAATTCCCACCCAAACCAAAAATTGTCCATTGTCTATTATCCATTGATCCCCCCCTGGACATAAAAAATGCCCGTCTGCATGGATGAATAAAACTTCATAATGCAAACGGGCAAAATGGGAAGCGGACTAGATCAATTTCTTATGGTAAATTCCGGACAATATCTTCCACACCGGATCGATTTCGGTAATCGGGATCGAAATGCCTCCAACTTACTTTTCGGTCCTGGTCAATGATATAGGTGGCAGGAACCGGCAGTCTTTGAGATTCGTCGGAGTGAGGTTCTGTCAAATCCACATCGAGCATGTCAGCGAGCATATCGATGGTTTCGTCATCGGGCATAAACGCCACGTCAAAAATTTTGGATATCCGATAGTCTTCGTCGTACAGCAACGTAAAATCCGCTCCGGTTTTTTGAGCTGTTTGCCGGAGAAATTCCGGTCTCTCAGGAGAAACGGCGACGACCCGGGCTCCGTGACCCTCAATTTTCTTTAGATTTTCCTGTAATTCATTGAGATGCCGGTTGCAGAGAGGGCACCAAACACCCCTGTAGAAAACCAGTACAACGGGTCCCTCCTCCAATAGATTTGAAAGTTGGAC
>SKLY01000188.1 GCA_007121335.1 Saprospiraceae bacterium | reverse complement strand
TGGTCTTTATTAACCAGGGTGGCGCCATCAACTTTTTTGCGCTCCTCATCGCTTCTCAGGTCAATGTGTATCTCACTGCAAGGTCCGCACGGCCCCACGTCACCCATCTCCCAAAAATTGTCCTCTTTACCAAATGTCAATATGCGCTCCCGGGGAAGAAATTTAGCCCAAAACTCCCCGGCATCGGTATCCTCACCAATATTAACTTCCGGATCACCTTCAAAAATGGATGCGTACAATCGATCCGGGTCTATATTATATATTTGTGTTAAAAGTTCCCAGGCCCAGGAAATTGCATCTTTCTTAAAATAATCCCCGAAGGACCAATTACCCAGCATTTCAAACATGGTGTGGTGATAGCTATCCACACCTACCTCTTCCAGGTCATTGTGCTTCCCACTTACCCTAAGGCATTTTTGGGTATTGGCCACACGGGCCTGCACGGGTGTTTTATTGCCCAGGAAAAAGTCCTTAAACTGATTCATCCCGGCATTGGTAAACATCAGAGTGGGGTCGTCTTTGTTGACTATCGGGGCAGAGGGGACTACCTTGTGCCCTTTTTCAGCAAAAAAGTCCAAAAATTTTTTCCTCACTTTATCAGCACTCCATTCCATTATTTCGCTTTCACTTTTTTTAAAAGAATCAACCGTTAAGCGTTGTTTTTAATTGGTTTAAATATTGTGTTTTTTTATAATTTGTTTTTTACCCACACAACGCCGTCATTTTCAAAACCTTACCAATCAAGTAAAATCATATATTTATATCTTAACAAAGGGTTAATCTGTTTGTACAACCAAATGTTTTGTTGTATATTTGCCCCCGTTCGATTCCCATGAACCTTATCCGGGCGCAAAAATAGGGATTTTGCCAACAGGATTTCAAATGAAGCAAAAAAAGTACATTTACAACAGACAAACGCTGCGGTTTGAAGAACACAAACTGTCCACTGCAGCTAAGGTTTACAGATTCCTCGGAGTTTTTTCAGCCATACTTATTACGGCCGGAATGATCTACGGTCTGGGGACCAGGTATTTCCCCAGTCCAAAAGAACAGGCCCTGGAGCGAGAGCTTCAACAGATGTCTTATAAATACATGGCCTTTCAGGAAAATCTGGAAACCTATTCCCGCGTGCTAAATAACTTAAGAAAGCGCGACGATGGAGTGTACAGAACACTTTTTGGAATGGATCCCATCGACCAAAGTATGTGGGAAGGTGGTATCGGTGGTCACGATCAATTTTCTAACATTGCCGACTTTGAATTCAGTGGCCAATTGATACGCGAAACCCAATCCAGCTTGAATCGCCTGGAGAGACAACTCGTACTCCATTCCCGATCATTGGAGGCCATTCAGGAATTGGCTGAAGACAGGGAAAACATGTTGATGTCAGTACCATCTATCAAGCCAATCAGAATGGATAAACTGCGCAGAGACATGCACCTGCTCTCAGGTTTTGGGATGAGACTTCACCCAGTGCATAAAGTTTGGAGAATGCACACCGGAATTGATTTTAGCGCTCCAACCGGAACTCCTATTTACGCAACCGGTAATGGCGTGGTTACTCTGATCAGACACGATCGCACCGGTTATGGTACTCATCTTATGATCGATCACGGCTACGGATATGAAACCGTTTATGCGCACTTGCATGACTACTCAGTTGAAATCGGAGACCAGGTTACCAAAGGTCAAAAAATAGCCAGGGTGGGTAACACCGGAACCAGCACAGCACCGCACTTACACTACGAAGTGAGATATAAGGGCGAGCCGGTCAATCCAATCCACTTCTGTATGGACGGTTTAACCACTGAGGAATACCAGGAATTGGTGGAAATGGCTTCAATTCCAAATCAATCTTTCGGGGATTGATATTTCATAACTGAACTCCCATCTTACATTCACCGCTTTCGTGTCAGACTATCGAAAAGTTTTAGGGTTTTCTCCGGGGACAATGAATTACATTATCTTTCCTTAAACGAGTGGTTTGCCGGGTGAGAAAAAAACTCACGATTATGGATAAGAGGCGAGACCTTATTTTTTCCGCAATAATCACTCTCACCTTTTTGCTAGCCTTTTACGGCAATAGAATTATTTCACCATTCCTCGATCTCACCATTTCATCGCTCGAGTTGCGAATTGCCTATTTTTACTCGTGGTGGCTTATCCCAACTGCTGCAATTACAGGACTTCTGTTCGGATTTAGAAGGTTTTTTGACCATTTGGGATTGAGCAAAGGTTTCATGAAAGGGCTTCTGTTCTCGATTGTAGCAGTTTCACCTATGTTTATTAGCTCAGCTATTGCGAGTAGCGTAAGCGAAGATATCAATCTAACCACGATCCTCAACCAGAGTCTGATAGCGGGATTTATGGAGGAATACCTGTTCCGTGGATTTCTGTTCGGTTTGCTGTTTTTGAAACTCAGGTGGGGTTTTATCCCTGCAGCACTACTGGGTGCCATCATCTTTGGAATGGCGCACCTATACCAGGGAGGTACATTTTGGGAAGTGACCGGTATATTCTTTATTACCGCTATGGGAGCAGTATGGTTTGCCTGGCTTTACATTGAATGGAATAACAACCTCTGGATACCAATCTTTCTCCATGTGCTGATGAACCTATCATGGATACTTTTTGAGATCAGCAGCACAGCTTTGGGTGGTTGGTACGAAAACATTTTCAGGATAATGACCATTGCATTTACGGTAATAATAACCATCCGTATCCGAAAAAAAGAAGGCTTCTTCAGAATAAACAGACACAATCTGTTTTACCACCCTAAGGTTCATTGATCATCACCAGAGCCGATGTGGTCCAAATTATTCTTGCCTCAGTCCTGCAGCAATGCCAAAGAAATGGGTTTGACTTGTTGGATTCAAAATCCCTGTATGATGGACTACGATTTTTCTAAGTCAATCATTAACAAACTACAGCAACTACAATTAACGCTTGATCTCGTAGCCTGCTCTGTTCCAGGAATTAATTCCTCCCCGCACATTATAAAGGTCTGTAAAACCCATATCGGCCATGGCTCTCATTGCAGAATTACTTCGATTCCCCGACCGGCAGATTATTACAACCGGCTTGTCTTTGGACAGTTGAGAGACTTTTTGTTCAAATTCCCTGTCGTAAAGATTGATAAGTATGGAGTTCTGAACCACTCCGGAATTCCACTCTCGCGGCGTCCTCACATCAAGGATCTGCACATCTACTCCATTCTCTATAATGTCCTTTGCCTGATTTACATCAATGTGCTGGGTCCCCGGTGGATTGGGGCCAATATAGCCGGCTGCATAGGCTTTCCAGCCAAAAAACATTAAAGCGATTACGGCTAAAATTACGTATTGCGTTGACATAAAATATTTTGTTCTAGTGATAACTAATACCAACCATTCGTAAAAGCCATTTCACGAAATAGCTAATGTTACACAAAGATAAGAGGTTACCTTGGTCCCAACTGTGACAAATGTCACAAAGCACTTTTTCCAGCAGGAAAAACTACTAGGCGTGGTTCGAAAATGACCATTGAAGAGAAGGTTTTTCTCAATGAGTGAATGAGAAAGTGGTTTGCTTCAATTGACCACATCTAACAGGACATCACCTTCAACCAAATAGTCTTGAAAAAAATTGAGAATTGAAGAGGGGCGACATGACAATTGAATTTCAAGGGAAGATATCAGCTGGATGTTTATGCAGTTAAAAGCCTGAATTTATGAGTTTTACAGATAAGCATTATTCCACTATACCTGGAGGATCAGACATTGCATGAAAAATATTTTACCCTGCCTGAACCCTTTTTATACTTTTTTGTATAAATGAATGTGTACTTTTTAGTACAAATTATATCTTTGCACCTCAATTAAAAAATACGACTATTATGAGTGATTCAATGCAGACACTGGAAAAGCACACCAAGAGTGAATACAAGTACGGCTGGTCCAGTGATATAGAGATGGATACCATCCCCAAGGGTTTAAGTGAAGATGTGGTTCGGATGATATCTGCCAAAAAGAATGAACCGCAGTGGTTATTGGACTGGAGATTGGAAGCGTTCAGAATTTGGAGCGAAATGAAGGAACCGGATTGGGCGAAACTGAACATCAATCCAATCGACTACCAGGACATCATTTATTTCGCAGCTCCAAAGAAACAACCAAAACTAAACAGCCTTGACGAGGCCGATCCTGAATTGCTGAGAACATTCGAGAGATTGGGCATACCCCTTAATGAGCAAAAAGTCCTGGCAGGTGTGGCCGTGGATGCCGTAATCGACAGTGTATCCGTGACCACCACCTTTAAGGAAAAGCTCTCCGAGATGGGTATCATATTCTGCTCGTTTAGTGAGGCCGTTCAGGAACATCCCGAACTAGTTAAAGAATACTTAGGATCCGTCGTTCCACGCAACGACAATTATTTCGCAGCTCTCAACTCCGCAGTTTTCTCAGACGGGTCCTTTTGTTATATCCCGAAAGGCGTGCACTGCCCAATGGAATTGTCCACCTATTTCCGGATCAATGCCGCAAATACAGGTCAGTTTGAACGCACGCTTATTGTGGCTGAGGACGACAGTTACGTCAGTTACCTCGAGGGTTGTACAGCGCCCATGCGCGATGAGAATCAATTGCACGCAGCCGTGGTGGAAATTTTCGCCAAAGACCGCGCATTCGTAAAGTATTCCACGGTGCAAAATTGGTATCCTGGAGACAAGGATGGTAAAGGGGGTGTGTACAACTTTGTTACCAAGCGAGGTCTCTGCAACGGTTACCGCTCTCGAATAAGTTGGACCCAGGTTGAAACGGGTTCTGCCATCACCTGGAAATATCCGAGTTGTGTACTTAAAGGCAACGAATCGATAGGAGAATTTTATTCCATCGCCGTCACCAACAATCACCAACAAGCTGATACGGGAACAAAAATGACTCACCTGGGCAAAAACACCAAGAGTACCATCATTTCCAAAGGTATCTCAGCAGGAAGGAGCCAAAATTCTTACCGCGGATTGGTGAAAATTGCCAAAAAAGCGGAAAATGCCCGCAATTTTTCAGAATGTGATTCACTACTAATGGGAGATCGATGTGGTGCACATACCTTCCCGTATATTGAGATTGAAAACCAATCCGGTAAGGTGGAACACGAGGCGACCACTTCCAAGATTGGAGCCGACCAAATGTTTTACTGCACCCAAAGAGGTCTCAGCGACGAAGATGCCATCAACCTGATTGTAAACGGCTACTGCAAGGAAGTTTTCAACGAATTGCCCATGGAGTTTGCCGTTGAGGCACAAAAACTGCTGGAGATCAGCCTGGAGGGAAGTGTCGGATAATCCGGAATAACACCAGGCAAACAAGCCAAATATCGTTTTGCAAAAAATTACTTTAACAGATAAAAATTCATTAAACAATATGTTGAAAATAAAAGATTTGAGAGTCAGCGTGGAAGACACTGAGATTCTGAAAGGAGTCAATTTGGAAATTAAGCCAGGTGAAGTTCACGCCATAATGGGACCCAACGGTTCCGGAAAAAGCACCCTGGGTTTTGTACTCGCCGGAAAGGACGATTACGAAGTGACCGGTGGAAGTATAGAGTACAAAGGGCAGGACCTGCTTGAACTCGACCCCGATGAAAGAGCCAGAGAAGGTGTATTTCTCGGATTCCAGTACCCCGTGGAGATACCCGGTGTGTCCAACTCCAATTTCCTGAAAATGATCGTGAATTCCATGAGGAAAGCCAGAGGTGAAAAAGAGCTCGACTCACTGGAAATGCTCAAATTACTCAAGGAAAAACTCGCGGTCTTAGGCATGGATATCAACATGCTCAAAAGATCGCTGAACGACGGCTTTTCAGGAGGTGAAAAAAAGAGAAACGAAATCCTGCAAATGGCTGTGCTCGAACCGACACTCGCCATCCTGGATGAAACGGATTCCGGTCTCGATATTGATGCACTGAAAGTCGTTGCCGACGGAGTCAATTCCATGAGGTCCGAAGATCGCGGTTTTCTCATCATCACACACTACCAACGCCTGCTCAACTACATCGTACCTGATGTGGTCCACGTACTGGTCGATGGTAAGATCGTGAAGTCGGGCGACAAAAACCTGGCTCTGGAATTGGAGGACAAAGGCTACGACTGGATCAAGGAAAACAAGGCTGCTCAACCGGCATAAGACGCCTTTTTACCCACTTCCGTTTATGAAAAAATGGCTTTAGTGGGTTTTACGGAAAAGCAACCTTACATCAAGGACTTTACGAAACATCATATTTTTAAGATCGGTGGGAATAAATATTTCACCATCAATTGACAGATGAAAAACACAATCAGATGAAATCAAGTGTCATTCCCAAATATCAAACCGAAGTGCCCGGTCATTTCAGGTCGCTTTTTGAAAACCTGGAAGATCGGCTCAACGGAGAAAAAGACCGTATTTTTCACCAACTGCGTAAAAAAGGTGGCAACCGTCTATTGCAACTCGGTTTTCCCACTACCCGCAATGAGGATTACAAATACACAGCCCTGAACAGGGTTTTCAATGAAAACTACTACCTGCCGGAGCAGGTCTCTTTGACTGAGCAGGATAAAAAAGCCATTCAGGAGACAGCACAAAAATGTCCTGAGACGGACTGCATTTGCTTTGTAAATGGCAGATATGCACCATCACTCAGCTCAATCTCCTCACAGGGGTATACAGTGCTCTCACTTTCCGATGAGTCCGGCGAAACCGACTTGAAAAAAGCAGCTTTACAGCGCATTGAAAAAAGCCTGGAGGAGAGTGACAATCCCTTTATACAACTCAATACCGCTCTTTGCGAAGATCCGCTAATGATACACATCAAGGCGGGTCAGAATGTTGAAAAACCCATTCAACTCATTCACTACTACAAAACGGGAGATGAGTCCGTGATCGTCAGTCCCCAAATTTTTGTCATTGCGGAGGAAAACAGTAAGGTTAATTTCCTGGAAACACACCTAACACAGAGCGACACCCGCAGTGAAAAAATTTTTGCAAACCTCTTCAGCAGGATGGTAGTGGAAGCGGGCGCAAATGTAGTCCATCACAAAATCCAGGACCTCGGACCGGAAGATTTTATGATTCACAACATGGTGGCGTCTCAGGAAAAAGACAGTCACTTTTACGCATTCACCGCTGACCTCGGAAGTAGAATCACCAGAAACAATCTGGAGGTTCACCTGAAAAACAGCTATACACAAACCGACATGTTCGGTCTCTTCGTGGGAGGTGCCAGACAGCATATCGACAACCAGACCTATCTGGACCACGCCATCCCCAATTGCGAGAGTCGCGAGTGGTACAAGGGCGTACTGGGAGGTCGTTCCAGGGGTGTATTCAACGGAAAAGTGCTGGTGAGGCAAGATGCTCAAAAAACCAACGCCTTCCAACAAAACAACACCCTTCTGGTATCGGACCATGCGAGAATGGATTCCAAACCGCAACTGGAAATTTACGCCGACGATGTGAAGTGCAGCCACGGTGCCACCATCGGTCAGATGGACAGCGAAATATTGTTCTACCTCAAGTCCCGCGGGCTCAATGAGCAGCAGGCGGGGGAACTGATAAAAATTGCCTTCCTGGCGGAGGTTTTTGAATCCGTGGAAAACGAGCACATCCGCAAAGTGATAGCGGATGAAGTAGTGGATAATTTAAGAGAAATCTACGAGTAATGAAAGTCGCCACAGATAAAAAGGCCGGTTCTGAATGCAGGGCAGTGGAGTCCGCCCGGGCAGATTTCCCCATCCTGAAAACGGAGATGAACGGGCATCCCCTGGTGTTTCTCGACAGCGCTGCATCCTCGCAAAAACCACGAGCTGTTATCGAGGCGATAAACAATTACTACACCACACAAAATGCCAATGTGCACCGCGGGGTTTACACCCTGAGTCAACAGGCCACCGACCTTTTTGAAGAATCCAGAAGAGCGGTAGCCCGGTTCATCCAAGCAAGCTCGGAAAAGGAAGTGATTTTTGTTCGTGGCGCCACGGAGGGAATCAACCTCGTGGCTCAATCCTACGGCAGGGCATTTCTAAATGCAGGAGATGAGATTATTTTATCCGAACTCGAGCATCACAGCAACATCGTACCCTGGCAAATTTTGGCCGAAGAGAAAAACCTCTCCTTGAAAATCATTCCAGTCAGGGAGGATGGATCGCTGGACATGGATGCTTACAAAAAACTACTCACTTCGAAAACTGCTCTCGTTGCGGTCAACCACATTTCCAATGCCCTCGGCACCATCAATCCGGTTGAGGAAATTACAAAGCTGGCCAAAGAATGTGGTGCCGCAGTGCTCATCGACGGAGCCCAGGCCAGTATCCACGGGGGTATAGATGTCGCCGGCCTCGGAGCAGACTTTTACGTCTTTTCAGGACACAAAATGCTCGGACCGACGGGCATTGGCGTGTTGTGGGGAAGAGAGGAAATACTGGAAGCAATGCCACCGTGGCATGGAGGTGGTGAAATGATCGAATCGGTGAGTTTTGAAAAAACAACCTACAACGAGCTGCCCTTCAAGTTTGAAGCGGGCACCCCTCACATAGAGGGCGTGGTGGGATTGAAAAAAGCCATCGACTACCTCAATCAGTTTGACCCTGAGGACATCGTTCAATGGGAGCAGGAACTGCTAAATTACTGCACCGAAAAGCTCACAGCCATTCCGGGCTTGCGAATCATTGGCACCGCCCCGGATAAAACCTCCGTGGTTTCTTTTTTGGTAAAGGGGACCCATCCCTATGATCTCGGGATCATTTTGGACAAACTCGGAATCGCGGTTCGCACCGGACACCATTGCACTCAACCACTGATGGAAAGATTTGGCATACCCGGAACAGTGAGAGCCTCTATGGCGCTGTATAACAACAAAGAAGATATTGACAGACTTGCAAAAGGGGTTGAGAAGGCCCGCAATATGCTCGTCTAAAGTACAGAAAAATGAGTATAAACGAGAAACAAGACGGGATAATAGAAGACTTCAGCCTGTTTGATGACTGGATGCAGAAGTACGACTACATCATAGATTTGGGGAAAAAGCTCCCCATTATAGAGGATGAATACAAAACAGAGGAGTACCAGATAAAGGGCTGTCAGAGTCGGGTGTGGCTGAGGGCTTACGAACAGGATGGAAAGGTCTATTTCAAAGCGGACAGCGACGCGGTGATTACGAGGGGAATTATCGCCCTGCTCATTGAGGTCCTGTCGGGCCAAAAAGCGGATGACATTGCAGGTGCTGACCTTTATTTTATCGATCGCATCGGCCTGAAAGAGCATCTCTCCCCCACCCGCTCAAACGGCCTTACCAGTATGGTTAAACACATGAAATACTACGGACTGGGACTGAAAAAGAAACTGGAAAACCATGAATGAGGAGTTGAAGAATAAAATTATCGACGCCATTAAAACGGTTTACGATCCCGAAATACCGGTGAATGTGTATGAGCTGGGGTTGATTTACGAAGTGGACGAGATAAAACCCGGAGTAATTAAACTGATCATGACCCTCACGACCCCAAATTGCCCGGTAGCCGGTAGTCTTCCCATGGAAGTTCAAACCAAAGTGCTGGAAGTGGACGGCGTTGATGATGTGGAAATGCAGGTGGTGTTTGACCCACCCTGGACGAAAGACCGAATGAGTGAAGAGGCTAGATTTGCCCTGGATATGTTTTAATTGACTCAATTACAAAACACAGGAATTATGAAAATTAATGCATCGGATGAGTACGGCATCAGAATTTTAATGCGAATAGCCAGTTCCAATGATGAAGATGGTCTCAGCATCTCGCAATTGAGCGAATCCGAGGGCTTGTCTAATTCCTATGTGGCAAAAATAACGAGGGCACTCAGAAAGGACGGACTTATCAACAGCTCCCGGGGATTAAAAGGCGGCTACAGCCTCGCCAGACCCGCCGACGAAATAACCATTAATGATGCAATCAGGGCACTGGGCGGTGTCCTTTTCAACAGCTCCTTTTGCAACAACCACTCAGGCAACCAGCAATTTTGCGCCAATTCAACTGACTGCACCCTGCGATCCCTCTGGAGAGTCGTCCAGGCCTCACTCGACAAAATCCTCGATCAGATCACCCTGGCAGACCTACTCAACACCGAATCCGAAGCCAACAACCGCTTCAGAGAAATCTACGAAGATTTATTTTCCCACAGCAAACACCTCAAAGGGATTGAAACAGGGTGAGCAGTTGTGAATTGGTGAGTCTGTGAGTTGGTGAGTTATTTTCATCCGTTACCTTGATGTGGCCGGCAGTATATCATTATGCAGGGCGTGTTGATTTTCGAGAATATTTCTGGAAAATTGATTTCTTTGCGCCTTTCTTTGCGCCTTGGCCCCCAAAGCTTTGGGGGCGAAATCAAAATCCTAATAACGAACCACCCAAAATAATTACCCTTACCGAAACCCCAGAAATCTCGCCCAAGCCCCCCAATTCGTCATTCGTAATTCGTAATTGAATAACACACAATACACTACACCACCACACCTTCCACTTTCCACTTTCATTACTAAAAAACATCCACCCGGATAGCTTCCTCCCTGTTTGCAAGTTCCCAGAGGACGTGGAAGATATGGCGGGTTTGTTTGGTCATGCTCT
Organism: Saprospiraceae bacterium; assembly: GCA_007121335.1. Classification (GTDB taxonomy): domain Bacteria; phylum Bacteroidota; class Bacteroidia; order Chitinophagales; family Saprospiraceae; genus PWJY01. Next base: position 22,310 of record SKLY01000188.1, on the reverse strand, counting down.
CGTAGTTCATTTTGTCCGCCGTATCACCCGTTTGGTGGTAATCCTCGTGCATGCCATTGAAGTAGAAAACAGCAGGTATGCCGTTCCTGGCAAAATTGTAGTGGTCTGACCGAAAGTAATAGCGGTTGGGATCCTCAGGATCGTTGTATCTGAAGTCCAGTTTCAAATCGGAGAACCGCTCATTTACATCCAGCACAATTTCGTGAAATTCCGTACTCAGCCTGTCAGTTCCAATGGGATAAATATAGTTGTCAATGCCCTTTTCCTCATATCTTCTGTCCGTCCTGCCCAACATATCGATATTGATATTGGCGATGGTTTGCTCCAGAGGAAACACGGGGTTTTGAACGTAGTAGCGCGAACCCAGGAGTCCCTTTTCCTCCCCGGTCAACAACAGCAAAAGCACTGATCGCGCAGGGCCATCCCCCGCTTCAACCGACTTCACCAAAGCCCTGCCCATTTCCATTACCGCAGCCGTTCCCGAGGCATTGTCGTTCGCTCCGTTAAAAATTTCATCTCCCTCATAACCGATGTGGTCGTAGTGAGCCGAAACCACAATCAACTCATCTCTCCGCTCCGGGTCAATACCTCGTACATACCCCAATATATTATCGTCCTGAAGCGTGCGTACTTCTTTTTCAAGGTGAATCCTAAAATCAACTTCCGCCCTTTGACCACTCCAATCCGAAATGTCCGGGTCGCCGTATGCCAGGGCATCTGACAGGGAATCCCCAACTTCGCCCATCATCTCAAAAACTACGGACTCTGTGATGTGAATCAAGCCGGGATAGCCCTCAGCGGGTTCTGTCGGGCTGCCGGAATCCAAGGGGCTGGTAATCGCCCTCCAATTTGCCCGCACCAGGTCAAACATCGCAGGTTCAGCCATCACAACCAATTCTGCTCCACGGTCGGCAAAAAGACTCAACTTCAGGCTGTCGTTGCGACTCCACTCAGATTCTTCCTCACTGCCGGTAACCAGCGATATCCCGTCCTCATCAACGGGCTCACCGCGCAACAACACCACTGTTTTTCCATTGAGTTCCACATCCGGCACGTCAGAGTAAGACTCCGAATCAATACCATATCCCCCAAAAACAACTTCCCCAATGGACACATCGTCCCAATTGCGATTGTGGGCAGGCAGGGCCAGGTATTCCCGATTGTTTCTCAACTTCCTGTCCCCGACAAACAACTCATTTTCTTCCCACATCAACCACCGGACGGTCATGGTTTGACGGTAAGTGGTATCCCCCACTGCCGGCACTCCGATTTCTTCAAAAAACCGCTGGATGTAATTGCCGGCCATATGAGAACCGGGCTCGCCAGTTTCCCGCCCCATCATACTATCTGCCGAAAGAGCCCAAACGTGAGACTCCAAATTTTCAAGGGTTATTTTATCGGCGTATTTGACATGGAGGCTCTCCTTTTCTTGAGAAATGGCCACCGCTGACAGTGAAATACTGAGAAACAGCGCCAAAATGCTCCGGATAAACACAGGCAGATATGAATTCATGGTGATGTTTTGTTTTGACAACCAATATTTACACGCCCTTGCTGATTTTTTCCACCCGTCGGGAATGTCTCCCCCCTTCAAATTCCGTGGTCAGAAAGGCTCTCACCATTTCCAAAGCGAGTTGGTTGCTCACAAAGCGGGCAGGGATGGCCAGCACATTGGCGTTGTTGTGTTGGCGTGCGAGTTTTGCCAATTCGACATCCCAGCACAGCGCAGCTCGGATATCCCGGTGTTTATTGGCCGTCATGGCCACTCCATTGCCACTCCCACAAATCACTATTCCCAGGTCCACCTTGCCCCCGGTCACATCCCGCGCCACCGGATGAACAAAATCCGGATAATCAACAGAGTCAGGGTCATCTGTACCGTGATTCAACAGTTCGTGACCGTCCTTTTCCAGGTTTTCCGCAATAAATTTCTTACACTCAGTACCCGCGTGGTCATTGCCAATTGATATTCGCATATTTTTCATTGAATTAATACTCAGATATCTTCGATTGTAAAGATATAAAACTTCCATAAGCACCGGAAAATTGGCAGGATTGATATTATGAGCAACTAGACTAGATAGACAAGGAGTTGAAGCCATTGCATAGAATTGCAATATAACAAATAATTTCAACTAAAATGCCTCAAACTTAATCCATCGCGCAATCCAGCACACCCAAAAAAGTCAACAGTGCTTTCCAGAATCTCACCAATCCAATCCCCTACCCTACTTTTCACCTAAACTCATCAATAAGAGCCAGGATTTCGGCTTCAAACTCCTCATCACCGATATCGGCGAGCAATTCGTCCATTTGTCTGATGCCCTGTCTGTAGTGGTTGCGCTCTCGGCTCCAGCCCACATTCAGGTCTGACTCATCGAGGGAATCGAAAAACAGCATGTATTCCCTGGTGACTTCGGCCATCGTTCTGGTGTGTCGTTTGGCTTCATCCAGGTCACCTCCAGAGACCAGCATCTGTATAAATGGAATAGCGAAAGGATCAAAGGTGAAATTTTTGTTTGGAAAACCATTTAGGAATGTGCGGCCAATGTCGGCAGCCATTTCATCGCGGCCCTCTTCCAGCAGGGTAATACCCGTCCTCATCATGGTTAAGCGGTGCGCCTGGACGGAAGGTTGATAGGACCTGTCCACAAACAAATTCTTTTTGTCAAAATTGCCAAAGCGGAATCGCTCTGTAAATCGCTCGTGGCTCGCATCTGTATTAACCCTACCGGAACCATAAATACCCAAAGTCGGATCTGATTGTGACCGAATGGGCACCAATCGAAGTCCCAGGCCCTCCAATTGCATGTAATCCTCCAGACCGAGAAGTTTCTCCGGACGTGCTGTCACAGAGAAATAAATAGGTCGGTCATAAATATTAGAGGCAATGAGATCCAGTACAGCGAGTTCATCCTTCACCAAAAAGTCTCTGTCCGTAAGATCCACTTCTATCCTATTGACAACCTGGCTGGCTTCCCTCCGTTCCACCAATCCGCTTTCAATTGCTCGCTCGGTATCAATCGGAATATGAAGCCTTCTGGATGGCAGATAGCTCGGCATGGTTCTGGTGGTAGCCTGAATTGGATTATCCCCACCTATAAATTCCAGGGCATCCTTGAGCGACATTGGTCGATCACTTCCATCAGGTGAATAGTACAACACCTGATTTCTTGCACTGCCCCGGTAGGCATCCTCCGAAATGGTAAAATTGATTGGAGGAGATTCATTTATTTTCCTACGCTGTTGATTGATGTACCAGTCCACAGCAATCAAGGAGAGGTTTACCACCCGCACATCCCGTCTTATACCCTCAACCTCCTGAGCGTACCACAGTGGGTAAGTATCGTTATCACCGTAAGTAAAAATGATGGCGTTGGGCTCGCAACTCTCCAGGAAATTACTGGCGTAATCCCTTGCGGCTGTGATGGAGCTCCGATCATGCTCAGCATACGTCTGGGTGAGCATCAACATCGGAGCGGTGAGCACGAGGGCCGAAGCCAATCCCGCCATAGCGAAGTTATTGGCCCCAATCTTATTCTTCAGGAACTCGTAGAGACCCAGCACTCCCATGCCCATCCACATACAATAAGTAAAGAAGGAACCCACCAGCACATAATCCCGCTCCCTTGGCTCCATAGGAGGCTGATTGGAATATATTATAATCCCTATACCGGTAGTCAAAAACAGTATCATCAGGGCTGAAAACTCCTTCTTTCGGTGCCGGTAATGATACAGCAAGCCAAGTAAACCAAACAAGAAGGGAAGCATGTAGTACTTATTCCGCGCCTTGTGTTCTTTCATATCCGTGGGCATGGCACTTTCATTGTGCAGCCGGAATTCATCCAGTGGGGTAATACCGCTGTACCAGTGGCCACTTCGTGGATTCCAGGAATGATGCCCCTGCTCTCCGTTTTGCCGCCCACTGAAATTCCACATAAAGTACCGCCAATACATCCATTTTATCTGATAATCCCAAAAGAATTTCAGGTTATCCCCCATGGTGGGTGTGCCGGTTTCTCTGTCTATCCAACGCCTGTACTCCCTGACTCTGTTGGCATCCATGTGCCCCATTCGCGGGAAAAGTATTTTGTCTGCAGAGGAGTAAACGGCGGTTACACGCTGTTCGACAACCTCGTACTTATCATCCACCCGTCCGTAGCGATCGGTAAACTCATGAGATACGGGTCTCGCATCAAAGTGCGGCCCTCTGAATAACGGTCTTTCTCCATATTGCTCGCGATTGAGATACGAGAGCAGGCGAATGGGGTCAGATGGTTCGTTCATGTTTACCGGTGGTCCTGCAAGTGCGCGAATTACCACCACGCCAAATAAGCTGAAAGAAATAACCATCAAAGTGGCACCCATAGTGACATAATGTACCAGTTTGCTCGAGTTTTTCTCTGCCCATCTGAAACCGTAAAACAGAATACCCCCCACTACCAGGATGGTGGGTATAATCCCGGAATTGAATGGCAACCCCAGTACATTGACAGTAAAGAGATCAAAGTACATCCAAAGGGTAGGAATACCGGTTATTATGACATTCTGAACCAATGGGATCAGGGCGGTTCCAGCAGCAAGTGCAACCAGTCCCCCTTTCAGGTTGTGGTTGTCGTATTTTTTAAAGTAGTACAGCAGTGCCATCATAGGGAATGCAAGCAAGCTCAAAAGGTGCACACCTATCGAAAGTCCGATGGCAAAAATGGATACAAATATCCATCGGTCGGATTCCGGAGTATCTGGAAGCTCATACCATTTCATAAACGACCACAGAGTCAAGCCGGAGAAAAAGGTGGACATGGCGTAAACCTCACCCTCCACGGCCGAAAACCAAACAGAGGTTGAAAAGGCGGTGGCAAGTCCGGCTACGATACCGGCGAAAGCCAGGGCGATGAGGTCAGCTCCACGGGGTTCCACATCGCGACCGGTCAGAATCATTCTTCCAAAAATAATGGTCACCCAGGATATAAACATGGCAGCAAATGCCGTGCAAAGACCCGACATCAGGTTAATGGCAAAAGCGATGTCTGCCGGATTGGAGGAGAAAAGCTCGGCCAGCAAAGTGAAAAATCGACCCGTGATGATAAATAGCGGTGCTCCGGGAGGGTGAACCACCTGTACTTTGTAGGCGGCCAAAATAAACTCTCCGCAATCCCACAAACTGGTCGTCCTCTCGGCTGTTAGGAAGAACACCACAAAGGTGAACAACAGAACAAATAAGCCCGAAAACTTCTTAACGTTGGTATAGTTCAGCATGAATTTCGTATTGATGATTGCCGTCTGGCTGTTGAATTAAGCCCAAAATTATAACTATTGGGGGATTTTCACCTCATATCCCAGAAACTTTCCATACATTTTAACATGCCACAACCCCAATTGAATCGCACAAAGCGTTCAAAACACCACCTAATCACTGGTGGTCAACTAAAAGCAAATTAAGGGTAAAGTTGTGAACCACAGGGCTTTATGTACACAACCTAATCACCTGTACTACTGGCAGATAAAGTCAAAATACACCTCCCTGATCAAAGTAAATTATACCGGTTAAGAACACCATCAATCCCGCTCGAGCTCAAAGCCCTCGCGCTGCCAACTGTTGATCCCCCGGGAAAGATGGGATACATTGTGAAAACCCAGGCGCTCGGCTATGCTCAATGCCTCCTGAGTTCGCCTTCCGGAAGCGCAGTAAAAATAAAGCTTTTGATCCCGTGGAAAAGCACTTAGATTTTCTTGAAATTCAGGTCTGTGTATGTTCATTTGCACACTTCCGGGTATTCTACCATTATTCCACTCTCTATCCGTTCTGACATCAATCAGGACGGCATCATTGGACTGAATTTCCTCGCGAAAAGTCTCCGTATCTAAGTTCCTTTTGACGGTGCGAACTTCCTCAATGTTCTCAGCATCAGCAGCGGCCGCATCCTCAGCGGTGGTTCCCTCTTCATTGATGGTCAATTCCCCGGTGGTTTCGTCTCCACCCTGTTCTCCATTTTGATCGCCATTTTGATCACCGGAACAAGCTGCAAACATCAGTGACAATGGCAATAACAGTGCTATTATAGATCTCATGATTTCTGTGTTTAAGAATTTACAAACGTTAACGCCCAAAGGCCGACTTACATTACCAGTTTTTAAAGAACCCTGGAAAATCTGGCCATTAATCACCTGCAAAGATACGCAAATAGCCTTTAAAGGTTTTTTCGGCAGGATTGATTTTATGGAAAACCCTTTAAAAATCTCCTCCGGTTGAATCAGTATTTGACAACCATTGATCATTCAAAACCTGAAAGCGTACAAACAATTCCTCCGAATACCAATTTCTCTTCCGTGTCTTTTTTATCACTTCTTTGTGATGACGACTTTGGTAGGCGAACTGGTTAATGGAATCGGGATTTTTCCAAACACTGAAGGTAGCCTGTTCGATCAATGGCCACTCGCCAATACCAATGGAAAATGCAGAGCCCGGAAAACCGGATGCGGAATCACTTACGCCCGGCACTGAAGCCCAAAAGCCAGGAACTTTCCACCATTTTATTGAAGCGCGGGTCAAAACGGCCCAGGGATAATCGCCCTTTAATTCGGGCTGCATCTCAAATGGAACACCACCTCCCCAACTGCCCTTTCCCACGACGGGACGCAAATCAAAACGCCTGATCCCGGAACTGCGCTGCAAGTAACTGTGATACAGGTCGTTCTCCTTTTCAAAGTCTTCCGGGGAAAAACCTTTTTGCCAAACACAGAGCAATGCATAGGTCGAAAAATCGGGCACAATACTAAATCCATTTCCCCCACCGCAACCCATTAGTTTAAAAAACTCCAATTCGGGAGATTCCTTCAGCGGCTTCAAGGCCAATCGCATTTGTTTGAATGCCCAGTATTTGTTTTTGCGGAAGTGAAAAAAGTACAAGCTGCACGGGGTGGAATCCACCCTGTTGCTACTTTCAATTTCAGCCTGTAAGTTTTTTTGCATAACTGTAATTCAACTACTTTAAATGGCCACAAACAAGGCGCATCTAAAACTTTTGGGATTGGCAGCTCTTACGTATAACCACAGGTAAAAAATCCACTAAAATCATCATTTCTACCCGGCTTCTAAATTACCGCCCGGGTGGAACACAATTCCCCCACTTATTTAAATCTGATCTCTGAAGCACCGTACCCAAAGCGCGGATCCCATTCATTTTTTACCTCAGCCACCACATCCAGATCCTCGGCGTAGCCCCTGACTCGGTTTCTCAATTTTCCCTTGCCCAAACCGTGTATTACATAGACCTTATCCACCCCGAGTCGAATGGCTTTATCCATGAATTGCTGGAAGGCTTTCATCTGTATCAAAAAAGCGGTATTGGCATCCACCCTGGACGGATCATCCACCAGTTTTTCGATGTGGAGATCGATGGTTGTGTCAAATTCCACCAACTCTTTGGTGTCATAAATATTCACAAATTCAAGGGAACCACCGCTTGTGTCAGATTTGAGTTTGTAGTCCAGTTTGCCGGCCTTGTCTTTCCCCTTCTTTTCCTCCCAGAGCGGATACTTGAGACAGGAGGTATTCAGTTCATCGATAAACACCTTTTTGCGTAAAAAATCGCGGGCTTTGACCTTTATTTTTCCACTGGAAGAACCTTCCCTGCCCATTGTGGAAAAACAATTGGTGGAATAATTCACCCTCAGGTGGTCCTTCACAAAATGCGCCGGCACCACAAATACTTTTGCCAGTTCTCCGCTTTTCAAAAACCGCTCGCGCAGCCTGAAATCTCCCTCCACTCCTTCCAGATGCATGGTACAGGAGAAGGAGTATGTGGAAACATTGTGCAGGTAAAAGGTCAGTTGAATCTGGGCCGATGCCTCTTCCCGCTCTATCAATAGATTGATCATATATTTTTTTCGCCTCAATTTAACCTCAAAAACGGTAACGGGGTTTTCCCCGGGCTGTTCTATTGTTCCATCAGAAATTTTATTCCCATTCCCCGATCAGCCATGCACCTTGTAAATCCAGCCGGACTTCATTGCAGTGAAAACTTATTTTTCCTGATCAAAAGTCCCTGGACTAATCCCGGTTTCAAGAATCTCCAAACCAATTCCCCCTAAATCTACCAGTTTTCAGCTTATTCGTATTTTTGCGCCCAACTTGAAACGAAACCCGCATTGCGAGGTAGAATATAAAACACAAGCAGCTAGCATGAGTGACGGAAAGTTTAAGGAGTACAGCCAATTGGATATGCCTGCCATGGATGCAGAAATCCTGAAGTTTTGGGAGGAAGAGGGCATTTTTCAAAAGAGTATAGACCAGAGGGACCCGAATAACCCCTACGTCTTTTTTGAAGGTCCGCCTTCAGCCAATGGCAAACCGGGCATTCACCACGTAATGGCTCGGACTGTGAAGGATCTGTTCTGCAGGTTTCACACCATGAAGGGAAAAAGGGTGGAGCGCAAGGGTGGCTGGGACACCCACGGTCTGCCCATCGAGCTGAGCGTGGAAAAGGAACTCGGTATCACCAAGGAGGATATTGGCAAAAAAATCTCCGTGGATGACTACAACAAAAAATGCCGGGAGACGGTAATGCGCTACAAGGACCTCTGGGACGACCTGACCCGCAAAATGGGCTACTGGGTCAATCTGGACAATCCCTACATCACCTTTGAAAACGACTACATCGAATCCGTCTGGCACTTGCTGAAAAAACTGTACGACAATGGATTCCTGTACAAGGGTTACAGCATACAGCCCTACTCTCCTGCCGCCGGAACCGGACTCAGTACCCACGAGCTCAATCAGCCCGGCTGCTACAGAGAGGTTAGCGATGTCTCCGCCGTGGCTCAATTCGAGCTGAAAAAGGACGAAAGGTCGGCGTTTTTGTACGAAAAAGCAGGGGATGCAACGGTTTATTTTGTGGCGTGGACGACCACACCCTGGACCCTGCCCTCCAATACCGCACTCGCTGCCGGACCCAAACTGACCTACCTCATGGTCCGAACTTTTAACCGCTACACCCACAAACCGATTAACGTCATTCTGGCCAAAGAACTTCTCAGTGCCTGGTTCAAACCGGAGCAGTTGGAAATGTCCCTGGATGATTACCAACCGGGAGACAAAAAAATACCTGCCGAGGTGGTGCTGGAAACCGATGGAAAATCACTGGAATTGATCTCTTACCACCAGTTACTGCCCTATGCACAGCCGGAAAGCGGAGATGCATTCAAGGTGCTGCTGGGAGATTTTGTGACTACAGAAGACGGTACCGGTATCGTTCACATCGCACCTTCATTTGGAGCCGATGACCGCCAGGTAGCTGCCAAATACGGTGTTGGACACCTTACCCTGGTGGACAGGCAGGGGAAATTTGACGAGAGAATGGGGGAATTTGCGGGTAGGTATGTAAAAAACTACAAGGACGATCCGGATTACAAAGATGTCAATGTCGATATCGTCATTAAGTTGAAAAAGGAAAACAAGGCCTTCTCCTCTCAAAAATACCTCCACAACTACCCGCACTGTTGGAGAACGGATAAACCCATTCTCTACTACCCGCTCGACAGTTGGTTCGTGAAAACCACAGCCGCGCGTAAAAAAATGGTGGAACTCAATAAAACCATCAACTGGAAACCCGCCCACACCGGTACCAAGCGTTTTGGAAACTGGCTGGAAAATCTCCAGGACTGGAACCTCAGCCGGTCCAGATACTGGGGTATCCCCCTGCCAATCTGGCGCACTGAGGACGGAGAGGAAGAACTGATCATCGGCTCCATCGAGCAACTGAAAGCGGAAATTGAAAAGGCCAATCAAAAACTCGGGCTGGATCAGTCCGTACCCGGGGACCTTCATCGCCCTTACATCGACGATGTCACCCTTGTAACTCCCGGGGGCAAACCCATGACGAGGGAGACCGATCTGATCGACGTCTGGTTTGACAGCGGTTCCATGCCGTATGCACAGTGGCACTACCCCTTTGAAAATGAGGATATTTTCGAAAAAAACTTCCCGGCTGATTTCATCGCTGAGGGGGTTGACCAAACAAGGGGGTGGTTTTTTACCCTTCACGCCATAGCGGCCATGTGTTTTGACAGCGTGGCGTACAAAAATGTGGTTTCCAATGGATTGGTGCAGGACAAAGACGGCCGTAAAATGTCCAAGCGCCTCGGCAATGCCATCGAGCCCTTTGAAACCATCGCAAAGTACGGAGCCGACCCCACCCGGTGGTACATGATCTCCAATTCCCAACCCTGGGAAAATTTAAAATTCGATTTGAAGGGCCTGGAGGAAGTCAAGCGAAAATTCTTCGGAACCCTTTTCAATACCTATTCCTTTTTTGCCCTCTACGCCAATGTGGATAAATACGACGGTAAAAAAGAATCCATTCCCGCAGCGGAGAGGCCGGAACTGGATCGCTGGGTTTTGTCCATGTTGCACTCACTCACGGTTGAGGCGGAAAAACACTACGCAGACTACGAGCCGACTCTGGCGACCCGGAAAATACAGCAATTTGTCTCGGACCACCTCAGCAACTGGTACGTGAGGCTGAGCAGAAGGCGGTTCTGGAAAGGTGAGATGTCCGCAGACAAGCTCGCTGCTTACCAAACACTGGAGGAGTGTCTCGTCACAGTGGCCAAACTCATGGCCCCGGTGGCACCCTTTTTCGCGGAGTTTCTCTACAGAAACATCAGCTCCGCCAACGATTCACATACCCACCAATCCATACACCTCTGCGATTTCCCCGCTGTAAACAGAGAGGTAATCAATGAGGAATTGGAGCGCAAAATGGATTACGCTCAGCGCATTACCTCACTCGTTTTTTCTCTCAGAAAAAAGGAAAAAATAAGGGTGCGCCAGCCTCTCAATCGCATATTACTGCCGGTGGTCGATGGAAAGTTCAAGCAAGAGGTGGAAGCCGTGTCTGAGCTGATCAAAGCAGAGGTCAACGTCAAAAAGATCGAATACGTAACTGATGCCTCAGGCCTCATCAAGAAAAAGGCAAAACCCAATTTCAAAACCCTGGGAAGACGTCTTGGCAAGGATATGAAAGCTGCCAATCAGTTGATCTCCTCCTGGAAACCGAATGAGATTGCCGAACTCGAAAAAACAGGCAATGTCACGGTGGAACTAAACGGAAATAACTACGACCTGAGCCGGGAAGATGTCCTGATCACTTCCGAGGATATTCCGGGATGGCAGGTCGCGCAGGACGGCGATATCACCGTGGCGCTGGACACCACCCTGACCGAAGAACTCAAAAAAGAGGGCCTCGCCAGGGAGCTGGTAAACCGCATCCAGAATCTGCGCAAGGACAGCGATTTCAATGTCACCGACCGCATCAATGTGTACATCGAAAACAACGAAATTCTCACCGATGCCATGAATGATTTCAGCGACTACGTGAAAAACGAAGTGCTCGCAGACCGGATTAAATTCACGGAGAGCGTGGACGGAGAAGAGCAGGAAATTGCCGAAGCAGGTAAGACCAGGATTAGGGTGGAGAGGATTGATTGATGGCGGAGCGGCGGATGGTTCATGGCTGATGGCCGATGGCTCGTTGTGAGTTTTGAGTTTTGAGTTCTTAGTTTTGAGTTTTTTGTATGCGTAAGCACAATGTATCCAGTCACTTATCCCATTTTTTTGGGGTTGTATATTTTGGAGGATTTTCTTCTGGCGCATCCTTGCTCATTACATTGTTTTTTCGAAAACACTCTGTGCAATCTCCGTGCTCTCTGGCTCTCTGTGGTGGACCACATGGGTTATTGGTTGATGGTGGATGGCGGATGGCTCGTTGTGAGTTTTTAGTTCTTAGTTTTGAGTTTTTTTGTATGCGTAAGTGCGGTGTGGTCAGTTACATATCCCATTTTTTGGGATTGTAGATTTTGAAGGGTTTTTTGCCGAAAAAAGGGTTCTTTGCGCCTTCCTTTGCGGCTTAGCCCCCCCACCAAAGTTTTGGGGGCAGGCGACGCTTTGGGGGAGAAACCTAAAGGTTATTGGCGGAAAGCTCGTTGTGTGATTTGGTGAGTTGGCATGGATTCTCTCTTGCGGTCATCTCTATGGTGAACCTCATTAGTTGATTATCTCCAAAATATAAGCCCTGTTTCCTTCCACCCCCTAAAGAGTGATGACCACCCAAATGGGACGGCGTGTATTACAACTTTTGGGCAATGCGGGCGTTATTTTTCACGACAGAAAAAGAAACCATGCGCACATTATTGATAGTAATCTTCATGCTGGGTACGGCCTCGCTCATTGGGCAATCGGCACAACTGGCCAACCAGTATTTCAACAACAGGGAATTTGATAAAGCGGCCTCCGTCTATGAATCACTCTTGAGGGAAAACGACCGCTCTACCCATTACTTTGACCGGCTGATGGAGTGTTATATCGAGCTCGACCGACTCGATGACGCAAAGAAGGCTGTTCAGGAACGAATGGGTAAATACTCCAGGGAGACGCATCTACACCTTACACTCGGCCGGATCTACGAACAGGAAGGCCGACACGACCGGGCTGAGAGGGAATACGAGCGGGCCATTAGAAATCTGGCGGCAGACAGGGGGAGTATCATCAGGCAGGCCAATGGATTTACGCGGATGGGTAATTATGAAATGGCGCTGCGCACCTACGAAAAAGGAGAAGAACTACTCGAAGATGAATCGCTATTTGCCTACAACCTGGCAGATCTCTACCGAAGGACCGGCCAGCGCGAGAACATGGTAAAATACTACCTGATCAATCTCAGGGAACAGCCCAATAGAATGGATAATCTCCAAACCATTTTTGACCGGTTTTTTTCCGAGGAGGACTTTATGGAGCTGGAGGCCCAACTATACGGAAAAATACAGGACCACCCTGAAAATGAACACTTCGCAGAATTGCTGGCGTGGGTCTTTATTAACCGCGGGGACCTGGCATCTGCACTGGTTCAGTACCGTGCCCTCGACAGGCGGTTGGGAGAAAATGGCGAGCGGGTATTTCGTCTGGCTCAAACAGCGGAAAACGAGGAAGACCTCGAAACCGCCATCGAAGCCTACAGATACATCACAGACAACAAAGCAATAGATTCCCCATTCTACGTCTCATCCAAACAGAATGCCCTCAATGTCCTGCGCAAGCGTATCAACCAAAACCCGGATGCAACCAGAGAAATGCTGGTCGAACTGGAAGAGAAATACCTTGACTTTCTGGATGAATTTGGAAGAAATCCGCGCACTGCGCCCCTGATGTCAGAACTCGGCAGGTTCTATGCACTGCATCTCAATGAAATTGACAAAGCCATCGAGATTCTCAACGAATTGGTGAATATGCCGGGTCTAAACAGGTACCTGGAAGCACAGGCCAAACTCGATTTGGGTGATTACTACCTGATCAATGGCGAGCGGTGGGAAGCTACTTTGCTCTACTCTCAAGTGGACAAAGATTTTCCGGAGGAAATGCTGGGGGAACAGGCTAGATTCAGGGATGCGAGGCTGAGCTACTTCATGGGAGATTTTGAATGGGCACAATCTCAGTTTGACATCCTGAAATCAGCTACCAGCAGATTTATCGCAAACGATGCCATCGACCTGTCTGTATTTATCATGGACCACCTTGGGCTTGATACCACCACACAGGCCCTGGAGCGTTTTTCACAAAGCGAACTTCTCCTCTTCCAAAATCGCCACGACGAGGCATTTGCAATTCTGAATGATTTACTTGAAGAATTCCCCGGCCACACACTCGAAGGCCATGTTTTTTATGCAAAAGGCGAGGCATACAGGGAACTTGGAGATTTTGAAATGGCGAAAAAATACTACAACAGGGTGTATGACAAACATCCGGAGGGGATTCGCGCAGATCACGCCCTCCACAGACTCGGGATGATGTGGGAACACAACCTTGACGACCCGGCGCGCGCCTCTGAGTACTACGAAATACTCTTTATGGATTACAGGGACAGCAGATTCAGGGACCATGCGCGAGAGCGATTTCGCGAATTTCGAGACACCCACACCCCCTGATCATTTAATCCCAGAAAAAAATCAAGAAGCATGATAATTTACAATGTGACCGTCAATATCGACGACAATGTCAGGGACGATTGGAAAAAATGGATGCTAAATACCCACATCCCGGAGGTAATGGAAACCGGGCTGTTCAGCGGCTATAAATTTTGCAAACTGCTCAAAGAGGAACCACAGGGAACCACTTATGCCATCCAGTACTATTGCCACAACAAAAAGGCCCTGGAAGACTACATGAACAACCACGCACCTGCTCTCCAAAAATCCCATATTGATCGTTACAAAGATAAATTTGTGGCCTTCCGCTCTTTTTTGGAAGTGGAAAACGAGAAGTCCGAGCAGGAGTAATACCTTTTTTGGTAAAAAAACTGGGTTAAAGTACATCAATTTGACTGCCCATCTCTCTTGATTGTCGAGAATGCCCAATTTAAAACCCTCATAAAAGGTTGCGGCTTTGATTTCCAAATTCTGCATCGGGTTTCATTTCTGTTGAAATACCTGTGACCATCTCAAGAAATGCCCTTTAAAATTTTTGTGCCAATCTAATCCTGGTCTCTCCCTGGTTTAAATGTAGCCGATTTAAATCCAATCTCTCTTACCTTTTGTCTTGATCTACCAAAGCATTGGGGGTGGGTCATTATTAACTTTATTAAAAAACGCCTTATGCGACAGATTAGAACCATGTAGCGAACCTAAGGCATTGCGTCCCTACACGGAAATTTATTCAAAACCTGTCCGCTAGCCCCTAATCCCCCCTTTCAAAACCATTAATTCCCCCGAAACCTGTCTTTGGATTAAACCCCGGCATCAAAATTTTCATTAGATATTTCATATAAAATCTTTTACCGGGCGATTCCGACAAAAAACTTGATACCACAGCCCGGGATTTCACCTAGAATTAGTTTCTTTGTGCCCATATGTTGACAATCGTACTGACAGGAGTAGTATTGGCATTTTTTGTCCCGGCGATTTACCGAATTTTCAAAGGTAATACCGGGATGGTGCTGGCTCTGTATCCGGCAGCGGCCTTTGCATGGCTGATGACCCAATTCGGGAGTGTGTCGGGTGGCGAGGTGATCTCCTCAAGTTGGGATTGGGTGCCCACTATGGGCATTTCACTGTCCTTTCATTTGGATGGGTTGAGTATGTTGTTCGCACTGCTCATCACGGGAATAGGTGCACTGGTATTGACCTATGCAGGGACCTACATGAAAGGCATGCCAAAGACCGACCGGTTTTTCATGTCCCTGGTTTTGTTCATGGCGTCCATGCTCGGCCTGGTACTTTCTGACAACATCATCAGCCTTTTTATCTTTTGGGAATTGACCAGTTTCAGCTCCTATTTCCTCATCGGCTACCATCACGAGGACAAGGAGTCCCGAAAATCTGCCCTGGAAGCTTTGCTAATCACAGCAGGTGGCGGCCTTGCTTTACTCGCGGGTCTGATTTTGTTGGGGATTGGTGGCGGCAGCATGGAGATGTCTCAACTGGTGCAGCGCGGAGATGAACTAGCCGAGAGCGGACTCTTCACAGCGGCCATGTTACTCATCATCATTGGATGTTTTACAAAGTCGGCCCAATTCCCCTTCCACTTCTGGTTGCCCTCAGCGATGGCAGCCCCCACTCCGGTGAGTGCGTATCTTCACTCTGCAACCATGGTAAAAGCCGGAGTATATCTGCTGGCACGAGTGAGTCCTGTTTTCAATGGTGCCGATGGATGGCACGCATTATTGTTGATATTTGGAGGTATCACCATGGTCCTGGGTGCTTTGATTGCCGTCATGCAAACCGATTTAAAGAAAATACTGGCCTATACAACAGTCAGCGCACTGGGTTTACTGGTTATGTTGCTGGGGATTGGAACGGGCATCGCCATAAAAGCCGCTGTGATTTTTATACTGGCCCACGCCCTTTACAAGGGGTGTCTCTTCCTGATTGCGGGCATAGTGGATCACGAGACGGGTAGCAGAAATATCCGCAAACTGGGCAGGTTGTTTAAACAAATGCCGGTAACGGGTACGGCTGCAGTGGTAGCCTGTCTGTCCATGGCGGGCATCCCCCCGCTTTTTGGATTCATCAGCAAGGAGTACTCCTATGAATCCACAATCGGAATGGTGGTGAATTCCCCGCTGACAACCTCGGCCTTTTTCATCACCGGAATGTTGTTTGTGGCAGCGGCCGGAATGCTTTCGTACATGGTATTTTTTGGGAGGCGAAACAAACTGGATATAAAGCCGCACGAGGCACCCATCACCATGCTTGCAGGGCCGGCAGTACTCGCTGTCTTATCCATAGTATTAGGAGTATTCAGCGGTCTGATAAACCCGCTATTGGACCAGGCATCACAGGTGGTTTTTCCCGAAAATGAACCACTGAACCTGAAACTCTGGCACGGGATCAATACCGAATTGATTTTGAGTATGACCACACTGGTGGCCGGCATTGCCGCCTTTGCCTTTGTATATTACAATCCGCGGCTGATGTCGATGATTGAAATTTCGGACAAGATTAAGCCCTCTTACGCCTACAAACAGACTATGGACAGTCTTGCTGAACTGGCAAAAAATGTCACGCAAAGGGTTCAAAATGGATATTTGCGGGTTTACATTTCCATGATGGTGGGCACTTTCTGTGTGTTGGCCCTCATCGTTCTTAAAGATTTTGGCATACCCAATATTGAAGTGCTATGGAGCGACTTCAGGGTTTATGACATAGTGATCGGTGTGCTGATGATCGTGGCCTGTTTTTATACGGTTGTAGCAAAATCAAGACTGCTCGCCATTGCCATGCTGGGTGTCGTCGGATACGGAGTGGCTTTTGTGTTCATCATTTTCGGTGCTCCGGACCTGGCCATGACGCAAATATTGATAGAGACACTTACCGTGGTGTTGTTTGTACTGGTATTATGGAAGCTACCGCACTACCTGATATTTGACGAGGGATTTATAAAATTCCGCTATTTCCTTGTTTCAGCACTTTTTGGTGCCATTATGACCTGGATAGTGATGCTCATCACCAGCTATCCCCTTGATTCTCACCTCAAGACCTGGTTTGCAGAGTCGAGTTATCCGCTGGGTATGGGTCGAAATGTAGTGAACGTAATCCTGGTGGACTTTCGCTCACTGGATACTTTGGGAGAGATCGTGGTCCTGGGAATTGCGGCGGTGGGCATATACGGATTGATCAAATTTACCACAGAAGACGATAAAGAGGAAGCGATATGAACTCAGTAATACTATCGGCCGGGATCCGCGTTTTGATCCCACTATTTTTTCTGTTTTCGCTCTACCTGTTGTTTCGCGGGCACAATGCCCCCGGTGGTGGATTTGTAGCCGGCCTGGTTGCCTCGACCGGATTCGCCCTTTACGCCATAAATTACGGGGCGGAAAGGACGAGGCGTCGCTTTAAGCTGAAGCCCATATTTTTAATTGCGCTCGGTCTTTTGCTCGCAGTAGTGAGTGGATTAATACCAATAATAGCCGGCGAGACCTATAAGACAGGGCTTTGGCTGGAAGAGATCGAAATACCGATTATGGGTAAACCGGGCACACCGATATTATTTGACATAGGAGTGTATCTGCTTGTAGGAGGAACGGTTTTGAAGATAATTTTTTCACTTTGGGAGGAATGACATGGAAGATGTACTGCCATTTCTAATAGGAGGATTGTACGCCGGAGGAGTTTATCTGGTGCTGCACAAGAGTTTTGTAAAGCTGATTATCGGCCTTATCATTTTGGGCTACGCTTCCAATTTGATGTTGTTCACTATCAGCCGCATTACCCGTGGAGCACCGGCATTGGTGCCTGAGGGTGCCGAAGCACTGGTGGAACCGTACGCAGACCCCCTACCTCAGGCACTCGTATTGACCGCCATAGTGATTGGATTTGGAATACAGGCATTTGCCATTGTTTTGATTAAGGTAGGATACCGAATAGTAGCCACAGACAACCTGGATGATTTAAACACGACTGACAGACTTGACGATTGATGGAAAATGAATTGTTACTGGTACTATTGATTCCATTGTTGGGGGGGATTATTAGCCTCTTCTTTTGGATGGATGTGAAGCGACAAAAAATCGTCTTCCTAATAAGCACCATCGCGATGACGCTGGCGGCCATCAATCTAATGCGCTCTGTTCTGGAAAACGAGGTCATCACCCTCCAATCAGCAGGTTGGGATGCGCCCTTTGGAATCAGCCTTGTGGCAGATTATCTCAGCACATTTATGGTGCTACTCACAGGTATAATGGGACTTGCCGTCGGTATTTACTCGATGGGGGATATGGACCGGGCCCGAATGCGATTCGGCTTTTTTCCCCTGATGAGTTTTTTGTTATTCAGTGTCAGTGGCGCGTTTTTGTCCGGGGATATCTTCAACCTTTACGTTTGGTTTGAAATCATGCTCATCAGTTCCTTTGTACTGATGGCACTTGGAAATACCAAAGCTCAATTGGAAGGGGCCATAAAGTATGTGACCTTGAACATAATGGCCTCCATTTTCTTCCTGGCCGGAATTGGTGTATTGTACGGATTGACCGGTACCCTTAATATGGCCGACATTGCCCTGAGGATACACAGCGTACCCGATGAAGGACTCATTACCCTGGCTGCAGTTTTCTTTTTTATCGCCTTTGGTGTGAAGTCCGCCGTTTTCCCGCTTTTCAGCTGGTTGCCGGCCTCTTATCATACTCCTCCGGTAGCGATAACAGCCATATTTGCCGCACTGCTTACCAAAGTGGGTGTATATGCATTCATACGCTTTTTTACCCTGATTTTCACCCACGAAAGTCCATTCCTGGACAATCTGCTGATATTTACCGCTGCCACAACAATGTTTATTGGTGTACTCGGAGCGGCAGCCCAAATGGAGTTTAGAAAAATACTCAGTGTTCATATCATCAGCCAGATAGGTTATTTGATCATGGGATTGGCAATTGGGACCAAACTGGCCATAACGGGCGTGGTGTATTTTATTATCCATATTGTTTTCGTGAAAACCAACCTGTTTTTGATAAGCGGTATCGTAAACAGACTTAAAGGGAGTTATGAGTTGAAAAAACTGGGCGGTGTTTACCATACCTATCCTTTTTTGGCCCTGCTTTTTGTGATCTCTGCCTTTTCACTTGCGGGTTTCCCGCCACTCAGTGGTTTTTGGGCAAAATTTGCCCTGGTAAAAGCAGGTCTGGTGGGGGACGCATATTTTTTGGTGCTGGTCGCATTGGCCACGGGATTTTTGACCCTCTACTCCATGTCGAAGATTTGGAACGAAGTATTTTGGAAGAAAAAACCGGAGGAGGAAACCAATTTGGAGATAGAGACCTTGAAAAAAGAGCGGGGGGTAATAAACCGTCAGGTACTGCTTCCCGTAATTGCAATAACAGTTTTGAGTGTCGGAGTGGCGATTTGGGCAGAACCCATTTTCTACTTTGCTGAAATGACCGCTGAACAACTGTTGAACCCTGAAATTTATATTGTGAATGTATTAGGAATGGCACAATGATTTGGATAATACCACATATCGCCCTGGCCATCATTTTGGCCTTGCAATTTCTCAACTTTATGAGTTGGGGAGCCACTGCCATCAATTTGTTCTTCTGGACCTGGGTGATATTCAGTATTCTCTGGCCTTTGAGCTATCTGATCAACAAGGAATACGGCAGAAAATTACCCCGCCTGATAAATTTGATCGTTTATTTTTTCAAAGAACTGGTAATGGCCAATATCCGCGTGGCCTATGATGTGATTACCCCTACCACGCACATGCGTCCCTGCATAGTGGCCCTGCCTCTGGATGCAAAGACGGACCTGGAAATTACCATACTGGCCAATATGATATCCCTGACTCCGGGCACGCTGAGTCTCGAACTGAGTGAAGACAGGAAATACTTGTTTGTACACGCCATCTATTTTAAAAAAATGACGGCAGAGAAGATAAAGGAAGAATTGAAAACTGGTTTTGAAAAAAGATTACTGGAGGTAACAAGATGAGTTGGTATTACATGGTTTTATTGTTCGCACTGATCGTCCTGAGTTTTTCGGCCGTATTGGTGTTTATCCGCATCATTGTCGGACCGTCCCTGCCGGACCGGGTCATCGCATTTGACCTTATTGGCACAATAACCATTGGTATGATCGCTTTATATTCGCTAATCACCGGTCTTACCTCTTACCTGGATGCAGCAATAATACTGTCGTTGATATTGTTTCTCGGTGCTGTAGCATTCGCCTATTATATGAAGAAAAGTCATAAAGCAAAGAAATGATCGAATTAGCAAGTGCAGCAGTAATAATAATCGGGGTTTTATTTATTTTGATCTCTGCAATCGGGGTAGTCAGACTACCTGATTTTTACATCAGGGTATCCGCCATTACCAAAGCGGCTACGCTGGGCGTAGCCTGTATTATGCTCGGAGTTGCTATTTATTTCAACGACGTGGACGTGGCACTCAAAGCTTCCGCTATTTTTGTCTTCTTGCTCATTACTTCCCCCATTGCTGCTCATATTATTGGCAGGGCAGCCTACGAAGACGGAGTGCCTCTTTGGAAAAAAACGGCCTTTGACGAATTCCGTGATTTTCGCGATGGCAAAATAGGGAATGAAGAAAGTGAGGAAAAGCAAAACAAAGAAGAGTAAGCTGCAAGAAGCCTGCTGAATCAGTAAACGACACAACCCAATTTTTCAGGCACTCAAAGAACAGGCTCAGATTTTATCCCTATGCAGGATTTGATAAGAAAGACGGAAAAAGGACTCTATGTCAGTGAGGCCGGTGTTTGGCTGGATCCTGCGGGCAAGGTGGACAAAGCAATCATAACTCACATGCACGCAGACCACTGCAGATACGGCATGGGTAAATACATCATTCCGGCCGATTCAATCGAGGTTTTTAAAAAGCGCATCGGCCCCGCAAATTTCACTGCTTATCCCTATGGTGAACCATTTTTAATCAATGGACTGAAGTTCTCATTCCACCCCGCCGGCCATGTGCCGGGTTCAGCTCAAATAAGGGTCGAGCGAAAAGGTGAAGTTTGGGTCTATTCCGGGGACTACAAAACCGAAAAAGACGGTTTATCCGCCCCTTTTGAACCGGTGAAATGCCACACTTTTATCACCGAATGTACTTTTGGACTGCCCGTTTATCGCTGGCCCACTCAAAAAGAAGTAATGGGTGACATAAAGGTATGGTGGGAGAAAAACCGCAGCCAGGGTAAAATCTCTGTATTGCAAGCCTATTCACTGGGCAAGGCTCAGCGACTAATCAAGGGTCTTGAAGATGTGCAGGGCACCATTTTCTGCCACCAGGCGGTACAGGATATGAACAATGCCGTGAGGAGAGACGGACACGCCCTCAAAAGAACCCGGCCCCTTTCAAACCGCCTCAAATCAACCGACTTCCCCGGCAGCATGGTCATCATTTCCCCATCGGGTTTTTCAGAGCACTGGTCAAAAGTTTTAAAAAATGCCGAAAAAGCCATTGCATCCGGCTGGGCCGCAGTGAGAGGTGCCAAACGAAGAAGCGGAGTGGACAGAGGCTTTGTACTTTCCGACCACGCTGATTGGCCGGGACTGTTAAAAGCAGTAAAAGCAACCGGAGCCGAGCGCATTATTTGCACCCACGGCTTTCAACACGTCTTCGCCCGCTATTTGAATGAAAATGGCAGGCAAGGGGAGGAACTTTAGTTGTGAATTGGTGAGTCTTTTTTCAGTTGTGAATTGGTGAGTCTGTTGACGGTTATTGGCCGATGGTTGATGGCCGATGGCTTTTTGAGAGCGCCACCTCGAATTAGTCGGCAGTAAATCTTTATCCAGGGGTTGTAGATTCTTCCAGTTTTCACTCTCTGTGATCTCCGTTCCCCTGTGGTGGACCTGTTTCAGTTGTGAATTGGTGAGTCTGTTGACGGTTATTGGCCGATGGTTGATGGCCGATGGTTGATGGCCGATGGCTTTTTTGAGAGCGCCACCTCGAATTAGTCGGCAGTAAATCTTTATCCAGGGGTTGTAGATTCTTCCAGTTTTCACTCTCTGTGATCTCTGTTCCCCTGTAGTGGACCTGTTTCAGTTGTGATTTGGTGAGTCTGTGAGTTGGTGAGTTGTTTGCGAGGCCGTGACCTTGATGTGGCCGGCAGGATATCTATTCTAAGGGATTTTTGGTTTCTTAGGATATTTTGAAAAAACGCCCCTAACAAAAATCTAATCCTCTGCGGCCTTCTATGTGCATTTCCAAGCCAAAAGCTCAAAATCTTGCAATATTTTTTTAGCCTTACCCGTGCAGCTTCTTTTAGCCACTGTTTAAGGCGTAAATTAATGCCAGTCACTTATTGTACGT
>SKLY01000210.1 GCA_007121335.1 Saprospiraceae bacterium | reverse complement strand
CTGCTACATCTTTCACCTGGAATGCCCGGAACAAGCTGAATTGAACCGTACAATCAGGAGTTTCAATGCCCTCCTACCCAGGGATATCCATCTTTGGGAATTAATTCCGGTTCACGAAGATGCCCACGCCAGGTTTGATGCCACTCGCAGAACGTACCGGTATTACCTGACCGGATTTGCCGATCCCTTCAGAGACGACAAGTTGTTTTTTTTCCGTCAGCTCCACCTCTGTGATTTTAAACTGGTTTCAAAAGCCGCAGAGGTTATTGGTGGGGGAGAGGATTTCTTTGCATTCTCCAAATCTGGCTCTGAGGTGAATCACCACCGGTGTCGAATTGATGAGATTATGTGGTATCAACTATCTCCGAAGGTGTGGGTGTTTGAAATATCGGCCAATCGCTTTTTGCGTGGCATGGTTCGTTTAATTGTAGGCGCTTGCCTCAATGTCGGTCTCGGGAAAATAACCCTCGAAGAAATTAAGGACGCGGTTGATAATCAAAACCGGTTATCGATGCCCTGGAGTGTGCCAGGTCATGGACTCTACCTCGCAGACATCAAGTATCCATATATACCCGATAAGTTATCAGAAAATAGTCGCTTTTTCGAGCCTTTTGGACCAATTTCCAAGGGTATCTGATCGATTTAATTCCCAATAAACGTAGGATTCACCTCCGAGCCCCTTTGCAAACTCCCCATCTCCCGGGTAGAATTCAAACATCATCGGTTTGTTTTGGTGCAGGTTAAATACATGGTCGTACATTCTGTGGATGGCGTTCAATTCCCGCCCCTTTTCATTCTGCACGGACAGCAATACCTTAATCTTTTTCAAGTGATAAGTAAAAGTAAGCATGGCAACGGGTTTTTGCTCATTGTCGAGTATCACTGTATTGACCAAAGTGCCGCGGTGAAGAAGGTTGTAAAGCACCCGGAGAGTAGCGAACTCATCGTAAGGCATTTGCTTGTTTTCTTTGGCAAATTCCACTATTTGCTCCGGTTTCATCTTGACCTGGAAAAAATACCCGTCTGGCAGGTCGGTGGAAATGGTATTCATAACTTCAGGCTGGTAGTTACTCCTGATATTAGTCAGCGATTTATTGAGCAGCACCCGCCAGGCTTCTTTTTGCTCGGTGTGGGTTTCAAAATCAGGGGGGATGATGTTCATCTCATTGAAAAGCATGTGGGAATTTGCAATATCCGGTAGTTTATTCAGCATATTCACTATCCGCTTTCTCGAAAGCAGATTAATGGACTGAATACCGATTCGACCGATCAAAGGTGGGTGCACGATGGATTTGCGTCCCAGGAGGTCCTTTTTGTAAAAAATAGGTAAAACCGACTCGTAATCACCTTCCACCAGGGCGTCCCACTCCTTTACCACGGCCTTTAGCCACCAGTAATAAGCGCTAACTTCACTGTTGACGGCAAAGTGTACACAGCTGTTCCACTTTACTTTATCGATCTGTTCAAAGGGGACGTAGGATATGTTCATCGGTTGCTTTATTTGGGGTACAAACAGCAATTTTTACCAAACTGTTTAGCAGCCGGTTTTTCAGGTATTAAACCTACTAATTAATGATGTGGCATTTCAATACCGGTGGTATTTTTGTAAATCTCCAGGGCGTAGTTGTCGGTCATGGAGCTCAGGAAGTCGATCAGGCAAAGCATTTTTTCAAATGGGGTTGAATCCGGATAAGGGCGGTATGATTCCGGTATCATCATGCGGGTTTTTTTGTCCTGCCCATTGGGATTTTGCTTTAATACAGCGGGAACCATGAGTTCGAGGAGATGGGAAAATATACGGTAGCCCGCAAGCTCCATCCTTACCACGGATTCGGAATTGTATATCTTCTCCAGAGACAAATCCTTTATGGTTTTCAGTGCCTTTTCAGTGGTTGGCTGAGTGATTTTTATTAGTGGTTTGTCGAGGTTTCCCGAGATGATTTTGTCTGCATTTTCTACAAAAGCATTTGCGCAGTCGTCAATCAAAAGGCCGATGCATTTTGCCCTCAAGTAGGATAGTCTTTGAAGTGGATCCTTTGACAAGGCGGATTTTCCGGAAAATGAGCCTGCATTCTGTTCATAGGAGTCCAACAGTTCGCCCAGCAAGTCACAGGCTTCGGAATAGCTGATGATATTCAGTCTTGCGGCATCTTCCAAATCCACCAGGTTGTAGCAAATATCATCTGCTGCCTCCAGGAGGAATACGAAAGGGTGCCTGAGATAAACCAGTGGATTTTCCGACTCCCGGATTAGATTCAATTCATCGGCAAGTGTTTTGAATAAGTCCATTTCCGATTGAAGGAAGCCGAATTTCTTTCGGTGCAAGGCACCTTTTTTCCCTCCACTACCGCTGGATTCACAGGGGTATTTCGTCATAGTGGCAATGGTGGTAATGGTAGGGTTCAGGGCCCAGGGTTTGACACCTTGCCGCTCGCCTGCAAGAATACGCAACGCATTGGCATTTCCTTCAAAATTTGTCAGATCGGTCCAGGCTTTCTCATCGAAAAAATCTTTTAGTCCGGTGCCTTCTACCCTTATTTCTGCATTGTTGGTAAAAAATGAGCAAATGGCGTCTTCTCCAGAATGCCCAAAGGCAGGATTCCCAATATCATGGGCAAGGCAGGCAGCGTATATTACATCTGACAATTCCTCCCGGTAGAAAACTTTTGATCGGTCATTCAGCGACTTACTGTGTATTTCACAAATTCTTCTACCGGTAATTGCGCCGAGGGATCTGCCCACCGAGGCCACTTCCAATGAGTGAGTCAGGCGGTTATGGACAAAAGCACTTCCGGGAAGCGAAAAAATCTGGGTTTTGTCCTGTAATCTCCTAAAGGGATCCGAAAAAATAATGCGATCTGCATCCCTGCTGAAGGGTGACCGGTGATTACTTTTTTCTTCTCCTGCCTTACTCAATATCCGCCTTGTCGAAAAACAACTGTTCCAATCCATTAAACTATTTTTTGCTCCTTTGCATTAATTCACTGAGTAGCTACAATAGGGGTCCAATAAATTTTACCACAATAGCAATTAGGCCAAAAACTTTTTGGTTCTAATACTAAGCGACCAACCTTACAGCAAGGTTTCATGGTCTTTATGTACGGTTAAAAGCTCTACAAAGATGAGAATTGCGATATTTTTTCTCGGTTTTTTTATGTTTTTTTCTGAACTGCCTCATTTACAGGCTCAGTATTTCGGTCAGAATAAACCTCGTTACACCACTTTCGATTTTCGGATGTTACAAACTCCTAATTTTGATATCTACCACTATATTGAGGAGGAGGCACTGGTAAACGAATTGGCAAATATGTCCGAAATGTGGTACGCCAACCACATGCGGATTTTGAGGGATACCATCCGCCAGCGAAACCCGCTGATTTTCTACAGTGACCACTCGGATTTTCAGCAGACCAATGCGATTTTCGGACAAATTGGCCCGGGGGTCGGTGGGGTTACGGAGGGTCTTCGCAACCGGGTAATAATGCCTCTGACCATTTCCACCCAAAAAACATTTCAGATTTTAGGCCATGAATTGGTTCATGCTTTTCAGTTCAATATCATTTTACGAGATGAGATGATGTCGGCGGAAAATTTGCGTAATATTCCACTATTT
Organism: Saprospiraceae bacterium; assembly: GCA_007121335.1. Taxonomy (GTDB): domain Bacteria; phylum Bacteroidota; class Bacteroidia; order Chitinophagales; family Saprospiraceae; genus PWJY01. The sequence continues at coordinate 8,612 of SKLY01000210.1, read as the reverse complement.
ATGATTGAGGGGAAAGCGGAATACCTTAGTCGCGGGAGAAACGATCCTTTTACGGCAATGTGGATGCGCGATGCGGTATTGAGTGATGACATACCCTCTATTAGAGATATGAGCCGCCCCCAGTATTTTCCCTATCGCTATGGCCAGGCATTTTGGGCGCACCTAACGGGTAATTATGGCGATGCGGTAATCCCTCCGCTTTTTAGGGCAATTGCAGAGCGGGGAATGGACAGAGCTTTCCCTGCGATTTTAGGTGCATCCATGGATGAAATATCGTCCAACTGGCAAACGGAGCTCCGCGACTATTACACCGAGCAGATGGAAGGTAGGGGTTTTCAGAATCCCGGTAGGGCTGTAGTGACGGCAGAGCAAGCAGGACACATGAATGTTTCACCTTCAGTCAGTCCCAATGGCAGGTATGTGGTTTTCCTCTCTGAAAAGGACCTGTTTACCGCTGACCTCTTCCTGGCCAATGCCAATACCGGCGAGATAAAAAGGAGAATAGCCAGTTCCGTTAGATACAGTGATATTGACCACATGGATGTGATCGAGTCTGCCGGAACCTGGTCTCCTGACAGCCGTACATTTGCCTATGTGGGTTTTCGGCAAGGTCGAAATGTACTTATTACCGTGGATGTTGAATCGGGAAGGCGCCAAAATGTATTCAAAATTCCCGACCTCTCTTTTTTCAGCAATCCCGCATGGTCTCCCACCGGAAATGTAGTAGCCTTGAGTGGTCTGAGGAACGGAAGACCTGATTTATTTATCTTTGACATGGATAGTAAGCGTCTTCGCAATCTTACCAATGACACCCATTCTTATTTGCTGCCCTCCTGGTCAAAAGACGGAGGAAAAATAGCAGTCACTACAGACCGGGTGAGCAGGGAAACCGGGATGGTAGATGGAAAGTGGTTCCACAATTTGGCGGTGCATCATCTCTCAGAAAATAGATGGGAGGATCTGGACGTATTTCCCGGAGCAGATAATTTTAATCCTGTATTTGATAGAAAAGATCGCATTTGGTTTTTGTCCGACAGAGAGGGATATCGCGACATTTACACCTACGATATGGCATCCGATTCCCTCTTTCAGCAAACCCGCATTCCCACGGGCGTTTCCGGCATCACTTCTTTTGCACCGGCTTTGACAATTCCCAGAAGGGTGGACCGGGTTGTTTACAATGTTTTTGAAGGCGGTAAGTACAATTTGTACAACGGCCGAATGGAGAATTTCTTAATGGATCCGGTAGAAAAAACGGATGTTAATCAGGAAGGGGCCGGGCAATTACCACCGGTTGGCCGCCTGGCAATGTCCCTTTCGGATGGAGGATTGAGCACCATAGTTATCGATGATTTTCCCGATACCCTCCACTTTGAAGAAGTCCCATTTGATTCTAGATTTTCACTTATTGCCGCTAGCCAGTCGATGGGAGTTGGCGTTGGTGTGGGTGGTGGCACCTTTGGAAGTGGCGTAATGATGGGCGGCGGTGTTCAGTTGTTGTTTTCCGATATTCTGGGAGATCATCAGCTTTTTACCACGCTTTTTCTAAATGGAGAAATATATGACATCGGATTGAGCGGAACTTATATAAATCGTGAAGGTCCGATTGCCTGGGGCGCCTCTCTCTCGCACATTCCACATCGAACCGGATTTTCGTCCTTTGGATTTGAAGAGTTTCCGGGTACGGACATTGTCGTTCCGGTGGTTCGCACCGATATACTGAGAATTTTTGAACAGAGTGCTCAGGTTTTTGCTCACTATCCATTCAATAGAAGGACGCGGGTCGAAGGTTCGTTGGGTACCAGTTATCGTTTCTTCAGATTGGATAGGTACACCGATTATTACAACCAGGCCGGCACTGTATTTTTGGGAAGGGATCGGCAGCGGATTCCAGTGGAGAGCGATGTGGTTATCGGTGGTACAGAGATAAGAAAGACCTTCACTCACAATGTGGGTGGTGCGCTGGTGGGTGACAATTCATATTTTGGCCTCACCGCACCGATGCAGGGATATCGCTACCGCTTGAGCTACGATAGATTTTTTGGAGGATACAGTTTTAATGCTGCGGTAGCAGATGGTCGAAGGTATTTCCGGGCTTCCCCGGTTACCATTGCATTCAGAGGATTTCACTATTCTCGTTTTGGTTCAGATGCCAATGCCTATTTCCCCATATTTATTGGCCAGATGGGCCTGGTGCGTGGGTATGAAATCTCAGGTAGAGAGTTTCAGGAAGATTTTAACCTCACTGTCAATCAATTGGTTGGGTCAAAAGTGCTACTGGGAAGTGCCGAGGTGCGCCTGCCATTTACCGGACCGGAGAGATTGGCTTTGATTTCTTCGGGATTCCTGGCCTCAGACCTGAATGCATTCTTCGATATCGGGGTGGCCTTTAACGACTACGACAACATCACTTTTGGCAGTGGTGAGGGTGGTGAGTCTGTTGTGTTGATGTCGGCAGGTTTGAGTCTGCGCATCAATTTATTTGGTGCCATGATCCTGGAGCCATATTACGCTCTCCCATTGAGAAGTGGAGGATCCGTAAGATTTGGACTCAACTTCATCCCGGGTTGGTGATAAAACTCATTTAGGTTGATTACAATTCCGGAAAAATGGATCCGTCTGAGAAGTTTTCTACCAGCAGAATCGCCATGAGATAGACGAGGGAAAGTAGAATGAAACCAAATACCAAAAGTCGCACGGTAAGGTCCCATTGACCTACCCACTGCAGCTTGCTGCTATAAGCATCGAATTTTTTCATTAGGGGAAAATCCGAAAGTCCATTGTCGTCGCCGATTTTGATTTCCAGCTCATCCATTACTTCTCTGGCATCCGGTAGCTGGGCTTTTTCAACCTCAATGATGGCACCATTGTAACCCATTGCGTAAACATCTGCAATTTGAAGGGTTTTTTCAAAATGGGTTCTGAAATTAATGCCCCGGTTTTTGAATGCCAGTTTGATCATGGTCAGCTCGGAGCGGTCCATGGTCTCGTACAATCTGATGTAGTTTTCGTCATGAGGGTGGTCCATGATCTATCGAATCTCGTGTTTTCTAATGGAATCCCAGCCCAGAGCTGCAGCACCCAGTATGGCTGTTTGTTGGTTCTTTAATTCGCTAATTCGCAGTGGTATTTTACCCTTGTGGTGTTTCATCAAATTCGCATCGAATGCCTTTTCTGCCGGTTCCAACAGGAATTCACCGGCGCTTATAAGTCCCCCCGAAATAAAAATGGCCTCAGGGCTGAAAATAGCAGCCATATCTGCGAGATGAATGCCCAGTCTCTCACCGGTTAGTTTAAAAGCTCTAATGGCATCTTCACCGCCCGTTTGTGCAATCTCGTAAATATCGTAGGGGGTTTCTACCTCTGGTGGATTAGTAGATAGTTCTCTAAAGGTATTCACCAGGCCACTTGCGGATACGTAAGTTTCGATACAGCCGTACTTTCCGCACTTACAAGGTCTGCCGTCCCGCTGAAAAACAGTGTGTCCGACTTCCCCGGCCAATCCGTCACTTCCATAGAGAAGCGCTCCTTTGACATAAATTCCGCTTCCCAAACCTGTACCGACTGTGATTACCATAAAATCATCCATTTCAGATGCACCCCCAAAAATCTTTTCCCCAATGGCCGCGGCGTTTGCATCGTTGGTGAGAACTGGTTTGTGTCCCGTTATTTCGAGAAAAATTCCGGCAAAATCCACCTCTCTGTTTTTGGCAAAATTCAAGTTGGGAGCAAAGGAAATGGTTCCGCGAAAAAAACTGGCATTGGGTGCACCCACTCCAACTGCCTGAATACCAGTATTATCAAATCCTCCGGGTAGTAAATTGATCAAAGACCGGGAGATTTCCTTTATTAAAATGGCGGGATCTTCGGATTCAGGAGTGGGTACCACTGCAGAGGCTGAAATGTTGCCACTTTGGTCAACAACTCCTATTTTAGAGGTTGTTCCCCCGATATCAATTCCGACTACCACTTTGTTTTTTTGCAATGGCATAGATTAATAAATAATGGGCTTGTTGGTAAGCACGTGGTAATCTCCAAAAATATCAACCAGGGATTCGTACAGCTCTGGCATGGCCTTTTTAAGGTTCTCAGGAAACACAAAAAAATGGTGGATCAAAAGGGCAGCATCATTTGCCGGTGGCATTCCAAAATACCGGCTAAGTTCATCATCGCCATAGGTGCCCAGCTTAAAAATCTCTTCCCTGTCAGGACATTTCTCTTTGACAATTCGCCCCTCCAGATGTTCATTTAGCCAGGCACATGCTGTTTCGTAAATGGCAACATTGAAAAAATGACTCCCGCGGTATCCCATGTGCAAATGCTCAATGGCATAGATGAAAACCCCATCCTCCAAATTGGTCTCTGAGACGTGTACTTCCTCCGAAAAATCAGGTGTGAGGAATGGATGAGGATAAAAAACCACCGTTTTGTACTTCTTACTCAGATTGATCCCTGTCTGATAAGAAAATATCGCGGGATAAATGCAGGCAAGAGCTTTGATATCATCAGGTAGGTCATCACTGAGTTTGGCAAAAAAATCAGCCTTCAGCATGTATTTCTCCAATTCGTGCTCGTAATCTTTGCGCTGTTGGGGTGTCAGCCCTTTGTAATAAGGAATATAGGTGTAGAGAAAATTCCTTAGAGAAGGATCTGCAGACATCTTTCGCTTGCCTGCCCACCACTCGTTAATTTTTTGCTCTACCATTAGCACAGAGGTCGTCAATAGTACCAGAACAATGAAAATGGGGGGGTAGTAGTCCCGATAGTAAAATATCATCAGGTAGAGCACCACGGCTGCAGCTATGATTATAGGAAACAAAATGATCCGTGAAAACATTTGTACTCAGTACTTTATTTGGTCCGCTATTTCTAACTCAAGTAGTTGTCGCTGTGGTATAGTGGCAGATTCTAATTTGCCCATTCTGGTAAGCCCGAAATTTTGGTTTCACCAGCTCATACTTTAATGCTGCTGCAAATATCGCAATTATTACATTGCAACCAATAGAAGACAAATAGAACCCTACGGAAAAATATTTTTCGAAATAATTTTGGATTAGGTAATTTGTTATATCTTTGCGTCGCAAAATAAATCAGGTACCATAGCTCAGTTGGTAGAGCACAGGACTGAAAATCCTGGTGTCCCTGGTTCGATTCCAGGTGGTACCACAAGAGATCGGGAGCAATTCCGGTCTCTTTTTTTTGCCCATGCTTTTCTAATGCAACTTATTCCGGGTAAAATCTTAAGGTTGTTGTCAGGAGTTTAAAAACTCATCGACAATATTTTCTGCTTCGAAGAGGGCATTGCTGAGATCATCATTTACAAGCACTCTGTCAAAAGCACTTTCATAACTCAATTCCTCCTTGAGTTTGATAATCCTTTTTCTGAGTTGCTCGTTGGATTCCGAGCCGCGGTTCCTGAGTCGGTCCATTAAGATTTGAAGGCTGGGCGGCTTTATAAAGATAGCCATTGATTTTCCCTTAAACTCCTGCTTTAAATTCATAGCCCCTTGTACGTCGATATCAAATAAGATGCTCTTGCCGCGGTCGGTGATTCGCCCAACCTCAGAATGGAGGGTTCCATAAAATTGACCGGGATACACCTCCTGCCATTCGAGAAAGGCTTTTTCACCAATGAGCTCGACAAATTTATCCCTGGTTAAAAAGTAGTAATCGCGACCGTTTTTTTCACCAATTCTCTTAGATCTCGTTGTAGCGGAGACCGAAAACTCAAGTTCCGGGAAGTTGGACTTAAGGTGCTTGACAATTGTTGTTTTGCCCGCTCCGGAAGGGGCCGTGATAATGATCATTTTTCCACCTTTGTTGCCTTTTGCCATTGGCTCTTACAGGATATTGGCTGTTTGTTCCTTAATCTTTTCAAGGTCGTCCTTCATTTCGACTACCTCTTTCTGGATTTCAGAGTCGTATGCTTTTGCTCCCAGGGTGTTTATTTCGCGACCCATCTCCTGGGTGATAAAATTGAGCTTTCTACCCTTGCTAATTTCACTCCCTTTTATCTCCTTCAGTAGGTATTCGCAGTGCTGGACCAGTCTGACGATCTCCTCTGAGAAGTCCAACTTCTCCAGGTAGTATATGATTTCGAGTTCCATTCTGTTTGGGTTGGCGGATACATCCCTCGCTATTTTTTCAAAGTTGTGTTTGTACCTTTGGCGAATGCGTTCAATTCTATCGGTATCCATCGATTGCACCACATCGACCCGCTTCAAAATGTTGTTGGTGTATTCTAAAAGCGCTTCGAACATGGGAGCCCCTTCTTCCGTTCTGTAATTCTTGTGGATTTCCAGGACCTCCCTGACTGCAGTCTCCAATTTTTCCCAGTCGGTATCAGAAAGCTCCTGCTGTACCGGTTTGAATACACTGGGCAGCTTCATGGCCGCCTGTAGCACGTCACCGTTGAGATGGAGTTCATCGTTTATCTCAGAGAGTTGTTTGCAGTAGTCTTTCAAAAGATTTTTATCAAGGATATAGTCATCTTCCTCTGAATTGTTGCCTGTGGAAATGGTGAGGTCAATCTTGCCCTTAATCACGTAATCTTGAACAATTTTGCGCAGTTCCAACTCTTTATGCCGCAGTTCGTCCGGGAGTTTGGTTCGGAATTCAATACCTTTGCTATTTAGAGATCGCAATTCAATCAGGTAGTTTTTACCGTTTAGGTCCACCTCTTTTTTTCCAAAACCAGTCATTGACAGGATCATGGTAAAAATTTTTCGTTAGTTTTTGCTTGTCCGGAGGATTTAAATCCAGGGAGCTTGAAAATAAGCGGCAAATTTATAACTTAGCGGGCAGTGGAACTATTTGATTCTGAAAAAATTGTGAATATTTTTGTATATTGCCAAAATTTGCGAAATTTGCTGCGCTTTTTGTAGAAGCAAATCTATAATTAACTATAAATCAAAGATTAAGGATGAGAAAAGCTGATTTAGTTGCCAACATTTCGGAGAAAACCGGAGTTCCTAAGGTAGATGTACTCGTATCACTTGAGACTTTTTTTCAAGAGGTAAAAGATACGCTGGCCAGTGGTGAGAATGTTTATATTAGAGGTTTTGGGTCTTTTATTGTGAAAAAGCGAGCCAAGAAAATTGGTCGTCACATTAAGAAGAACAAAGCAATAGAAATACCCGAACACTACATACCTGCATTTAAACCGGCTAAAATTTTTGTCGAGCAGGTGAAAGAAAATGTCAATGAACTACCCGCAAAGTAATTTATGAATAAAAGTCGTCTGATATTTATTTCCATTTCCATCTTCGCCGTATTGGCCTTGTATTTCGGCTGTGATACAAAATCGCCAGAATTACAAGAAGCAGAGCGGCTGCGGGCAATGGAATTTCAACCAACTGATTTTGTCAATATTAAGCGATCGGCAATGCCAAACCTTTCCTCAGAAAGGAGGAATGTGATTGAGTCCCTGGATTACGCACTCGATCAGGCTGATAGTGAAAGTGAAAAGATCCAGTATCACAAGGATTTGTCCAGGCGGTGGATGCAATTCGGATATCCTGCCCTCGCGGGTTATCACGCTGAACTTGTTGCTCAAATGGTGATGACTGGCGAGGCCTGGTCCATAGCCGGATCTACCTATAATATATGCTTGCAGCGAGCTGAATCTGAACGCCAGCGAACGCTATGTGGTAACCGGTCAATTGCCAGCTTTGAAAATGCGGTTTCTCTGGAGCCCAACAACCTGGATTACAGGGTAAACCTGGCAGTCACTTTGACCGATCATCCCCCGGAAAATAATCCGATGGTGGGGGTGACGCAATTGATTGAAATCAATCGACAAAATCCGGAATATGTACCGGCACTCTTTAATCTCGGCCGGTTGGCAATCGAAACAGGACAATATCAACGGGCGCTGGAAAGGCTTTCCAGAGCCTATGATCTCGAACCCGACAATCAAAGGGTTATTTGTCTGCTTCCGATTGTTTATGAAGCGCTAGGGGATGAGGCCAATGCGAGGACATTCCATGAACTTTGCGAACGATAGATAAAATATTTTTTAACACTAAAATACGTGAATATGCCATCAGGTAAGAAGAGGAAGAGACATAAGATCTCGACCCACAAGAGGAAAAAGAGGTTGAGGAAAAACCGACACAAGAAGAAAAAATAATTTTCCTGTGAAACCGGTCAGACCGAAGTTCCTGGTCTTGCAGTTTGCTCGCCACTGAGCAGATTGCTTAGGATGATCTTTGACCGCGGTCTGTCCGGTTTTGCAGTGGGAAAATTTAGCGAGAGGAAGGTGCCCCGGAGACCGTTGATTTTTCCCATCTGTGCTGTAAGTGGTTTGACCCAATCCCATTAACAATTGCTCGAAAAAATATAACCGGTAGAGCCGGAATTCAATCTTCAAACCACTTGCGTAACGAAAGGTTACTTTTGTATCAGACCGTATGGATGCGCGATATTTTTCTCTTGAACATGCGCAGTCCAGTTGCATCGGAATGATATTTGTCTGATTTTCTCCTGGTATATTAACATGTCTGATCTGGTTGTCCGTGCAGCTTACACCTCACGGGCTGATCATTTTGACTCAAACTAATACGTGAAATCGTGGAGAAAGAACTAGTAATAAATTCTACACCCACCAACGT
>SKLY01000052.1 GCA_007121335.1 Saprospiraceae bacterium | reverse complement strand
GAGCGATTGCGGCAATCGGGGGTTTTTATTGTAACGGTCGAAATGATCCTCTTCCAGTTGATGGAGGAAAGTGGCAATGACGAATTCCGCGCCATTAGTAAGTTGATAAAATAGGAGTTCCTGGTTTTTTCAAAAAAATATCAACCAAAGCTTAAGCACCTCATTGATGAGTCCACTCCGAAAACCCTTTTGTGCATGAAAATGCGCGAAAAATTCAAGATCGAGGAAGAAGAGAAAATATTCCGCAGGCGTAGCCATAGCTACGTTGAGGAAAGATTTTTTCAGATGACGAAGATATTGGATTTTGCAGCCATTTGTAATAAAAAGAGGTTTTCGGTGTGGACTCATAGATGGATGTATTTATTAACGAGATTAGAGTACCTTGAAAGACTACCGGAAAAGCTTCAATCAAAAATATTCAAGAAAGTCATGGGAATAGCAGAAATTCTTAAGTTGGAAAAAACAGATCGCAAAGCCTACGAAGAAAGCCTGAAAAAGCACCGCGACCTTAAAAATGCCATGGATTCTCATAAAAAAATGGGTTTTGATGAAGGCATTGCAAAAGGTAGAGAAGAAGGCAGAGAAGAAGGTAGAGAAGAAGGTAGAGAAGAAGGTAGAGAAGAAGGCAGAGAAGAGGGTAAAAAGGAAACAGCAATCCGCCTTTTTAAGGAAAAAATGGATATAAAATTCATATCCAAAGTCACCAACATTAGTGAAGATGCCCTGCTGGAGCTATTTCGAAAGGAGGGTTTGGCCTGATTCATCCAGTAAATCCTCAACCTAATATATTACCCCTAACTCATGGGAATAGCACCCCCAGCGTCCGCCCCCGATCAACCTTCCCGGACCCCGTATATTCAAAAGCATCCACACTATAAACCCGCCTGGGCTTTTCATACGGATCCAATTCGTCAAAAAGACCATCCGGGAGAGCCTCTTCTCCGGCTTGTTCCAACACCATAATCAGTCTCTGACCCAATTCGGGATCATCCTCTCCGGCGAGAAAAAAAGGCACATCGATCTTACCCTTCAGCTTTTGCTCTATCTTCTCGGGAAACAACTTTACCCCGCCGGAATTCACCACATTGTCCCACCTTCCCAACAACTCAAAACACTCGTCGTACCGCAGATCCACCACGTCGTTGGTCACCACCGGTTCCGGGGATATGCGCGGCGCATTCACCACCAGACATTCCCTGGAATCCACGGAAAAAGTCACCCCCGGCAGGGCCCGATAAAGCTTCTCCCGTCCCAGCCTACGCACAGCGACATGAGTCAGAGTTTCAGTCATTCCGTAGGTGGCGTAGATTTTTCTGGGGTGTGCCTCCAGTTCACTTTCCAGTTCGGGACTTACGGCAGCACCCCCAACGATCAGCGTATCAAATTTGTCGATTTGATGCAGGTTGGCCGCGACTTGCATAGGGACCATGGCACCGAACCGGTACTTTTTTTCTGCGGGAAGATCCAGCTCTTTAGAGGGTGTGACACAGTCCAGTTCCAGACCCAGCACCATGGCCCTGACGACCATCATCTTTCCGGCTATGTACTGCACCGGCATGCAAAGCAAGGCACTGTCACCACTTTTGAGACCAAAAAACGCCCCGGTGGCAAATGCAGAATTGATCATGGCCTCTTTGGTGGCGAGTATCTTTTTGGGCTTGCCGGTAGAGCCGGAGGTCTGTAGCTCCACCTTTTCCTCAGGTCCGATCCACTCCTCGATAAATTCAGCAATCTGACGTCCTGTCTCATCACCTCTTTTAGCTAAAATTCGGCTAAGCGCCCCGGGGTCTTCCGAATCAAATGGGTGACCGTCGATGCGGAATGAGGGGTGGATTATTTTAGATGGAGTATGCATGTCGTTTACCGATTTCAATTCCGGAGACATTATAGGGAAAAAATCCAATGCTTGCGGGGATCGTATTGCAATGTACCCCGGCTGACAGTCAGCGGACTTTCAAGATTGTTGGTAAAAAGGCTTCCCGTTCCCAGTCCGTGGGGAATGTCATTTTCCAGAGTCCAGGTCCACTGGGCGATGGCGTTCAGTCCCACATTGCTCTCAAGGGCACTGGTTATCCACCAGCCGGCACCAATATCCTCCGCCAGCTCGATCCACTCCGAACTGCCCTTCCAGCCACCGACGAAACTGGGCTTGAGAATGATGTACGGGGGCTTGATCACATTGATTACCTCCGCCTTTTTTTCTTTTTCAAAAACGCCAATCAGTTCCTCATCCAGCGCAATCGGAAGTGGTGATTCTTCGCAGAGGGCGGCCATCTCTTCCAACTGCCCCGCTTTGATGGGCTGTTCGATGGAGTGGATATCCAATTGGGCTAGCCGCTCTAATTTTTCAAGAGCCTCACCGGGCTCAAAGGCGCCGTTGGCATCCACCCTCAATTCAATATCTCCACGACTGTACTCCTCCCGTATGGATTTCAGCAGAGCGTACTCCGTTTCAAAGGCGATGGCCCCGATTTTTATTTTGATGCAGGTGAATCCGGTTTCTATCCGCTCTTCTATCTGTTTTTTCATAAAATCCTGGTCCCCCATCCATATCAGCCCGTTGATCGGGATGCCCTTTTCCCCTCTGGTAAATGCCGATGGAAAAAGCTCAAAAGGGGTTTCGCTCTGCAACGATTTAAAGGCCATTTCCAAACCAAACTGGATACTTGGAAATGCCTTCATTTCATCCAATAAAAAGTCCAGGCCCCTCTCAATGTGATCGCAACACCACTTAAGTTTATCCTCGTATTCGGGCACATCGTCCGCACTGAGTCCCCGCAAAATTCCGCATTCGCCCACTCCCGTTTTGCCTCCGTCTTCCAAAAAAATAAACCAGGTCTCCTTGGTGCGAAGTACGCCCCTGGAAGTGCCGGCAGGGTTTTTAAAATCCAGAATATACTTGTGGTAGTCGGCCTTCATAATGGTGATTTTTTCTTAAAAAACACTGGTAATTCCCAGCAACAGGGCAAACAAAAAGGTGCTGAGTGCCACTTTTTTCAACTCGGGATCCAATTTTTCCAGCTCATCCACTTTGCCCACTTTGAAAAGATGGACAAAAAGAGGAACAAATGCAATTAAAATCAGCCAATCCAGGGGCTTCTCTGCAAAGAAAAAAAGATGGATGAGCGCGAGCAAAAAGGCGGTTTCAATCAATGCAAAATGGTACCACCTGGCTTTCCCGGGACCGAGTTTGACGGCGGTGGTTCGCTTGTTGTTGACAGCGTCGTTGCGCAGGTCGCGCATATTGTTCAGGTTGAGTACCGCAGTGCTCAGCAGTCCAATGACACAGGCTGGAAGCAGGGCGATCAGGTGAAATTCTTTGGTGTACAAAAAATAACTGCCCATCACACTGACCAGGCCAAAAAAGATAAACACAAACAGATCTCCGTGACCGGAGTAACCAAATGCCCCCTTTCCCACCGTGTATTTGATGGCAGCGGCAATGGCACCCACTCCCAAAATGGCAAAGATGACCAGGTAGCCGGTTTGCTCCGGGCCAAAAGCAGTGAATATCAACGCCAGCCCCAGCAAAAAGGACACCACCGCGCTTACAATAACCGCTTGCTTCATGGCTTTGGGAGAGATGACACCCGAGGCCACCAACCGCTGCTCCCCTGTCCGCTTTTTATCCGTTCCCTTAACTCCGTCTCCGTAATCATTGGCAAAGTTGGACAACACCTGGAGCGCGAGGGTCACCAACAGTGAAAGGACAAAAACCCAAATCAGAAATGCATCCTGCCGGAATGCAAGTGCTGCCCCCACGACCACACCCGAAATGGAGAGTGGCAGGGTTCTCAACCTGGCTGCCTTCACAAAGGCCCCTGCTTTATTCATTGTGATACTTTTTGGGGTCAGGGCAACCACTTTTTCTCAAAGTTGGGCTTTCTCTTTTCAAGGAAGGCATTGCGTCCCTCCTTTGCTTCATCGGTCATATATGCCAACCGTGTGGCCTCCCCGGCAAATACCTGCTGGCCGACCATCCCGTCGTCGGTCAGGTTCATGGCGAATTTCAGCATTTTTATGGCAATGGGAGACTTTCCGAGAATTTCCTGTGCCCAATCCCAGGCAGTGGATTCCAGCTCATCGTGAGGGATTACGGCGTTGACCATCCCCATTTCAAAAGCTTCCTGAGCCGAGTAATTGCGCCCGAGGAAAAATATCTCGCGCGCTTTTTTCTGACCCACCATTTTAGCCAAATAGGCCGAACCGTAGCCCCCGTCAAAACTGGTTACATCGGGATCGGTTTGCTTGAATATGGCGTGCTCTTTACTGGCCAGCGTCAGGTCACAAACCACGTGCAGGCTGTGACCACCGCCGACCGCCCAACCGGGCACTACGGCAATAACCACCTTGGGCATAAAGCGAATCAGACGCTGCACCTCGAGCACATTCAGGGATGGATTGCCCTGTTGATCCTCGTATCCCTCGTGGCCGCGGGCAGATTGGTCTCCACCGCTTGAAAAACTCCAGACACTGTCTTTTGAAGAGGGACCTTCTGCCGACAACAGCACCACCCCGATATTGACATCTTCTTTTGCATCGTAAAAAGCATCGTAGAGCTCGTTGGTGGTCTCCGGTCTGAATGCATTTCGAACATCCGGCCTGTTAAAGGCGATTCGGGCCACTCCCCCGCTCTTTTTGTAGGTGATATCACCGTATTCTTTTGCTACTTTCCAGTTTGGTTTGCTCATTGCTCCTTTTAAATTTTTTTTCTAAAAACAATCCGCGAAAGGCGTCTGGTTCAATGACCATAGCGCTTTCCAACTTCCAATACCCCGGTCAAAGAGTCTATCGGATTGTAAAATTAATTATTCCGCGATACAGACCACCGGCAAGGCCCATTTTTTTCAAAGCATCCGGTACTGCTACATCGAATATTACAACCAGAACTGTCACTGTGGGTTTACTTTTTCCGGCAAATCACTGCTGATCCCAATGCTCCATCCCGAGGTATTTGAAATAGTCCAGCAGCACCTCATCGTTGTATTTTCGAGGGGTTTTGATCTCCAGCAAAGCAGGTCCGGTATCCCGGTCAAAAAATCTTTTTAGCGCTGGGTTCAGGTCCTTTTCACTGTCGGTCATCGCGTATTCCAGACCGTACATTTTGCAGAGATTAGAGGCGTCAAGATCGTGGGTGGTTTCAAAAAACCGGTCAAAGTTTTCGGTATCCTTGTCCCCGGGAAGTATCCTGAATATGCCGCCGCCTCCGTTATTGATTAAAATCACCTTAAAGTTGCCCGGGACGTATTTGTTCCAAAGGCCGTTGCTGTCGTAGAAAAAACTCAAATCCCCGGTGATGAGTAGGGTCGGTCGCTCATTGACAGAGGCAAAACCCACCGCCGTGCTTACACTTCCATCGATTCCACTGGTGCCCCGGTTACAGAAAAATTCCACTCCCTTAGGCCTTTCAAACAGTTGCATGTAACGAATTGTGGAGCTGTTAGTGACGTGGATGGAATGGCCTTTGGGCATCAATTTTAATATGGCGTCAAAAACGGTAAAATCACTGTAATCTATTTTCTCCAACCATTTTTCATGAGCTTCTGCCCTTCTACTTTTTACAGCTTGCCAGTGGGGCCGGTAGCCGCTTTCTGTATTAGTACCGGTTGAGGAAAGCAATTCGGACAAAAACGCCTCCGGACTCATTTGAATGTGGTGGCTGAGGCAGAAAAAGGTGTCGTTCGCCTTCTGCATACCCACATGCCAGTGATACTTCGGTGGAAAATTTCTCAGCACCGCCTTGATCTTTTTGGAAATGACCATGCCTCCAAAAGTGACAAGCAAATCGGGCTGCAATTCCTTCATTCCCGTTTCATCAAGCGGCATAATGATTTTGTCAATACCCGGGAAAAAGTCCGGATGGTCAAAATTGGAGGTCGTTTCGGTGAAAACCACCACGCTCTTATCCTTAGCGAGCTTTTCAATGGTTTCCCCTGAGAGGGAATCCGGGTACAACACCCCGCAGAGCACCATTTTTCGCTCTGATTTTTCCCACATTTCAATGAATTCGGTCAAATCCACGGCAGGGCCATTTTTCCCTTCGCTTTCAATATTCCCGCTTTCCGTGTAAGTGCCAACCGGTTGGGAGGTAGTTCCGTACAGTGGTTCATCGAAGGGAATATTGATGTGCACGGGGCCGGGCTTATTTTGTGCGTGAGAAAGGGCCTGGGCCGTTTTTTCAACATTGGCCTGCTCGATTTCTTTAACCAGCGCATTCACCTTTTCATCCCGGTCGACCGAACTCAATTTGGGGCTTGACCTCAGGTTTGCACTGTACAGGATGTGGTTTGCAAAAACATCCTCCTGATTGATCGTTTGGCCATCGCCAATACCTATGAGATGCTCAGGCCGGTCAGCAGATAGTACAACCAGTGGCAGGTGACTGTAGTAGGCTTCAGAAACGGCCGGATAGTAGTTCAACAGGGCACTTCCCGAGGTACAGAGCACGGCCACCGGCTCTCCCAGTCGCTGCGCAATTCCCATTGCAAAAAAACCTGCACTGCGCTCATCCACTACACTGTAGCAGTGAAAAAAAGGATCGTGGGAAAAACCAATGGTGAGGGGAGCATTCCGGCTGCCGGGTGAGATGACCACATGCCTGATGCCATTCGCTTTGCAGAGATCAATCACTGTCTGAGCGAGCGGCACATCGGAATAAATCTTTGCTATTGACATCGACACAAATTAGTAACTAGAGCAGGGGAAATATTTAAATGAGGCTTCGCTTGACAGTTTGGCTTTTTGCCACCGTCTCATTCCACTCATCTTCGGGCCTGGATTTATCCGTAACACCGCCTCCCACAAACAAAAGAACCTCATCTTTAAACAGTCTTAAGCACCGGAGGTTGACAAACAGCCTGGTGCGTTGGCGGCCCTGGTTTAAAATATTCATTTCCCCGGCAAATCCCGTGTAAAACTCCCTGTTGTAAACCTCATTTTTTAAAATAAACTCCAGTGCTTCCTTCCTGGGCAAACCGCATACAGCAGGTGTGGGGTGAAGTGCTTTAACGAGATCCTTTATGGGATACTGGTCATCTTTTAGACTGCCGCTGATCTCGTTTTTCAAGTGCAGCAGGTTTCCGGCGCGATGTGTTCTCCGCTCAGAAATAAACAGATCTTCCGTTAGCGGCTCTAATTGATCTTTTATAAAATCAGTGACGTATTGTTGTTCCGCCATTTCTTTATCTGTCCATTCTCCGTCATTCACCTCCTCTACAGTGCGAGTTCCTGCCAGCGACATGGTACTGAATACCTGGCCGTTGAGTTGGAACAGCGACTCGGGGGTTGCTCCCATCCAGGTGCCTGTTTTGGGATGCATCCACAGGTAGGTAAAAGAGTCGGGATAGAGGCCGAGGAGTTTTTTATAGGTCGTAACCGGATCAACTGACTTTACCGAAAGCTTCTCTTGCCTTGACAGAACAACCTTTTGCACCACCCCTTTTTCAATGGCAGAAAGCCCTTCCTCCACCAATCTAATATGCTCTTTTTTCGCAGTCTCATCAGACTTTTCCCTTTCCAGAAGCTGACCGGTTTTTGATTCGTTGATTCCCTTTGCGGGAATTCGGGCATGCAGCATTTGGGCGTGGTCTGTTGGAATGTAGAAGTTTTTTTCATCAGGATTAAATGGAGCAAACACAAATCCACTTTCAGTGTAATCCGTGCAGCAATAATGTTCCGTATTATCCTGCAAAATACAGGTCACTTCCAACTCCCCGGGAAAACTGTAACATACCAGGGGCAATCCACGCTTCTTGTGGTCACAAACTTTTTCAAACAACTCGTCTTGCGTCATACACTGGATTCAATTGACCAATTTTTCACACATACCAATCTCTGGTGAAAATGATACATATTGTGAAGTTGCAAAAGTAATAAAAGTTCATCGCAAGGAAATTATGCGGGCAATGGACGGGCTTTATCCTTTTTATCTCAAGACTCAAAACAACCACCATCCAGCGCATCACGGAAAATTAATCTCATATAAATAAACCCTGGGTTTGTTCAGTAAGAAAATTGGCTTAATTTTGGACCAATTTTATAAAATCCGCCTGCGGGTTTTAATTATTGATTTCAGAAATCACAATTTGACAAAATATGAATATACCAAAGGATCTAAAGTACACCGAGGAACACGAGTGGGTTAAAGTATCCGGGGATACGGCAACCATAGGTATCACCGATTTTGCTCAGGGCGAACTTGGAGATATTGTTTATGTGGAAGTCGATACCGTGGGCGGCGAACTCGAAAAAGGAGACGTACTCGGAATTATCGAGGCCGTTAAGACCACCTCTGACATGTACACTCCTGTAAGTGGTGAAGTACTGGAAGTCAATCCTGAGATTACAGAGGACGATGGAGACAATCCCGCACTCATAAACGAAGACCCTTACGGAAAGGGCTGGATTGCGAAAATTAAGATCTCCGACGAATCCGAATTGGACGATTTACTCTCAGCTGAAGCCTACGAAGAATTGGTTTCGTAAAAATTAAGGGGCCACTTACACCAAAAAACGCCCCGGCTGAATCTCATAACTGTAAGGACAAAGGTCTTTTAATTTGAAGCGGGAAAAAAAGTACAGCTGGTTGTTTTGGATGTGGGTTGTTTTGGTCGCTGTGCTTTCTCTCTTACCGGGCAGATCAATCGATGGTGTTCCGGTAGAAATCCCACATATTGATAAGGCGGTTCACTTTCTGTTCTACGGAATTATGACCTTTTTGCTGGGAAAGTACCTGCAAAGTCGAAGGCATAAAAACCAGCTAGAGAGTCAACACAAGAAGCAGCAGATCGTTGGAGTCCTTGCTTGTATGGTTTACGGGACTATCCTCGAGTTCGTTCAGGAATTCGCGATTCCCGGCCGGAATTATGAAAGTTGGGATATATTGTTTAATATTGCAGGAGCGATTGCAGGAATTGCATTATTCAATCTTGCAGACAAAAAAAATTAATTATGGAACTCAGTACCACCGCATTGGTTTGGTCATTAATCGGCATCTTCGTCCTGATTTCAGGCCTTGTGTTTCTGTACAGGTTTTGGATGAAAAAAAGATCGGAGAAACTGATTAGTGGTGAAACCCAGCCCCATGAGACAGAGAAGATTAGTGCGAGAAATAAATACCCCTCGCTGAATATCTTTGAAAAATCGGGCCTCATGTTGCGTTTAGGCCTTGTCTTGTCACTGGTTCTGGTAATCTTTACCCTCAATTGGACCCAGTATGAACCTCCCGTTATTATCCCGGAAGATGCACTGGATTTTGATGACGAAATAGAGATCGAACCTCCCACAACGGCAGAACCACCCCCGCCGCCTCCGCCTCCGCCACCTCCCGTAATTGAAGAGGTGCCGGAAGAAGACCTCATCGATGATGATCCCCCGGAATTCCTGGATATGTCCGTGGATGAAGATACCTTCATAGAACCCGAGCCCGAAGATGAGGGACCTCCACCCCCACCTCCGCCTCCCGAAGAGCCGGAAGTAGAGGAAATCTTCCAGGTGGTTGAACAAATGCCCAGATTCCCCGGCTGTGAAGACATCGACGGTGGTAACGAGGAAAAACAAGCCTGTGCGGACCAAAAAATGCTGGAGTTTATTTATAGAAACATCCGCTATCCTGCGGTTGCAAGAGAAAACGGCATTGAAGGCACTGTGGTAATCTCCTTTGTAGTCGATAGTGACGGAGTTATTCAGGATCCCAAGATCGTGCGTGATATCGGTGGTGGTTGTGGTCGCGAAGCTCTCAGAGTGGTAGAAATGATGAACGACATGGATCAAAACTGGACTCCGGGAAGACAAAGAGGACGCTCCGTCAGCGTACAGTTTAATCTACCTGTGAGATTTACGCTGCAATAGCGCACATAAACGTATAAGGCTAATAAAATAGTTAAAAGCTAATGGAGAGGGTATCATTTTGATGCCCTCTTTTTTTTCCTATCCCGGCACAGCCCACCCGGCATTTGAATGCCAAATTGGATTATTATTAAATACTCTTTACCCCACTGTGAAAAATAATCCTTACTTTTGAACCAAATTCATTTTTGAACCGGCAAACGTCAACGTAACCCAGCTCAAAATGACCCTGGTCTTGTGAGAAAAACATCTTAATCCGGCAATACACAGAGCCGGTTTTGAATGATTTGTAATACCGCTTTGTTCGCAACCGTTGATTTATTGAATCTAAATGCTTTTTTGACCAGGAACCAATGCGAACATTATGCCGGGAAAAAATATAGTCTCCCGGCTCAGTAAGAAGGAAGAATGAGTGTAAAGGACCAAATTCAGAAAGACAAAGTACCCCGCCATGTGGCTGTCATCATGGATGGCAACGGCAGGTGGGCAAGCCTGATGGGTAAGCCCAGGGTCTTCGGACACCAAAATGGCGTTCAATCTGTGCGAGAAGTGGTCGAAGGTGCAGGTGAAATAGGGGTTGATTACCTCACCCTCTATGCTTTCAGCACTGAAAACTGGAAGCGACCTGCTTATGAAGTTAATGCCCTAATGGCCCTGCTAGTTCAAACAATCCGTAAAGAGATCAAATCCCTGGTGGAACAAAATGTCAAACTGCTCTCCATAGGCGACATCTCTAAACTCCCATCCAAATCACGTAAGGCTCTGGCAGAAGCAAAAAAAGCCACGGCAGAGAACAACGGGCTGAATGTCATTCTAGCTCTGAATTACAGCGCTAAATGGGACCTCACTCAGGCAGCTGCAAAAGTCGCTGAACATGCTAAAAAAGGAACACTGGATCCCTCTGACATCAATGAAAATACCTTTCGATCATTTTTGAGTACCGCTGATTTCCCTGATGTAGAGTTGATGATAAGAACCTCCGGCGAAAAACGAATCAGTAACTTTTTGCTCTGGGAACTCGCCTATGCAGAACTCACTTTCTGCACTAAATACTGGCCGGAGTTCAGAAAAGAGGACTTCTTCAAAGCCATTGTCGAGTTTCAAAACAGAGAGCGACGATTCGGGCTAACCGGAGAACAGCTCAAGACTCTTAGCGGTTAAGCGTCAATTCACAATATCATTCTCCAAATACGGAATTGATACTAAGCGCTTTGTCCATCACAATCCGCCCCCGCTTATCCCTTGTCAGATTGCAGCACTCTACCTGGTGGTCGTGTTCAAAAATCAGGATGGCATCCTCATCGATGGCTTTATTTAATAAGTAGTCTTTTTCCTTGAGTGTGCTGAGTGGGCGGATATCGTAGCTCAAAACCCAGGGCATTTTGATGTGGGCAGCCGAGGGCATCAAATCCGCACAGTAGTAACACTTGCGCGCAGGATGATCGATTTCAAGCAACATCATGGCCTCTGTATGACCGTGCACCCGGTGTACCCCCAGGCCATCTATCCACTTATCCCCTTTGTCCAAATCCAAAAACTCGAGTTTGGAGTGCTCCATCAGAGGGACAAAATTCTCCTTGAGGAAGGAAGCCCGCTCGCGCTCGTTGGGATCATAAGCCCAGTCGTAGTGGTCTTTGTTTGACCAGTATGTAGCCTTGGGAAAGGTGGGCACCAAATCACCGTCTTCGTTGCGCTTAACAGCCCCTCCGACATGATCAAAGTGAAGGTGGGTCAGGAACACATCCGTTATATCCTCCGGCTTTAGATTCTTTTCGGTGAGAGAGCCATCCAGCGAATGGGGGCCGTGCGGTTCAAAGTGGGACCTGAATTTCTCTCCCTGCTTGTTGCCCATTCCGGTATCCACGAGGATTTTCCGCTCCCCGGTCTCTATCAAAAGACAGCGCATGGTCCAGGTGCACATGTTGTTGTCATCGGCGGGGTTCACCCTGTTCCAAAGCGTTTTGGGAACCACGCCAAACATGGCCCCACCGTCCAGTTTGAACCATCCACTCTCTATTTTACTCAGTTTCATTTGATCGTTTTTTTCAAAAAATCAGGTGATGTATGCTATCTACCCTCCTGTAAAAGCCGGTCAGTTTATAGAAGATTGCAGCCCTGAAAATTGTTTAAAGATTGCCCGGGTCAATGGATCAGCTCGTCTTTTTCGCAAATTTCACAAAAAATTCAATGGAATCCGGGTTCCTCATCGCACCGAAGTTGACCGCTTTCTCTGCCGGTTCTCCCCTCAATATGCGCTTCACCGGGGCCTCCATCTTTTTACCACTGATGGTGTAAGGTAAATCCGGGCATTCCAAAATCTCGTCGGGCACATGGCGGGGACTGTAATCCGATCGCAGAGTTTTCTTAATCCGTCCTATCAGTTCTTCGGTTAGTT
>SKLY01000008.1 GCA_007121335.1 Saprospiraceae bacterium | reverse complement strand
TTCCAATAAAATTCTGAAATACCCGCTTTAAACAATTTGATTGGTAATACCTTACTTCTTTTTGGGTTTTGATATGGCTGGATTGCATTCCATTTGGAGGGCAATTATTTTGGGACAATGATAAAAAATCAATTAGCAGATGAAAGTAACTACCCTTCCGTATTTGGGGGATATGCAGTTTGGGGAAAAAGACCTGGCATACATCAATGGCGATAAAAGACTCACCGACTTCGCCAAATACAAACAGGACGCCTCCGAATTTTCCAAAGTAATTGACGATAAGTCAATAAGCTATGATGGCAATTACAGGGATTTGATCGTTAAAGCGCTGGAGAAACAATACAGTGAATTGCCCGAAGATCCTGTGGCCCGAAAGCAGATCCAAAGCTTGAAAAATCCGGATACTTTCACGGTTGTTACAGCTCATCAACCTTGTCTTTTCACTGGTCCCCTCTACGTAATATACAAGATTCTGAGCGCCATAAACCTCTCGGAACAATTAAATAAACAGCATCCGAACAAACACATTGTCCCGGTTTTTGTCACAGGTGGTGAGGACCACGACCTGGAGGAGATTAATCACGCACACATCTACGGTAAAAAGGTCGAATGGAATCCCGGTCAAACCGGTGCCGTGGGCAGAATGGAGCTGGTGAATACGGATGAGTTGGTGAAGGCGATAGAGAATTTTGCCGGAAAATCATCCTTTGGTGAAGAGGCAGTCAAACTTATAAGGGAGTCCTTTGAAGGAAGTCGCGATTACGGCCATTCTTTTAGAAAACTCATTGCTTCCCTTTTCAAAGAGAGCGGACTCTTTATTTTGAGCATGGATGACCCGGCTCTTAAGGCTGCTTTTGCCAGTATTATTGAGGATGATTTGCTCAATAACACTTCCAGGAAACTTGTCTCGGAGACGCAGGATAAGATAAGAGCTGCAGGATTCCAGGAACAAGCCTATCCTCGTGAGGTAAATTGTTTTTACCACAGTGCAGAGGGAAGGCTGCGTATTGAAAAGACAGATGGGGGAGAATTCCAGCTGGTAGGTAGTGAAAAGCGTTTTAGTGAGGAGGAGATACTGAGTGAGTTGCGAGAAAATCCCGGAAAATTCAGTCCCAATGTAGTTCTAAGGCCACTCTATCAGGAGTTGTTGTTGCCCAATCTCGCCTATGTGGGAGGGGGTGGTGAAATATCTTACTGGTTGGAAAGAGGCAGTCAGTTTGAGCATTACGGAATCAATTTTCCTATGCTCGTCAGGCGAAATTCAGTTTTTTGGTTTGATCACATCGCATGTAAGAATCTCAATCAATTGGGAATGGATCTTACTGCAGTATTTTCGGACCCTGAAAAATTAATAAAGGATTATCTGATCGAGCATGCCGGAGAGGAGATAACCCTGGCTGATGAGAAAAAACTCCTCGCTGGCATTTTCAGGGCGGTGGAAGAAAAAGCGGTTCAACTGGAGCGCAGTATTCTAAAGACAATCCGTGCCGAGGAGGCCAAACACCTAAAGTCGATCGATCACCTGGAACACAAACTACTCAAAGCCAAAAAGCAGCAGATGGATGTCAGGGTGAACAAAATCCGCAAAACGCATGATAAGTTATTTCCAGAGGGAAAACCACAGGAGCGTTTTGACAACTTTTTGATGTACTACTTCAGATTGGGACCCGACTTTATTTCAGGCCTGAAAGATCATCTGAATCCCCTGAAAAAGGAGGTGGTAATCATTCAGGAAGCCGATTGAACATTGAACATCTGAAGAAGGACAATCAGTCGCTCACGCAAGTCCTTTCTATCTACAATAAAATCTAAAAAGCCGTTGTCCAACAGAAACTCAGAGGTTTGAAAGCCCTCGGGAAGGTCCTTTTTAATGGTTTCTTTAATAACTCTGGGACCTGCAAAACCGATAAGGGCTTTGGGCTCTGCAAAGTTGACATCTCCGAGCATGGCAAAACTGGCAGTCACCCCTCCAGTAGTCGGATCCGTAAGCAGTGAAAAGTAGGGCAATCCGGCTTTGGATAAAAGCGTGAGCTTAGCTGAGGTTTTGGCCATTTGCATTAGTGAAAAGGCAGATTCCATCATTCGTGCCCCACCGGATTTTGAGATAATCATTAATGGCCTTCTGTGCTCAATGGCGTGATCGATACTTCTGGAAATTTTCTCGCCTACTACCGATCCCATCGACCCTCCTATGAAAGAAAAATCCATGGCTGCAATGACCAGGGGGTTGCCCCCTATTTCACCGTCTGCCACGGACATCGCATCTTTCAACTCAGACTTTTTGCGGGCTGCTTCCAGTCTTTTATCGTAAGGCTTCAGGTCCTTAAATTTCAGAAAATCATAAGAGACGAGGTCTTCAAACAGCAATTCAAAGCGCCCATCGTCGTACAACAGGTCGAAGTAATCATGAGAACCAATACGCACATGATAATTGCAGGCGGAGCACTTGTAGAAGTTTTCCCGCAATTCCTTTATTGTACTAAGATGACCGCAGGACTTGCATTTGTGCCAAAGCCCATCCGGTGTTTCCTTCTTGAACTTGGTAGCCGTTTGAATGCCGTCCTTAAGTCGTTTAAACCAACCCATTCCCTATTCTTTTATTTAATACATACGCAAAACCAACCGTCTCGACAATGCAAAAAATGAATTGCCAGGACACTTTATGATTCCGCGTGGTATCACGACGGACACACTCATGGGATGACAAAAGTACAAAAGTTGGACGTACTTTTTCTAGAAGGATTTACATGCTGAAATATTGAAATATGTAAAAAATTGATATATGGGGAAATGAATAATTAGTGGAGTAAATATTTTTTTTCGATGAAACAAAACCACCTTTAAATATCATTCATTACTACAAAGCCTGAACGACTCTATGATGCATTTTGGGCTTAAAGTCGTACCTTTGAGCTGAATAAAACAATAAACTTATAAACATGGCAGGACATAATAAATGGTCTAAGATCAAGAGAAAGAAGGGCGTACTGGACGCGAAGAGATCAGCTATTTTTTCCCGAATTATCAAGGAGATTAACATCGCGGTAAAAGAGGGCGGAAACGACGACCCGGATTTCAATCCCCGGCTGAGATTGGCTCTGGCAAATGCCAAGGGTGCTAATATGCCCAAGGACAATATTGAACGTGCCATAAAAAAGGCGGTTGACAGTTCCGGTGAAGCCATTATGCAGCCCACTTATGAGGGATATGCCCCCGGGGGTATCGCTGTTTTTGTCGAATGCGCCACGGACAATATCAACAGAACTGTAGCTGCAGTGAGGGCCGTTTTTAACAAAAAAGGTGGAAACCTGGCTACTTCGGGTTCTGTGGATTATCTCTTTGAAAGGAAAGGCATATTCGT
>SKLY01000016.1 GCA_007121335.1 Saprospiraceae bacterium | reverse complement strand
TGTAGGGTGGTCACTTCCATACCATCTGCGAGATCGGTAGAGAATGCTTCAATACCAAGTACATGGTAGAGCAGTACTGCTTCCAAAAGGTCGGGATCACCGACAATTTCAGCCAGTGCTGCAGAATCTACTGCATCGAATGCGTCATCTGTGGGCGCGAAAACGGTGAAAGTTCCTTCAGGATCGGAGAGTGCAGCGTCAAGACCACTGAGTTCCAGTACGGAAGTTAGTGTTGTATGGTCAGCTGATCCCTCGATAATGTCAAAAACGGTTGTCGTTTCATCTGCCTCAGGGACCAGCACGGCATCAATGACATGAACCACCCCGTTGTCTGCGGTTAAATCAGCCACGGTCACCTGCGCGTCGTTAATGAAAACTCCGTCTGCATTGATAGTTACGGTTACATCCTGTCCTTGCAATGTAGTTACTTCCATTCCATCTGCCAGGTCTGCAGAAAGAGCTTCAATACCAAGTACGTGGTAGAGCAGCACTGCTTCCAAAAGATCAGGATCACCGACAATTTCAGCCAGTGCTGTAGAATCTACTGCATCGAATGCGTCATCTGTGGGCGCGAAAACGGTGAAAGTTCCTTCAGGATCGGAGAGTGCGTCATCAAGACCGCTGAGTTCCAGTACGGAAGTTAGTGTTGTGTGGTCAGCTGATCCCTCGATAATGTCAAAAACGGTTGTTGTTTCATCTGCCCCGGGCACGAGCACGGCATCAATGACATGAACCACTCCGTTGTCCGCCGGAATGTCCGCCATGGTCACCTGCGCGTCGTTGATAAATACCCCGTCGGCATTGATGGTGACGGTTACATCCTGCCCCTGGAGTGTGGTCACTTCCATACCATCTGCGAGATCGGTAGAGAATGCTTCAAAACCAAGTACGTGGTAGAGGAGAACCTCATCCAAAAGTGCCGGATTTCCAACAATTTCGGCCAGTGTTGCAGAATCTACTGCATTAAATGCGTTGTCAGTTGGTGCAAAAACGGTTAGAGAATCTCCCGATTCAAGGGCTCCATCAAGACCTGAAAGAGTGAGGACTTGCTCCAGGGTGTTGTGATCCGGGCTGTCGGAAATCACATCCATTACTGTTTGCGAATTGAGAAGTGTGAAGGCCCAAAAGGTCAACACGGCTGTGTAAATTAGTTTCTTCATAAGAGATTTTTTTAGTGGTTAAATGATTGATTTTAAATGAGTTAATCTATGTCAAAATAGTTGTCGCTGTGCACTTATACTTATCCATCCTCTGTTTATCCGGCTGTAATACGGACCGGATTCAAAAATTTTACTCATTCCCTGGATGTATTCAATACTTAGATTTGCGGACCAATTTTCTCCGAAATTTGCATTCAATCCCAGTGAGAGCCTCGCATCTATATGTGTTTGCTGCAGTTCTGTGGTAAGATTGGTATTGCTTTCGAGTGGTTTAAAATCAAAGGCTTCGTGCCCTGGGTCCACTTTTTTCAGGGTGTTTTGTACCACACTCAATCTGTTTATTCCCACACCGGCAGTGATGAAAGGGGTGAAGTTCCCGGTCCTTTCCAATGGAAAAAGCCTCATGGTCAGCGGGAAGCTGTAGTTTTCGATGGTGTGTTCTGATTCAAAATCTGCGAGTAGGTCAATTTCATCGCCCTCGACTTCACTGTTTCTAATGAGTGAAAACTCCGCGCTGGCAAATCCAAAGGGTGTTGCCACCAACTCTGAGTAGTTGTGTGAGTGACTCTGTGGATCTTCGGAGCTGACACCGTATTTTAAAGAGCTGTTGTGACTGGAGCTCCCGGTAGCTCTTTCGTAAATAAACCCGGCGGAGAAATCAAGTTTTGAATTCAAACTGTAAAACAACTCCAGGCCTGCAAACCATCCCAAATCCCTTCTTGAAAAATCAAAATCAAAAGCGGCCAGGTCCTCGCGATAGGTGGAGTTGACATTTGTTGCCCACACAGCAACCCCGGTTCGCAGCCCGGCTCCAAATAATTTTAGGTCATCTGATGGAGTTTCTGTGTTATCGGGGATTGTCAGGTGAATATTTTCTTGCAAATTGTCTATTTCACCTGGAGAAAAGAGACTCAGTTCTCTGGGCAAAAGTTTTTCTATAGCTGAGAATCCAGTTGTTGAACCTTCAAAGATGTTTTTTGATAAAAAACCACCACCATCAGCTGGTATTAAGGACTCACCAAAAGACATTAAATCTGTATTTTGCCGGTAAAGACGAGATTGGTCGCGGAGGCTGCCCGTTGATTCATCTGATATTGCAGAAGGCTGACCGTCAATTTCGAAAGCAACTTGTTCCGCAGTTGTCATAATGGATTCGCTTGCCGGAATGGATCCCTCCAACTCTTCATTGGATATAAAAGGCTCCCCGGAAACAGAAGTTTGCGATGCCATTAAATCTCCTGTTTCTCCGGTTTTGTCAACCGGAGCGCTTTCAGTTTCGGCGGGTGTTTTTACAGATAAAAATTCCGGATTAATTTCCTCTGATTGTAGCGATATTGTAACGCCATTTTCGGTTCCTATTCCTGTGGTTTCGGCGAGTTCTCCATTCTGGAGACCCAAGTATAACAATGTAGCACCGAGGGCCAAAGCACCCAGTAACAGGAAGATAAAAGGCTTTCTCCTTCTTCTTTTTTCCAACAGAACTCCTTTTTCAACCGCTTTCCAGACATTTTCACCTGGCGTATTCCAGGGAGCTGGTTCGATTTCCTCCTGTTGAAACCTGTTCCGCCATATTTCATCAAATCTATCCATGGTTCTGGTTCAGGACTTTTACTTGTTCTGTAATTAAACCTTGCAAATACTTACGGGCTTTTAGCAACTGGGATTTTGAAGTTCCCACTGCAATGCCCATTCGCTCTGCTATTTCTTTGTGTGAAAAACCATCTATTACGTAGAGATTAAATACCGTTCGATAGCCCACCGGCATGGTTTTAATCATGTCCAATAATTCCCTGGTTGACATTTGACTTAGAGCATCCGATTCATTGAATTCCATATGTTCAGCCCGGGAAATGCTCAAGGTGTAGAGTTTTTTTGACCGGATGTCCTCGAGGCAAACATTAATTGCAATGCGCCTGGCCCAGAACTCGAACAACCCCTTTTCAGGATCAAATTGCTCAATATTTTTATAGACTTTAACAAATGTATCCTGTAAATAATCCTCTGCTGTCGAACGGTCTTTTGCGTAGCGCAGACACACCACAAAAAGGTTTGTTTTATACCTTTTGTAAAGTTGCTCAAAGGCGGTCTGGGAACCTCCTTTTACTGCTTCAATCAGCTTTTTGTCTGTGTCTGAACCGTTCATTGTGTTGTGAATTCCACCTGTAATATGGTAGCATCACAAAAAAGGTTGCCTGAGGCGAAAAAAATATTACAATTGAGGATATTTTTTTCGCAGATATATGGGGGAAAATAGTTGCGGGATTGAGAAAGGCATTGAAGGGAGGGATGCGGCTATTGTATAAATGACGGTTTGGGTAAAAAAAAATGGCGGAAACCTTGAGAAGATCCCCGCCAAAGAAGGTGATTGAAAGAAATTTTAGTCGATGAGCATTACATCTCCGCTGAAATCTCTGACTTCTCCATCAATGTAGCGCACCCTCAGGTGATACACATAAATTCCGGGGTTCATTTTTTCTCCGCGGAAAGTACCGTCCCAGCCAAAATTCGGATCATTGGGTGGGATGTTTTCCCGTTCAAAAACTTTGTTCCCCCAGCGGTCAAAAACCCTCAGTTTTTCGACTTCAAACAAGTCCTGCTCTCCGTAAACTATAAAGGCATCGTTTACCCCATCATCATTGGGTGAAAAAGCATTGGGAATATAAACATTTCGGTTGAAAATGACTGAGACCGTGATTTGATCGGAGGCGCTGCATCCGTTGATGTCTGTTACAATTAGAGTAACTGTGGCAGTTGCGGGTTCTTCAAATTCTATCTCCAGCTCATCGCAGGGATCGCAAAACGGACTCTGATTAATAAGCCAGCGGATCAGGTCTATGCGGTCGGGACCAATGCTCACGTCACCCTCTAATGTGGTAGTTGATCCCACTTGAATTTCAATATTTCCACCCAGTGAAACAACCACTTGAGGTGGTTCATCAAAGGAAATTAAGGTGTCCACCTCGCAGCCGATTTCATCTGTAATTACGAGTTCGTAGTCGCCGGGTCCCAATTGCCCGAAAAATCCATCCGGTGATTGCATTTCATTCAACTGGTAATTAATTGGTGGACTTCCCCCCTGGACTTCTAAAACATTGATAAAACCATTTTCATCTCCGAAGCACAAGGGCCCGGAAGCTTCAACCTCAAAGCCTGTGATGTCGTTCGGATCCCTGGTCACCTGTGCGGTTTCTGTGGAAATGCAGCCGGTGTTGTCGTCCGTGACCTGAAATATGTAAACGCCCTCTTCCTCAGTCTCGAATAAGATGCCCTCAGCCAGTACTTCCGTGAGGTCCTCATTGAGCCATTCGAAAGTGAGATCTCCATCCGGGTCGAAGTCCGGATCCCCCAGGGTCACTTCTTCCGTAATGCAATTTAACTCCATGTCCTGCCCGGCGCTGATAGGAGGCAATTCATTCACA
This sequence comes from Saprospiraceae bacterium, assembly GCA_007121335.1. Lineage (GTDB taxonomy): Bacteria > Bacteroidota > Bacteroidia > Chitinophagales > Saprospiraceae > PWJY01. The sequence continues at coordinate 7,697 of SKLY01000016.1, read as the reverse complement.
GTCAGCTCAAAGCTATTTTCTCCTGTACAGCCACTGTCATCGGTGACTGTGACCGTGTAAATTCCCGATTCGCCGACACCAATACCCGCCTGGCCCTGACCACTGCTCCAACTGTAGGCCGCGAAACCCTGTTCAGCCTGTATGGAGGCGAATTCTCCCCGGCAGATTTCTTCAGGTCCTTCAATGGCGGGTATGATTTCCGGGTTTTCTATCACTTCAAATTCTGCAGTGCCTGTACAGCCATTTTGATCGGTGACCGTAACTGAATAGATCCCACCCCCTTCTACTTCGGAATTGGACATTGTACTGCCGGTATTCCACTGGTAAGCCTCGTAGATATCCGCTACCTCTATCAGGCCGGTTTCTTCAAAACAAATAAAGTCAGAGCCTGTGATCTCGGCTTCGGGCGGATCGTACTGCTGAACTGCCACGGAAGCACTTCCGGTACAACCATCAGTATCGGTTACGGTCACAGAATAGGTGCCCGCGGCGGTCACCGTTATCGAAGTACCGGTTTCTCCGGTACTCCACTCATAATCGACAAAACCATCTCCGACATTCAGTACGGTGGACTCTCCGGGGCAAAATCCGGGCTCACCCCCGATGTTTGGCTGCAACTCCTCATCCTCTGTAATAAATACACTGGTTTCGTTCATGCAGCCATTGGCATCGGTCACTGTGACACTGTACTCACCTTCATCAGAAATAGTAATGGCGGAGGTGGTCTCGCCAGTGCTCCACTCTATTTCCGCGAAATCGTCTATTTGAAGGGTGGTTGAGAAGCCGGTGCAAAATGTAGTGGATCCCGATATTTCAATCTCCGGCAGGTCATTGACAGTGAATTGTACTTCAGTCGAATTGGAGCAACCGTTGATATCCTCCACTTCGACGGAAACCAATTGGGTTTCGGAGACGGTAATCTCCTCGCTTGTTTCCCCCGTGCTCCAGTTGTAGGATTCGTATGGGGTCTCTGTAGAAAGCACGCTGGTTTCTCCCTCGCAGACTTCTAATTCCCCTGCAATGACCGGATCCGGCAATGGGTTTTCCGTCACTTCAAATTCTGCAGTTCCCACACATTCGTTTTGGTCGGTTACCTCCACGGAATAAATCCCGCCCTCAGTTATCTCAATGGTCTGAGTTTCCTCTCCATTTGACCAGGCATAGGATTCAAAAGTTTCGTTGACGGTGAGTTCGATGCTTTCCCCCGTACAAAACTCTTCGGGACCCTCAATAAGAGGTTCCGGGTTTTCGAAGGCTTCCAATTCTATGGAGAAGGAGTCGATACAGCCGTTTTCATCCACTACCGTGAGTTGAATAAGACCCGGTTCTTCAGCGGTCCAGTTGGTTTGGCCACTGCTGTCGGGCCAAATATATTGAGTTATGTTGGCGTCTGTGTCAAATAAGATTTCGATGGATTCACCGGGGCAGAGACCTTCTTTGGCCACTTCAAATTCCCCTGTGGGAAGTGGATTAACCGTAAGAGAAAAAGTATCCGTTCCGAAGCAGCCCCGTCCATCACCAACAAGCACTGAATACTCATCTTGCTGATCCACTGAAATTGAATCCTCCTCACTGCCGGTACTCCATTCGACCTCGGCAAAGGCATCGGACAGGCTGAGATTGGCGAATTGGCCATCGCAAATTTCTCCGGGTCCGATTATGGAAACATCGAGGTCATCTGCCAGAGATATTTCAACTGAATTGGTGCCTGTACAACCCAGTTCATCAGTGACCTCGACTTCTATTATACCCTCTGTATTAACCTCAATGGTAAAGGTGTTTTCTCCCGTACTCCAATTCACTTCCACAAAGTCCTGTGATACTGAGAGTTCGGTAAATCCGTCTTCGCAAAAGACACGGGAGCCCATTATTTCAGGTATCGGTAGGGGCTCTTCAGTGATGTTTATAATCGTATCCGATACACAGCCAATGCTGTCAATGAGGGAAATTTCCACGGGACCTGGCTCATCTATTTCGAATTCTGCACCGCCTGCTTCCCCATTCCAGAAAATTTCGCTGAATGGACTCTCCACCTGAAGCGTGGTTGTTCCCCCTTCGCAGATGTAGTCGTTGCCACTTACATCAATGCCAATTCCCTCTGTAACGATTACGGTGATACAGGAATCCGAGGTGAGTTCCGGACAATCAATTTCCTCAAATTCTGCACAGATGGTCACCTCACCGGCCTCTTCAAATTCGATCATGGCTGAATTATCTGAGGTGGATATAATGGAGGCTGCGCCGTCTTCAATAGACCAATTTACAGAATAATCCGGGGAGCCATTTAGCACAGTTGCTTCCTGAACCGTATTGACGCATATCTCATCAGAGATGGTTGGAATGGGATTCGGCGGAGATTCAAATTTGGCCGGTAAGGTGAAGGTAGCAGTGTCGGTACAGATCAGGTCGCCAAAAGTTCCGGTCAGCACCAGTGTGTAAGTGCCCTCCTGATCTACGTTGACGTTTGGTCCCATCCCTCCGGGTACTGGTTCTCCATCCAGGAGCCATTCGTAATCAATATTATCCACCGGGCTTGAAAAATCGTCGTTCATAAATACATCCTCGAAGGAGGAAATTGTTACCAATGCATTCGGGCAGCGAAGGGTATCCTCGGAGGCCTGAATGAGTTGAATAAAAACCATTTCCCTGAAGATTATCCAATAGGTGCTATCGCAGCCAAATTGATCTTCTGCCTGAATTAAATATTCACCAGGAGAAAAAATGGTCTCCCCGAGTGGTGGGTAGAAAAATGGGAAATCATCGATACAGACAAAGGTGTCTCTGGGTTCAGGCGCATTTTCGATCACGTTTAATTCCAGGGTTTTTAAGGTGTCGCAACCCTCCGGTGAAGTGACAATGTATGACTGTGGGCCGGGATCAAAGAAAGTGAACCCATCAACTTCAAATGGAAGGTCCGCTACGCATATATCAAACTCTCCCAGGAATTCCTGAGGGAATACCACCTCCACGGTCATGCAGATGGGTTCGGGATCTGCGGTGACTTCTATACACGGTGGATTACTCGCGTCTACGCAGAGTTCAAAGCTTCCCTCCACATCCCAAAATAGTTCATTGGAGGGTTCCGAAGTGAGATCCACTTCATTGCCATTTATATACCAGTGATATTGAGTGGCGGCATCAAGCTCATCCACAGTAAAAAATTCCGAGGTGCCTACGCAGACCGTGTCCGGTCCGTCAATGGGATTGGTCCAGTCTTCTATTTCCGCAGAACCACAGGTGCCCACTACATTGATCGTGACATCGCAAAATGAGCCAGCACATCCATCCACCAAAATATAATACACTTCTCCTAATACAAGTCCACTCATAGAGAGGGTTTTGTCGTCTTCATTGCCACAATCGGTAACATTGCAAGCCACAGAATTGAAATTGACGCAATCTTCATAAACAATTATCTGGATGCCATCTACTTCATTGCAAAGCCCCGAACAGGAAGGAGGTCCGCTGCAAAAAATACCCGTACAACCCGGCTCACAGTTCGTCAGTTCTGCATTCAGGGTCAAATCTTCACACCAGGCAATAAATGCAAACCAGGTGGGATTATTAGGTACACCCTGCCCATTGCAAAGAGGACTGGGTCCATTTTGAGGATGTTGAAAATCCGACATGGAGTAAGTAAAACCATCCAAATCATCAATGGTACACAGTATTGGTGCAGTGTCGCATTGGCAGGTAGCCTGGGTGCCGTCGTCGCAGGGGTCGGGCGGTGAGGTGATTTGCGAATGAACCATTCCGATCTGAAACAGTGCCAGTGCAGCAATCATACTGAAATTCCGAAAGGTTTTTACCCCCACCTGTGAGGATTTGCATGGCGGAATATGCTTTTTGAAAACATTAATGAAAGGTAGCCGGTGATTATAACAGGAGTAGATATGTTGCATAAGCGAGTAGAAGGTTTTAGATCAATAATTATGGACTTTTGTAGCAAATACGTGAGGGCATAAAACTCCAGGTCTTTTGAATACATTGAATTCAAAAGCTATGATAAATTCGCTTTAAAGGCTTGGTTTACCCCCTCAATTCAAACTCTAAATAAACAATGCCTGACAGGGTATTGTCATAAGGAAAATATAAACCGCTACCTCTTTCGATAAACGAACAGGTTTAATCGATGAATGATATGATTTGATCGGCTAACTCCATGCCGATTCGCTGCTGTGCTTCTGAAGTGGCGGCTCCTGTGTGTGGACTGACAGAAATTTTAGGATGTGTTAACAACTCATGGCGGGGTGTGGGCTCTCCGTCGAAGACATCCAGGCCGGCGCCTCCTGCCTGCCCCGATTCAAGGGCGGAAAGCAGGTCTGATTCGTCAATAACTCCGCCCCGGGCAGAGTTGATAATTATGGCACCCTTTTTCATCATATCAAATTGCTCGCGGGCGATAATGGGTTTTCCGGTGGAGGGAACGTGTACAGTAATGAAATCCGCGCGCGGCAACATATCCTCAAGTCGCTCGGAAGTCAGACGCACGATCAGGTTGATCTCGTCGCTTTTGTAGAGGTCTATCTTGATGTTGGTTGTATCGACTTTGGGATCGACCGGTATAACATCCATACCGAGGCCGAGTCCAATTCTAGCCACTTCCTGTCCAATGCGGCCCAATCCAATAATTCCCAGGGTTTTGCCATTGAGTTCGATACCCTTGCTGTAGCTCTTTTTGAGCTTTTTGAACTCACTGTCTCCCCGACTCGGCATTTCGCGATTGGAGAGGTGGAGGAATCTGGCCAGTGAGAACATATGACCAAAGGCCAATTCAGCTACGGATTTGGAGGATGCAGCGGGGGTATTGAACACCTTAATTCCCAGCTCATGTGCTGCATCGAGGTCTATATTGTCCATTCCGACACCACCGCGGCCAATCATCTTTAGCTGTGGATTGGCTTTCATGATTTCCCTTGTCACTTTGGTGGCACTTCGGACCAGCAAAACCTGATAGGGACCGAGCCCATTCTTTAATTCCAATTGCTCTATCTTTTGGATGTCAACCTGATGTCCTGCTTGTTCCAGTGCGTTTTTTCCGTCGGGGTGAATGCCGTCATTGGCCAATATCTTAATCATAATTTATATTTTTTGCAAGTGTAACTAAAAAGCCCCATTGAGCCAATTTTTCCGGGTGAAATTTTTGTAACTATCATATCGGACATACATAACCTGTCCTTTTACTCTTCCGTCTTCTTCGTTTTTGAGAGTTGTTTGTAAAAATCGCTCCAATCCTCGCGCTTTTTCAGTACTATTTCAATGTACTCTTTCCACGGATTCATGTCGGAATCTTTGTTCTTCACAATGGCCCCTTCCAGCCCGCTTGCGAGGAACCTGGGTTTTATGGTGCCGTCGTCAAAATAAGTGCCCATGGCGAGTGCATTGTCAACCACGGAGATAATTTCCGCCGTGCTGAGGGTCGAGGTGACCTTTTTTAGCGCGGTTTGCCCGTCAACGGTTTTGCCCTCTCTCAACTCTTTGAAGATGGTAATCACCTTTTTTATCTCCTCCAGGCTCTGTTTGTTCGGCTTTTTCCCACTGGCTTTGAGTAATTTGGGTGAGAGTCGATTGGTCACGATTTTAAGTTCCTCTTCTATGGATTCCGGCAGCGGTAGAATGACATTGTTGAATCGCCGTTTCAATGCACCCGACATCTCGTGGATGCCCTTGTCTTTGTCATTGGCAGTGGCTATCAGATTGAAACCCTCTGCTGCAAAAACCTCTTCATTTAGTTCCGGTATGGGGAGACTGCGCTCTGACAAAATGGTTATCAGGGCATCCTGGATTTCAAACGGCATTCTGGTCATCTCCTCTATGCGGATAATTTTCCCCGCCTCCATGGCCCGCATTACGGGGGAGGGCACAAGGGCCTCTCGCACCGGGCCTTTGGCAAGTAAAATTGGATAATTCCAGGCGTAGAGTAGTTTGTCCTCATGGGTGCCTGCGGTTCCCTGCACCAGCAACCTCGATGTGCCGGAAATGGCCGCTGCGAGGTGTTCGGATACCCAGGTTTTTGCCGTGCCCGGTATGCCGCTCAACAACAGCGCGCGCTCCGTGGTCAGCGTTGCCACGGCCAATTCTATTAATGAACGATTGCCGATGTATTTGGGGCTTATTTTGGTGCCGTCTTCGAGTTCTGTTCCCATGATGTAATCGACCACGGAAGCTGGTGACAGATTCCAATTTGCCGGTTTGGGTCCGTCGTCCACCTTGCTGAGTGCCTTTAACTCCTTTTTGAAAAGGGTCTCCGCGGGGGTTCGCTGTACTTTGTTTCTTGCCATGGTGTTATCTTTGATTTAGATTTGTTGGGTTTTGGCTGCTTTTGCAAAACTTAATCGCATGTTTTTTCTCAATGTCCAAATCCTCTCGGCCACCATAATTTCCCAGGCCAGGATGTAGTGGTTTTTGCCACCACTCATTCCGTGTTTTTCCAGTGTGTTCAAAAGCATTGGATTGGCTTTATTCTGTAATGTCCGCATTATCGATTTCACGGTACTCATACCTGTGGAGGATTCAAAAATCGGATTCTCCAGGTCTGCGAGGCGATTTAATAGGGTACTTCCGGTATTGTCCGGTAGAAAACCGTGGTATTGGGTCATCAAAAGTTCAAACCGGCTCAGGTTGACAGGATTTGGGCTGGACAAAAACAGTTTTGACAATTGGTTGAAAAAAACGGGATTGATACGAAGCTCAAAGGGCTGTTCCATGTCCGAAAAAAGGGATTTAAAGGCACCCAATTCCTGATAATGCCGACTGAAAAACTCGATGAGTTCCTGGTTTTGAGACCAAAGCCCGGCGTAAAATATATTTTGCAGGTCTTCCTGGTCAAATGATCCATCTTCGGCTGTCAATTTTGGAAAATCTGCTTTTGACAACCAGCTTGACGGTGGAATAGCCCTGCTAAAAGTCAGCAACAATTCTTCCTGATTGTCTGCTTTGCATGCCTTACACAGCGCTTCTATTTCCTCTTGAGGTTCTGTTTTTCCAGCCGATAAAAGTGCTGCCAAATTCTCAGCGAAGAGTTTAGCCCTGCCCGACTTTCCACCGCTTAAATCGAGGGCAAGTAAAAGTCGGTTGATTCTTTTGGATGTGTACGGAAAATCTTCCTCCAGCCGGTGCGGAATATGCGAAAATAAACCGGGTGGCAGGACCTCCAGGACGGCCAGTCTGTTCTGCGTATTGAGTTTTTGCCACATACCCTCCAACCATTGGGCAAACTGGCTCTTCTCCTCCGTCTTCATTTTATAAAAGGCCAGGGTTTTTGTCTCGACACCGGTGAGGTTTTCAATCTCTCCGGTTCCTTTTTTGCCAAAAGGGAAGGTTGTGAACCACTTCTCAAGGGCATTTTTTGTCTCTGGTGGTAAGAGCCTGAATATTTTGGCCCGCTCTCTGAAATCGCGCCTACGGTTCAACAGGCCGGGGATTTGAGCGGGGTGTATTTTGAGGTTGTGTTTTCCGCACAGGTGCAAAAATTCCGGCAGCAACTCTCTGTATTTCTCCTCAGCTATTCGCAGGCCGAATTTCAGAGGAGCGTAATTGACATCCTCTGTCCGGCTGTTCTGAGCTTTGGTGGTTGATAGTTTTTGAAGTTTTCGGTTGTTTTGAGAGTACAGGTGGAGAATAAACCGATCTGTCAAAGTCGATGGCTGGCTTTTATCCTCAGTCTCTCCATGTTTTTTTTCGACTGAATGGCCCGG
>SKLY01000135.1 GCA_007121335.1 Saprospiraceae bacterium | reverse complement strand
TTCAACTCCAGAGGGGAGAGTATTAGGGCCAATTTCAATTTTGAACGACTGTACAACAGCATTGGATACCTCAGCAGAATCAACCGTGGGGCCAGAGGTCCCCAAAGGGGTGGCAGGGCCGGAGATGATCAACCACGGCAAGTCACTACCATAGAGAGAATACTCATTAGACCACTTTTGATGGTGAGAAGGGGTCGATTTAATTTTACCAGGGATTACACTTCATTTGTACCCGGATTCATGGATACTCCGAGTTTTGCCGGAATGTCCAGTGGTCTTGGATCACCGGGAATTGACTACGCATTTGGTCGGCAACCCTCAGATGCATGGCTGCTGAGCAATGCTACTCAGAAAGGTTGGTTTTCTGCCGATAGAAGACAGAACCAAAACGTCTCCCGAACCTATTCTGAAAACTGGAATGCTGAATTGAATATAGAACCATTCAGAGACTTCAGGATTGACCTCACTATGAATCGGAGGTTCTCTACCAATGAATCCTTTTTGTTTAAAAACTTTGGGGATGTGAATATCGATCCGGAAGCCTGGAGAGACGCCGAGTACGGTTTTGGCTCTGTCTCTGAATTTGGATCTTATTCCGTATCATTCCTGGCGCTCAACACATTATTTAAAGACAGCGATCAGGAAATCAGGGGATTGTTTGAAACTTTTAAAAGCAACAGGTCCATTATTTCCGGACGCCTCAATCCCGATGGTGATCCGCATCCCAAAGACGGACCAAATTACCGGGAGGGATTTGGCGCCAATCAGGAAGAAGTACTGGTGCCGGCATTCCTCGCTGCTTATACAGATACCGACGCTCTCAGAGCGGAATTGGATCTCTTCGATGTCAGCCCAAAACCAAACTGGAACGTCAGTTACAATGGGTTGAGCCGACTGCCCTGGTTCAATGAAGTTTTTGATAGGATAACTATATCTCACGGCTATCAATCCACACTGACTGCAAATAGGTTTGAAAGTAGATTGTCCTATCAAGAAGACGAAACCGGAAACTCGCAAATACCCGCCAACATAGATTCCGTGTCGGGGAACTTCTATCCCAGACTTAGCGTACCTCAGTTGGTGATAAGTGAGAATTTCAGTCCGTTGATTGGAATCAATGTACAGACCAAGGGAGGAATTGAGTTAAGATTTGATTACTCCAAATCCAGAACCCTGTCATTAAGTACGGTGGGTCAAAACCTCAATGAAACCAGATCTACTGATTTCACCATTGGTTTTGGTTACACCTTGCAGGACTTTAGATTTGGCGGTCAGCCACGACGGGGTGAAAGGGATGCGCGAAGGCCGGGTGATACCCGCGGACAAGCTCCTGGTCAACAACAGGCCACTCGAGACCTGCGGATGATATTTGATTTCTCCATCAGGGACGATCGAACCTTACAGCATAGTTGGGGATTGGATATTAACCCCAGGGATACTCGAGGTCAGCGCGCCATCAGGATAGCACCGGCGGTGGAATACGATATCACGCAAAGTCTGTCTCTGCGACTCTTTGTGGATTATTTCCGAACTGTTCCATACACGACCCAATCGTATCCAATCACCAATACGCAAGCTGGAATCAGGGTGAGGTTTACACTCAACTAAATCCCGGAAAAAAGCTTTTGAAGGCTGGATCTATTTAGAATCGTTTATCTAAAGGAGCTTGCCGGGCATGAATTAGGTATGTTAGAGTTTGTGGAGTTATGGTCTGTTGAATGGAAAGGTGGTGGTCATAATACCGGCTTCAAATAATAGACTCCGGATTAGCACCTTTTTTCTAAAATAACAGCAAGCGAAATAATTTTTAATTGGTCCTTTCCTTTCGAATCCAAAGACAAAGCCCTATATTTGATCCGTTCTAAGACTGTTTGACAGGCAAACGACACAGATGAACAGGACAGGGATTTGGACTATAATTATATTGATGAGTGCCGGAGTGGTTGGCTCGTTCTTTATTCAGCTTTACTGGATCAACTACTCATTGGAACTCAATGAATCCAAGTTCGATCAGAATGTCTTTTCCGCCCTCACCAATGTGGCTACTCAGTTGGAGCGCATCAATGAAGTTCAACAAAGTACTGACTTGCTCAATTTCTACGGTGAGACCGTGAGCCTGGACTGGGATGAAGTGGCAAGAAGTCCCTATTCCTCTCATGACTACTCAATTACAGCCAGGATTATTGAACGAATTTTTGAATTGGACTCCGTCTCACTTGCTAACCATGAGATGATGATGGAGGGTGGGGTCTTGCGAGACGAAAACTTACGAAAAACCATTGACAAACCTCTGCATGAGCGAGTAGAACCCAATATTTTGGATCAGCTGCTCAGCGTGGAGTTTGAGAATCGAAACATTACTACGGACTACAATTATGGCCTTTATGCGGTCCGGGACGGAAAATTTGCCATCATTAACGGGGCTTTTACTCACTTTTTCGAAACCGGTATTAATGCTGAAAATTTGGAATCTACTGGATTGGAAGCATCGCGATACCGGGTTCGCCTCTTTGTTGACCGCGATGGGCCCCTCGGAGAACTGGTCATTAATTTCCCAAACCGTGGAAGATTCATCTGGGAAGATGCATGGGTTACATTGCTGGGTTCGCTACTATTTACTACCTTGATATTGTTTTGTTTCGGATATACGGTCTTTGTGATTTTCAGACAGAAGCACCTCTCAGAGATGAAGAGTGACTTTATCAACAATATGACCCATGAGTTCAAAACTCCCATCGCCACCATTTCACTGGCCGCTGATTCCATTAATTCTCCTTCCATTAGTGAAAAACCGGAAAAAGTGCTGCGTTTTGCCAATATAATTAAGCAAGAGAATGAGCGAATGCTCGGACAGGTGGAGAAGGTCCTTCAAATGGCCGTTATTGACAAAAAACAGTTTAACCTGAAAGTTGCTGATGTGGATGTTCACGAATCGATAGAAAAATGTATCAAACATTTTGTCTTTTTGGTGGACAAGCGGGATGGAAGTATCACCACCAGCCTCAATGCGCAAGATCCTGTGATCAAAGGGGACAAAATGCATATTGAGAATGTATTGAATAACTTATTGGACAATGCTTATAAATACAGCCCTGAAAACCCCGAAATAAAAGTTCGTAGCCGAAATAAAAACGGTGGACTGGAAGTGCGCATATCCGATAACGGAATTGGACTCAGTTCGGAGGCGAAGAGAAATATTTTCGACAAGTTTTATCGTGTTCATACAGGAAATCTGCACGATGTGAAGGGGTTTGGATTGGGACTCACCTACGTCAAAGCCATGATGCTGGCGCACAGGGGAGAAATTTCCGTGGAAAGTACCCTGGGCAAAGGAAGTACATTTATCCTGTTTTTTCCTCGAAATTTTGAACAGGATCGATAGTTTTTTGCACCTATCCATACAG
>SKLY01000296.1 GCA_007121335.1 Saprospiraceae bacterium | reverse complement strand
CCTTTTTCGGTGAGCTCCACCTGCCTGTTTTTTTCTTCTTTTTTAAAATACAGGGGCTCGTCCGCGATTTGCATGTTTTTGGATTGCTCCTGCATAAAGTAGTTCTCCGTTTTTTGGAGTTCGACTTTAGCTCCTTCCTGACTGAGGAATTTGATCAGTGGTCGTGATTTTGGATTGGCTCTGAAAGAGCGCAATAGCGCAATCCCTGCTTCACCTTCGTCATGTCCCAGTTTACCCTCGTTGAATAGTTTTTTACCCTCTGCCAGGAAGTTGGAAGCAAGTTGTCTCTGTGCCTGTAACAAGCGTTCAATTTTGGGCTTGAGTACCTGGTATTCCTGGTCATCGGCTCCCTTTGGAATAGGTCCCGAAATAATCAAGGGTGTTCTGGCATCGTCGATCAAGACGCTGTCCACCTCATCCACCATGACATAGTGGTTTCTCCGCTGTACTTTTTCTTCCATGGATCGAACCATGTTGTCACGCAGGTAATCAAAACCAAATTCGTTATTGGTTCCGTAAGTGACGTCGCAGTTGTAAGCGTTTTTTCTCTCGGGGGTGTGGGGTTTGTATTTGTCGATACAATCAACGGTCAGGTGAAGGAACTCGAAGATTGGGCCCACCCACTCGCTATCCCTTCGTGCGAGGTAATCATTAACCGTTACCAGGTGTACACCGTATCCTGCCAGGCCATTGAGATAGGCGGGCAGTGTTGCCACCAGGGTTTTACCCTCACCGGTTTGCATTTCGGCGATTTTTCCCGCGTGAAGGACCATACCACCTATCAACTGCACATCGTAGTGGACCATATTCCACTTTATTTCACCGCCGGCAGCCACCCACTCATTTTTCCAGATGGCTTTATCGCCCTTGACCTTGACATATTTGCCCTTTACGGCTATTTTTTTGTCGTGTTCAGTGCAGGCCACCTCCAGTTCGCTATTCTCCACAAACCTCCTGGCCGTTTCCTTGACCACTGCAAAAGCTTCCGGCAACAATTCCTGTAGCACTTCTTCCAGCTCTTGATTTCTCTCCTCAACCAATCCATCAATGTCGTTGAAAAGTTGCTCTTTGACCTCGAGGTCTTCTTCCACATCGGCCTGCTCCTGAAGATTATTGATCTCCTCGTTTATTTCAGAAAGAGATTCATTGATGCGATCTTTGAATTCGAAGGTCTTGTTTCTGAGTTCATCGTGAGAAAGTTCGACCAGGGATTCTCCTATTTCATTTATCTCTTCGACGATGGGCATCAGGCTTCGCACTTCTTTTTCGTGCTTGTTCCCAAAAATCTTTCCCAGCGTCTTGGTTATAAAATTACCCATTGTAAGGTTTATTCTTTGTCAAAAAATTTTGCAGCCGCAAAGATAGGGATTCTTTGGCCCCAATGTATATTATCGCTGTAAACTCTGTTGTCAATATCTGTCAATCTGCTTACTTTTGCAGCCAACTTTTTACGAAATATCAGGCAGATTGATAAACAGGTCCAATAAAGGCAATATGGTAACGCGAAAGAGGTACGTTTTATTTATTTGTCTGGTAGTGATACCCGCTCTTTTCATATTGGGGTGTGAAAGTGAGAGAATAATGAGTCCGAAGTACTATTTCCCTTTCCCCGAAAACTCCGATGGATATGTGTATCAATTTGTATCCATGGATGGACAGCAACCTGATGAATTCTGGCATATTTCCAAAACAGGACACCGGTCCATGAGAATCTGCATAATGGATGAGTTCAGGGGGTGGAGACAATGCAGCTACGAATACATTGCCTCAAATGGGATTATTCAGGAAGATCTTTGGATTGTGGACGACAGTCTTGGACTTATGGATGTGGAGGTGGTTCACGGTAATCTCTATCCACTGGACCCCATCGATAAAACCCACGTGTACATTCAATCTCTGAGGTGGTACACCTCCCGGGACAGCAGTACCTATATGCAAGTGATTCGCAATCGACGCTACACCCCGCAGAGCACCAAGGCTACTGACCTGGGAGAGCGGTTTGTGCTGTTTGAAGTAATGGAGATGGTGGAGGATTTCCAGGAGGGGTATTTGGAGATTCCGGTTGTGGGATTGGAAGTCTTTGAAAAAGGAAGAGGACTGGTGCATTACGAAAAGGAATTCGGGGGCCAGTTTGGACATCAATTCACCTTCGAAGAAAAACTAGCCGTTAGTGAATTTGAAGAGCTGACCGGAGTCAGTATTTTAAGTCCCGGTTCCCGGCCAGGCGATTAAAACATTAGCATTGAATGTGCGTTGGTCCTTGTAGATTCAATTTTACCTTACTCATCGTGAAATCAAAACCACTGGAATCAAATTCTCGAAAATCGGTTTTGCAAATGCCGGCAGTGTATTCGCTATCCCGGTTTTTGCAATTGGGAATTCTTTTTATTGGCTTGTTGGCCCTCGAAGTCCAAACTGCTTCAGCGCAGGTCGCAGCCCCGGAATTTAAGTGTGTGGAGGGGGATACGCTGGTTTGGGAGATTCCTGAAATAGATTGCGGCGAATTGCTCGGATATGTGATCTATCGCTCCAATATGCCGGGAGGCCCCTTTGAAGTCATGGATACCATCCTTTCACCCAATACCACTCTGGTAGAAGCCCCCAACCCCTTTGGGCTCGACTGGTATTATTTTTTGAGTTCTCTGACCAACTGCCCTGAAGAGGAGGAATTATTGTATTCGGATACGCTGACTAATTTACCCTTGCAAAATGTCCCCATTACTTCTCTTTCTGTGCTTGAAGATGGTGTTTTAATCGAGTGGAAAAAAAGTCCTGATGTGGAGGTGTCGCGCTATGTGATCTACCGAAACACCCCGGATGGAACCGTACCAATCGATACAGTAAGGGATACTTTACAATACCTCGATGTCGGGGCCAATGCTGAGAATCGCTCTGAAGTGTATTATGTGCTCGGCATGAATGACTGTGGTAGCCGGAGCTTTTTTGATGAGCCCCACAACACCATTTTGCTCGATTACGAAGTAGAGGAGTGCCTCCAGACGGTGAATTTGGAGTGGAATGAGTACATGAACTGGCCGGGTGGTATAAGTAGCCATAAACTTTGGGTAGGAAGTCCCGGTGACAGCTTTTACGTCTCGATGAATTTAGACGGAGGGGACCTGTCTGTGGCATTTGATTCCCTGGTTAAGGACGAGGAAATATGCTTTTATGTCACGGCTGAAAATACTGAATTGGACGCCTCCTCAAAATCCAATACCCTCTGTATTGTGCCTGATATCGTGGAGCCTGTAAGAGATTTGATGATTGCAGATTTTTGTGCCGATCCGGATGAAAACACTCTGGACTTGCGCTGGTACTGGAACGAGACGGCTGAGATAGCCCGGTTCCGCATTATGCTGAGATCCGCAGGTCAACCTCAATTCCGCCAGGTACACACTGAAACCGTGAACCTGCCCCTGAATCCGGTCAATG
>SKLY01000134.1 GCA_007121335.1 Saprospiraceae bacterium | reverse complement strand
TCACGCAGAGGACAAAGAGGCTGTATTCAGTAATTCAATGATTTTCCGTTAATTATGAGAATCGAAGGTTTTTTAATCTTATATAGGATTCCATGCGGAGAGCGCGGAAGTTGTGAGTTTGGAGGTGTGCACCCCAAAAGCTGAAGGTGCCTTGTCGTCAGGTGTTAATCTAAGTTGCGAGGTTGTGGTTTGTGGAGAATTTTCTTCTGGGGATGTTGCTGGGATCCGGGATGGGGCGGGATCGACCCCACGGAAGAGCAAAGTAATTGACAAATTTGCCTCACTCCCCGATAACACGTCGAGAGGGTTGTTGAGAATATTACTTTGTTCTTCCGTGGTCGCGATTGACCACATGTTTTTGGTTCCTTATTCGGTTGCTTCTTCCTACCCCCACCAGGCAAACCTCTTGCAGCGACCCCCATACTTTTAGTTCCATATAAATGCTATATTTGCTTTTGAAGGAATCAGGAGACCAATGGAGGAGAAAAAGTCATCGGGGGAATTTCGGGAATTGGCCGAAGAGTTTACGGGTCTGGAGGGCAACAAGGTGCTCAACACTTTGAAGGGCCTGACCTTTCGACCGGGTATTGTTATATCGAATCACCTCAAAGGAGGAAACCGGTTTTTATCACCAGTAATCTACTTTTTTGCTCTGCTCACAATTCAATTTTTTGTACTCTCCCTGACTGGTTTTTTAGACCGGGTTTTTGAGGTCCAGATGGCTCGGATTTCAGAGGCTTTTGGTGGGGACGAAAGCCTGGAAGAAGACCAGGTGAGTAGAATAGTGGAGCAATTTGGAGGTTTTCTCACTTTTATAATGTCAGAAATAGGGCAGAAACTGGTGATCCTTCCCTTTTCTCTCGCCTTAATATGGTTAATTTACAGAGGTCGGAAAGCTGGTTTTAAGAGCCATGTTTGGTTTGGGCTTTACACCTTTGGACATATTATTCTAATTTCCACTCTGTTGGCTTTTCTTTGGGATGCAGGAATTTCACCGGATGTTATCCAATACATGACCATGATAATAGCTGTTTTCTATTGGATATTTGCCTCCGGTCAATTCTATCAGTTATCCCGCTGGAAAGCGATTGGTTTAGGATTGTTATATTACCTGCTGTACTTCTTGTTTTTCTCCCTCGTAGGGGGCTTGTTTGGAATTTATATAGGTTTCCAACTTGCGTCGGATATGGGCTAGAGAAATTGCGTACTGGCTATTTAATTACAGCTCCAGTTTTTTAATATCCACGGTCATTTGCCGGATTTTTTCATCAAGAGGACCGGAGCGCTCTTCCTGGTATCTTCCCTTCAGGTGTTTTGCTAAAAATTCCTCCAACACAGCGATAAAAGCCATGCGATTTTCGGGTCGCGCAAATCCGTGGCCTTCGTCCACCGCGTTGAGATAAGTTACCGGAAACCCCCGGTCGCGCAGTGCAATGGCAATTTGGTCGGACTCCGCTTTTTTTACACGGGGGTCGTTTTGTCCCTGGACCACCATTAGCGGGGCTTTAATTTTATGGGCCGAATGCAGGGGGGATTGTCTCTCCAATTGGGCCTTGCCTTCTTCTGTGTTGGGGTCGCCCATTCTCACATGAAACATCTTTCTTCCGGCTTCCCAATAGGGCGGAATGGAATTGAGCAGGGTAATTAGATTAGAGGGTCCGACAAAGGACACTCCGCAGGCATAGAGGTCGGGGGTAAAGGCAAGACCTGCCAGCGCTGCATATCCCCCGTATGAACCACCAAAAATGCCAATTCGAGAAGGGTCGGCAATTCCTTTATCTACCAGGTATCTTACACCCCATGTGAGGTCGTCCTGCATTTTGTCTCCCCACTCGCGGTTGCCCGCATTGAGGAATTTTTTTCCAAAACCCGTGCTTATTCTGAAATTGGGTCGCAATACGGCAAAGCCTCTGTTGGCCAAAAATTGGGTGTAGCCGTCATATCCCCAAAAGTCCCTCACCCAGGGGCCTCCGTGTGGCATGACTACCAGTGGCAGGTTTTCTTTTCCAAAACCCTGCGGGAGAGTCAGATAGGCCGGTATTTCTAATCCATCGGAGGAGGGATAGGTGATGTGCTGAACTCCGGACAGCTTTTCCTCTTTTAACTTGGGCCGCAGGCTGTATTGAAAAGTAAGTTCTCCACTGCCGGCATCACAGAGAAATACCTCGCCGGGCTGTCTGTCCGAACTCAGCTGCACCAACCACAGGTCTTCCCCCTTTGTGGGACTGAAGAAACTCACTTCTTTGTCTCCCGCTTCTGACTTTACTTTTTTGTAAATAGTCTCAAAATCCCGGTCTTTAAAATACCGTCGGGTGCGGTCATAGGTGTAGGCAGTGCAGAGGATACTCTTCTTTT
Source organism: Saprospiraceae bacterium (assembly GCA_007121335.1). Lineage (GTDB taxonomy): Bacteria > Bacteroidota > Bacteroidia > Chitinophagales > Saprospiraceae > PWJY01. Next base: position 1,109 of record SKLY01000134.1, on the reverse strand, counting down.
TCTCGGACAACTTCAATCCTCCAAAATCAACTCTTTTATCGGGGTCCTTCTCCACGAATTTCATCTCTCCTGAGTCCGGGTCCATCAGATACAGTGCCGAAATATTCACTTCATCTCCTCGATTGGATACGACGTAGAGCTTGCAATCTTCAGAGTCAAAAAACAGGGGGTTGACCGATTCGAGTACGGACCACTCCAAAAGTTTTTTTTGCCGGTCTCCATCGACCTTCCAAAGCTCGGTGGTTCCGTCCTCCCGGTTTTTCACCGCCAATCTCAGCCGGTCTTTCCAGTCGAACATCCAGTTGACATACCGCTCCTTATTTTCTTTGAGCAGGGTCAATTCGCCGGTGGATATTTTTAGTGAGTAGAGGTCGTGCCAGGCCGGATCCCGATCGTTGATGCCCAGGTACATTAGGTCTTCATCCTCGCGGCAGAGGTGGTAAATTAGCACCCTGATGCCCTCCAGTTCTGTCAGATTTTTGGACTCCGGCACCTGTCCCTTTTTGCTTTGACCGGGTGACAGGGCGTAGATGTTGAAATTTTCGTCGCCTCCATTGTCAATCACGTAGAGGAGATACTTCCCATCTCTGCTCCAAAAATATCCCCCGATGGGGCGCTTGTCCTGTATGGTTACAGGCCATGCGTCGGAAAAGGGCTGATCGATTTTTTTCAGGTAGATGTTGCGAGTTCCATTGTAGGGTCGCAAAAAGGAGATGTACTTGCCATCGGGAGAAAGCTGTGCTCCGGAGATGTCGGGGTCCTCAAAAAAGTCATCCCGGTGAATCAATGGGGGCTGTATGTCTCCGGATCCTGCCATCGAAACTCCCATCCAATAGGTGTGCGCCATTTTTTCTACAAATATAGTATTCAATTACGAATTACGAATTACGAATTACGAATTACGAGTATTTAATTGACAGTTGACAATTGACAGTTGACAATGTTGTTTAGTCCGATAATTCTAACCTTCCAGCTGTAATTAGGGATTTTTGGGTGGTTTTGTGTTTAGGATAATGGATCACCGCAGAGTTCGCAGAGATCGCGGAGAATGTTCAGAGAAAAGCTCAGCGACTACCTCTGCGTGCATGGCATCCTCGGCGGTGAGTGTA
>SKLY01000002.1 GCA_007121335.1 Saprospiraceae bacterium | reverse complement strand
TTGGTTTATTGTTAATCTTTTTAAATGGAGTCTTCGGGACTCCGTATTCGTCTTTTTGGATTCGGCCGGCTGCGTTGCCGGCCCGGATGAAATTTTTGACCATTCGGTCTTCCAGTGAGTGATAGCTAATAACCGAAAGTCTCCCACCGGTTTTTAAATACTCCGCGGTTGAACCCAGCGCCTCTTCCAGGGCTTCCATTTCGCGGTTGACCGCAATTCTCAGCGCCTGAAAAAGTTGGGAGAGGTATCTATTCCTCTGTCCCCTGATAATCGGGTCCACCAATTGCACCAGTTCAGCGCTCATTTTCAGTGGTCGCGATTTTCGACCTTTTGCGATCTCGGCGGCCAGGGTTTTGGAGTTTCGTATTTCACCGTATTTGCTGAAAATTGAAACCAGCTCCCCTTCAGACCATTCGTTCAAAATTTCGGCTGCGGTAAGATCCAATTCCTTGTTCATCCGCATATCGAGCGGCCCGTCGTACTTGTGGGAAAATCCCTTTTCGGGTCGGTCGATTTGGTGAGATGACAAGCCGAGGTCTGCCAAAATCCCATCAACTTTTTCCAATCCCAAAAACCTGAGCCAGGCCGGGAAAAACCGAAAATTTGCGCCTACGAGTCTGAATCTCGGGTCGGCAGTTGCATTTTTCGCAGAATCTGCATCCTGGTCAAAAGCTATCAACAACCCATCATCACCCAGCCTTTCCAAAATGGCTGCCGAGTGTCCGCCCCCACCGAAGGTAAGGTCCAGGTAAATTCCATCGGGAACAATTTCCAGACCCTCTATCGACTCCTTTAACAAAACCGGTTCGTGGTACGCCATCACTCATCTTCATCCTTTTCAAAACTCGGTCTGCCCAGCACTTCCTCTGCCAGGGCCGAGAGATCTGCCGGCTCTTCCGCCAACAGCTTATCGTAATTCTCAGGAGACCAAAGCTCGATTCTGTCGTTCAACGGCGAGAGGATAACCTCCTTTTCTATGTCCGCAAACTCAAGCTGTCTCTTACTGAGAAGAATTCTATCCGCACTGTCAAGAGAAACCAAAGTGGCCCCTCTGAAAAAATACCTGAGAAATTCGCGCTCTTTCCTGTTGTACACATTCAATTGCTCCACCTTCTTCACAATCTTATCCCAGGTCACTTTTTCGTAGAGCATGAGACATTTCTCAAACCCCCTGTGAATGACAAAGTCATAGGAACCCTTGCCCTCCATCTGCCGTATAAGCTGAGATGGAAGCCTCAATCGACCCTTTGAGTCGAGCTTACATTCATATTCACCAAAAAATGGCATTTCCCACTTTGTCTTTCAAATATGATTCAAATGTAGGTCAATTTCCCACATTTTACCACAAATTACCACAAATTTTTTTGAGGAGAAAGGGGGAGAAATGCTAAAAAAATCTTTTACGGGGTCGATTGTAATCAAATTGATTACATATTAGAGTTTTTTTGATTATAAAGCAATTTGTGGCACACCATTTGCAATCAAAGCAGCTTGCTCCGGATTGATCCATTGAATCACCTTCAGGAAGTGGCGAATTGCAACGAATTATTTTTCAAGGTGTATTACATATATATAATACATATATGCAAAACTCCTCTCGGTGGGAAAAAAGGGGAAATGATTACACCAAACCGGGACGCTCAATCCTGCTTTTCACCTACCGTGACAAAGAGATCTAATAAAACGTACTGTTTTTGGGAAATCACACCCTGCGGTGGGAAGAAATGGGAAACGGGGACAAGCCCCTGTAGTTTACTGCAGTTTTCTGATAAGAAAGACTTCTAAAGTCTTCCGGTAATTTTCAACCACTTGAGTTTTAGCACGCCAAAGATGGCCTCCCGGACAATTGCCTTACTCATTTTGGACGATCCCTCGATTCTATCGGTAAAGGTGATCGGAATTTCCTTAATGGTGTAGCCCTTATTCCGGGATTTGTACTTCATTTCAATCTGAAACGCATAACCAATAAACTTAATATTGTCCAATTCAAGATTTTCGAGGACTTTTCTGTGGTAGCAAATAAAACCGGCTGTTGGATCTTTGACGGGCATCCAGGTGATGATTCTAACATAAAGAGATGCTCCGTATGAAATAAAAAGTCTGAGGAATGGCCAGTTAACCACTTTTCCGCCCTTTACGTAACGAGATCCCACTGCCACATCCGCTTGATTATTGGCTACAACCTCGTGAAGCCGTGGCAGGTCTTTTGGATTGTGGGAAAAATCGGCATCCATTTCAAAGATGTAGTCGTAGCCATTTTCCAGCCCCCATTTAAAACCTGCAATATAAGCGGTACCCAGTCCCAGTTTACCTTCCCTCTCGATGAGATGTACCCGACCGGGATACTGGTCGATTTTTTTTCGGACCAGGTCGCCTGTACCATCCGGGGATCCGTCATCAACGACCATCACGTGAAAGTCTTCCCCACTTTCAAGCGCGGCATCTACAATTTTGGAGATGTTCTCACTTTCGTTGTAAGTCGGTATGATAATTAGTGACTGGCCCAAGGTTTAAGGCGTTTTATAAATTGAGTGGCAAATATAGTTTATTTTAAAAAACTGGTGAGTATGAAAGTGATTCACATTAAAGAAAAAAAGATAGCAAGGAAAAAAGGTCACCTTCCAATGCCCGGATTTGGGATTGCTTCTACCAACTCTCGAGCAGGCTGACTTTCCGGAGAAAAGTCTAGATATCCACTTGTACCCTAAGATTAATCCTCCTGGAAGTCAGGTAGTTGGGGATGGCATACTGGGTTTGAAAAATTGTTTTTATCCAGGTTTTACTGGCCTCATTCTGGACTTGCATTAGGTTAAATACTTCCAGACTGGCCCAGACCCTGCTGGTGTGTCTGAACAGGCTGCCGGGATTGGTCTTTCGCCTACTCTCATCCCAGAGCAAATAAGAAAAGCCTATATCCACGCGGTGATAAGGGGAAAACCTGTAGGTGTTTCTATAAACCCGGTTGTTTCCTCTGAGACCAAATGGCAAACCGGTACCCAGCTCCAAATTGAGATGCATCTTGAAGTTTTCGTTATTGGGCAGGTAGTCCTGAAAAAAAATGGACACATTTACCAACTGGTCTGATGGCCTTGGTACATCTTTGACTTCTTTTGCTTCAGGCTCTCCCAATTCACGTCTCAGGTGTGTCACATCATCCAGTCGCTCTCTTGCTCTGAGTATAGAAAGGTTAACCCAACTTTCAGCACCGGGCACAAATTCCCCATTGAGTCTGGCATCTAATCCCATTACATATCCCCGCGCATCATTTTCGCCTGAATAAGAAATTTTGACATTGTCCAACTCGTAAGAGACCAAATTCCAGAGACTTTTGTAGTAAAGTTCGGTTATCAATCTGTATTTTCTTCTGTTGCCGGTTTTTTGGCCAAAATCCCAGGTCATTCCGCCTACGATGTGGAAAGAACGCTGAGCTTTCAGGTCCATATTCAGGCTGCCGTCCGGCCTTCTCAATTCGCGGTAAAACGGAGGCTGAGCGTACAATCCGGTGCTGAGTCTAAAAGACATGTCCGTATCCCAATCCAGGGGTCTCAGGCTAGCAGAAAATCTGGGTGAGAGAATCAACTCGCGGTTTAAGTCCCAGTAATTGAACCTAAGTCCCCCGGCAAATTGCCACTCCCTCCTACCGGGCTTGTACACAGTGTAAGTATTTTGTAAAAAGCCTTCCATGCGATTGGAATACTGGCTGTTAGCACTTTTGAGGACTTCGAACAAATTGATGGTCTCGCCATCGTATGGCAGAGAGTATCCGGCAGAGTCAAGCCGCTCCCATTCATTGATCCAATCGTCAAAATACTCTCTTTTGTATCCCAGGCCCCACTCTAGAAAATGGGAGCGGTCTCCGCTTTCTTCACCAAGTTTATTGAATTCAATTCCTCCCTTGTGCTGTAGATTGAGTACCCGAAGGGTGAGGAAGTTACGCTTGTAGGTATGTTGAGTACCGGTTCCCAGGATGGCAATTTCCTCTCCCAGATCTTCACTGCCAATGTCTGTTTCAATCTGAGCCAGGCGGTAGAATCCCAGAATATCGGTACTCTCGTTTTCATCACTTTGGAATCCTGAGGCGAGCAGTTTCAGGTAGAGTGGATTTTCCACACGCTCCGGTAGCCAGGTTAGGGAAACTCCTCCCATGTAATTTTCGAAATCGTCCTCCTGACCTCCCTCAAACACAGAGCTGAGTTGTAGTGCAAAATCGATCAGGCCGGATGCGGTAGAGCGCTCTTCGGGGATGAAGGAGTATATAGAGCGGTTGTAATTCCCGATTACCCCCAATTGAAGTTCAGGACTGAAGTCCCAGGTAACAAAAGCCTGGAAGTCGTAGAAATCCGGGGCGTACTCACCGGTCACATCCAGTGTTCCTAGCAGATATCTGGTGGTTTTATAACGGAAGCCCGCGAGGTATCTCAATCTATTTTGGCCGTGGTCTCCCATGAAGCCACTGCCTTCGGCATGAATACCACCTCCCAGCAAACTCGCTTCCACACCCATTTTAAACTCATTGGGGACCCTGTACCTGATGTCGAGAACAGAGGACATTTTATCTCCGTACCGGGGTTGGAATCCACCCGAGCTAAAGGACACGTCCCTTATCAGGTGTATGTTGGGAAAGCTCAGGCCCTCCTGCTGACTCGAGCTTATCAGCTGTGGCCTGTATATCTCAAAGTCGTTTACGTAAACCAGGTTTTCGTCGTAATTCCCACCCCGCACATTGTACTGAGAGCTCAACTCTCCACCGGTGCCGCCGTAGGTACCGAGGGCAATTCCGGAGAGGAGGCTTTCGAAATTTCCTGACACAGAAGGGATAAAGCGCAGTTTTTCGGCCTGTTCTCGCACCATAGTCACCTCTTCAATGCGCCCGGAGCGCACTATCACCTCCAGATCACTGTCCGTGGGCACGATGTATATATTCATTCCTCTCTGTTCACCCGGCTCCAGGGTGCCAATATTTTGTTCCAGGGTATAGTACCCGAGTCGCGTAACCACCAGATTTACATCCACATTGGCGGGAACCTGCAATTCAAATTCCCCATCCATATCTGATTCTGCAAAAACATTGGTCCCGGCCACGCGAATGATTGCCAATTCTACCGGTTGGTCATTTGTTTCATTGACCACTGTCCCACTGATAAGTGCACTATTCTTTGCTGAAAGATCAAGTGCAGAAAATACCAGTAAGAGGAGTGGAAGAACACAAAGATTCCAGTAATTTATTCGCATTCAATATTTTTTTCTGTAAAGAGACCGCTGTTACTACTTCCGGCACAAAAACATTTGGTTCAAAATAAGCTGGCTTAAGAAAAAGGTGTAGAAGACCAAAAATTTGACAAAATTAACCGTTAAACAACACTCAATATTTTAACCACCTCGTCTGTTAGGATTTTGATGGATAAAATAGTGCGGGGAAGGATTACACCCTCACAACCGGCGGTTCCTGTCCAATATCCTTAAATTGTTTAATGGTCTTTTTGGGATCATCGGTTTTGAAAATTGCATTGCCTGCGACCAGTACATTTGCTCCGGCTTCTAAAACAGCGGAGGCATTTTGCAACCCTACTCCCCCGTCCACTTCAATGATGGCGTCAAGGTTGCGCTCTTGAAGCATGGTTTTAAGCTTGCGGATTTTCGGAATGGTGCGATAGATGAACTTTTGGCCTCCAAAACCGGGATTGACCGACATGACAAGCACCAGGTCCAGGTCCTCCAGCACGTCCTCTAAGGTGTCAACCGGAGTACTCGGGTTCAATGCCACTCCGGCTTTCGCATCCGTACTTTTTATCTGCTGAATGGTTCTGTGCAGGTGGGGGCAAGCTTCTGCGTGAACCGTGATGACCGATGCACCTGCTTTGGCAAATTCCTCGATATACTTTTCCGGTTCGACAATCATCAGGTGGACATCCAGCGTTTTTTGAGTGAGTTTGGAGGCGCACTCAACCACCATCATTCCGTAGGAAATATTGGGTACGAAACGCCCGTCCATCACATCCAGATGAAGCCAGTCTGCTTCACTTTCGTTAAACATTTTTATTTCTTCTCCCAGTTTTGAGAAATCCGCTGCGAGGAGGGAGGGAGCGATTAAATGACGGTCTTTTTGCACGATATGGCACTTTTTATGATCACAAAATTTCTGCGAAATTACTCAAATGCCCGGACAAATCAAGCCGGGTAAAAAAGTTTTCTGCCGGTGGATAAGAAACTAATTGTAACAAGCACTAAAATCAACAGTCCAGGTCACCGGGAAAGTCAAAGCTACATTCAATGTAAATCTACAGTGGGTGTCACCCCCCTTTTATCACTTCATCGGGTTTAAGGGGTTCCTGAGCGCGCATACCGAGAAACAGGCTGGCGGTTGCGACCACATCTTTTTCGCAGTACTCAGCTATTCGCTCCAGTTGATCTCCCTGCCAGTAAAGACCGTTAACCATACTTCCGTCGATGTCGTCCTTAGGGGTCGGCACACCAAAAAGTTTCGCTAACAGATTGAGTGAAGTATAAGCCTTGTAGTCTCCAAATTTCCAGAGCTCCATAGTATCGAGAAGGTACTTGACCTCCCAGGGTTTTTTACCCGGTATATTGACCATGTTGGGGAGGGGTATTTGGTTGACAAGCATGCGTCTTCCGATGTAGGGAATGTCAAACTCCTTGATATTGTGGCCACAGAAAAAATGGCGGTCGGGGTTGTTGAAGTAATTGGAAATCAATTCAGCAAATTCGGCCAAAAGTATGGCTTCATCATCGCCGTAAAAGGATTTAAGCCGAAATTCCCGTTGGCCATCCCTGAGTTCTGAGAAATAGCCTACTGAGATACAGACAATCTTACCAAACTCGGCAAAAATGCCAGCCATTTGGTCGTAGAGTTCTTCCGGTTTTGTTTCCAACTTGCCCCTTTTAATAATGGACTCTGCCTTGATATTCCAAAGGGCTTGAAAATCTTCATCGAGATCATCGTAAGAGGCTTGAGCAGCCACTGTCTCCACATCCAGGAATAATACTTTTTCCAGCCTAACGTTATAAATCATCAATTTTTATTTACCTTTACACAGTCATTTACGCCATAATCTAACTTCTGAAGTAGCGGGTTTGTCACACATAATGATCCATTATTTCATCTACAAAGTTAACAAATCATGACAACTACCAAGTCCAGAAGGAACCTATCGGCAATTGCAATTATAGCAATTTTATTGTTAATGGGGGTAAATGGCGTGTTACTATATGATCGCGCATCCAAAGACCAGGAAATTTCCCAGTTGAAAACCGACCTCAGTGAGATTCGTCATTTACAAAGTGAGCTTGAAAGGGAATACTACGAAGCCCTGTCCGAGCTGGACGACATGCGGAGCGACAATGAAGAGCTCAATGCAATGATTGACGCCCAAAAGGATGAGTTATCCCGTCAGCGAGATAAAATTTCCCGTCTGATTTACGAAAACCGGAATCTGGAAGGGGCGCGGAGAGAATTGGACAATTTGCGTGTACAGGTGGATGATTACATTGTCGAAATAGAAACTCTGTACCGCGAAAACGAGGAATTGGTTCGGGAAAAAGACCGTCTGTTGCAAGAGAAAAAACTGCTGGAGGAGGAGGTAGCTACCGAGCGTGAAGCCACCGATGAACTTTTAGCCCTTCAAACCAACCTGGTCCAGGAGAAAGAAATAATGGATGAAGAGATCAGAGCGTTGGCCCGAAAAGTGGAGCGGGCATCCGTAATTGAGGTGGATGAAATTGAAGTGCAGGGGTATCGGGTCACAGACAGAGGTAGAGAGCGCCCAAGAAGACGCGCCAACAATATCGACATGCTTCGCATTTGCTTTAAAACCACAGCGAATGAAATCGTGGAATTCGGTGATGAGACTTTTTTCATACGCTTGATTAACCCGGCAGGTGAAACCATGGCCATTGAAAGCCTGGGCAGCGGTGTCATCCAGGAACTCGAAAAAAACACCCAGGTCAGATTCACGCAAATGAAAACCATAGCCTACCAAAACGAGGAGGACGTTGTTTGTGCCCGCTGGCGGCCCAATATGTCCTTCATGTCCGGCAACTACACTGTGGAAGTTTACAACAAAGGTTTTCTCGCAGGTATGTCGCGTTTTGAGTTGAAATAATCTTCCGGCTATCAAAAACATCACTGGAATCTGATCCGACCTCAACGCATCATTGGTTAAGGAAGATGGTGTTTTTTTTAACAAAAACTTCATTGTCGGTCTGCCTATCCCGGAAAAATAAACCTCTGTTTTAAAGACCATGACGGTCATCTCCGGAAAAAACGATGCAATCCAAAGCAATTTCAAGTAGTGGTAAAATATGATTGTCCTGACCGGAATCGTTTAGTGAACCTTATTGCAGGATAATTGCTAAATAGTTGTACACAACTTGCAAAAATGATAGGATGGAGATTCAGAAGGTGGGAACCCGAACTCGATCAGACAGCGGGCTTTGAGGATTTGTTGGAGATTTTTCAACAACTGTTGATGCACACTGCGGGAAATGTGAGTGAGGCCCTCGCCTGGCTGACGGAACTTGACAGGACCTATCAATTCACCAGCGATGACTATTCCATATCTGATTTTATCGATGACCTCATAGAAAAAGGATACCTCAAGCCCGGCAAGGGGGATGGAATCCCCGATGAACTTCTGCTCACCTCGAGAATGGAAGTCCACATGCGAAAAACAGCCCTGGATGATATTTTCGATGAATTATCAAAAAGCGGTCGCGGAGACCACGACACCAGATATTCTGGCAAGGGAGACGAAGAGACCAGTGAGTTGAGACCCTTTGAATTTGGGGACGATCCGGAGCGAATCGATATGCCGGCCTCGTTAAAAAATGCAATGCGACAGCGCGGCATTCAGAAAATCGACCTCCGACAGGAGGATCTGGAGGTGCGCGAGACTTATTACAAAACGCAGACCAGTAGTGTGTTGATGATTGACATAAGTCACTCCATGATTCTGTACGGTGAGGATCGCATAACTCCGGCCAGAAAAGTGGCCATGGCGCTGTCTGAGTTCATCACCACGCGCTATCCAAAGGATACGCTCGATATAATCGTTTTTGGAGACGATGCCTGGCAGGTTGAGTTAAAGGATCTGCCCTATTTGAAGGTGGGGCCCTATCACACCAATACGGTGGCGGGTCTCGAACTTGCGACCAATATTCTCCGCAAGCGGAAAAACCCCAACAAGCAGATTCTGATGATCACCGATGGAAAGCCGACCTGTATTAAACAGGGAAAAGGTTACTATAAGAATCCATTCGGACTGGATCGAAAAATTCTTAATCGGACATTGTCCCTGGCGCACAAGTGCAAAAAGGCCAACATTCCGATTACTACCTTTATGATCGCAACAGATCCATGGCTGGTCGATTTTGTCGATCAATTTACCAAAGCCAATGCCGGAAAGGCCTACTACAGCTCTATTGACCGGCTTGGTGAATTCATTTTCAAAAATTATAAAAAGTAAGCAGTTCGCCTATGAATAAAACAACCGCTCGAACAGTGGGAGGCTTGAAAAAAGCAGGCTACAAGCCCAGATCAGTCAAAGAAGAGATTAAGAGCAACCTCATCGCACGACTCACCGAAAAAAAGGCCGTTTTTCCCGGGATCATGGGATACCAGGAGACAGTAATTCCCGAAGTGGAAAAGGCACTTTTGGCCCGTCACAATATTTTATTCCTTGGATTGCGCGGACAGGCCAAGACGAGAATTGCGCGAAAGATCGGAGATTTTTTAGACCCCGCCATTCCGGTAATTAAGGGATCGGAGATAAACGATGACCCCCTCAATCCCATCTCGGCCTGGGGAAAAGAACAACTGGAAAAACACGGCGACAAAACCCCCATCGAATGGAAAAGCCCCAAAGATCGCTATGTGGAAAAACTGGCCACGCCGGATGTGAGTGTTTCAGACCTTATCGGTGATCTCGACCCTATCAAGGCGGTCAATCTTAAATTGAGCTACTCCGATGAGCGAGCCATTCACTACGGTTTGGTGCCGCGCTCCCACAGAGGGATATTTGTGATCAATGAATTGCCAGACCTCCAGCCCAGAATTCAGGTTGCGCTTTTCAATATACTGGAAGAGGGGGACGTACAAATAAGGGGATTCAAGTTTCGAATTCCGCTGGATATTCTATTCGTATTCACCGCCAATCCGGAGGATTACACCAACAGGGGCAGCATCATCACCCCTTTAAAAGACCGGATAGAGAGTCAAATCACCACCCACTACCCCAACGACATCGACATTTCCAAAGCCATCACCAAACAGGAGGCACGACCGGATCCAGAGACAGTTAAGCGAGTCCACATGCCGGAAGCTGCCGAGGACTTGTTGGAATTGATCGCCTTTCAGGCCAGGGAATCCGAATACATTGACCACTCCAGCGGGGTATCAGCCAGGATGACCATAGCGGCAAGGGAATTGCTCTACAGCACAGCCGAGCGCAGGATGCTGCTCAACAGCGAAAAGAAGACTACCATACGGTTTAGCGACTTTTGGTCCATCATACCGGCCATTACCGGTAAGGTAGAGTTGCTTTACGAAGGTGAGCAAAAAGGCCCGCATGTCGTGGCTATGGAGATCATTGGCGAAGCGCTCCGCGAGTTATTTTTAGAGTACTTCCCGGATCCCAATGAGAAGGTAAAGCAGGGAGAAAAAGATATTTATAACACCATAAAAGCCTGGTTTGAGGGTAAAAATACCGTGGAGTTGATCAACGACGAAGCCGACAAATTGCGGTGGGAAAAACTGGACAAGATACCGGGCATGGACAAGATTACAGAGACCCAAAACATCAACCCGGCAGACCTTCACTTTTTCAAGGAATTTGTGCTGCATTCGCTGGCGGAATTTGAATTGATAAGCAAAGACATACTCACCAATAAACACCTGTTTAAAGACCCGCTGGCCGGCATGTTAGACGATCTGGACGAGGATGACTTTTAATGTTATCTTCTGCGGAAAAATTGACTTTTGCAGTCAGGTTTTGCGATCTATCCGGATTCAGACCAGGGACGAAAAGTCAATATGTGCCCGGTGACACTCAAATAGTCCAAAAAGCTGATTAAATTTGCGTGGTGGATTGCACTCAAAGTTCCTGAGTAGCCGGTCAATGTAATAAGCTTGCGTCCGGTTGATTCTGGAAAAATGTTCTGCGCTGACCAGAATTTTGAGTAAGTACAGACATTTTAAAGTGTCGATTCACGGTAGTTTTTTACAACAACAAACCATCACGAGGTGAGCGTACTGATATTTTTTATTGTTTACTACCTGCTGCTGAGCATATCTTTTTACTTCCTATTTCCCAGAGCGGATAAAAAAGCCACTGACGGTCTGATTCCCGGTCTGAATTTTGCGGTTTGGGCGGAATTGGTTGGGAGGAAGCGCCTCCATGCACTCTGGTTATTGGTCCCACTGGTCAATTTCTTCATATTTTTTGGTCTTGCCATAGATACAGCGCGGTCCTTCGGGAGGCTTTCCCTATTGGATGCGACATTGGCGGTACTTTTCATGCCCTTTTACTTTTTTTGGCTTTCTTTTTCAAAAGAGATAAAGTACGAGGGTCCGACCCTTGTAGCAGAGCGCGAATACCATGCAAAAATTGAAGATGCGAAGGAACAGGGTAAAAAATTACTCGTGAGGAAGCTGGAGGCAAACAATCCCTACCGCAAAACAGTGGCCAGGGAGTGGTTTGAGGCTGCGGTATTTGCAGTATTTGTAGCTGCTTTTATCCGCATGTTTATGATTGAGGCATTTACCATTCCCACTTCATCTATGGAAGGCACTTTGCTGGTAGGGGACTACTTGTTTGTGAGTAAGATGCACTACGGCATACGAATGCCGATGACTGTGGTCCAGTTACCGCTGCTACACAATAGAATTCCAATGATAGATCGGGAGTCCTACCTCAAAAACCCCCAACTCTCCTACCGGCGTTTGGGATCTTTTCAGGAAGTAAAGGAAAACGACCTGGTCGTCTTTAACTGGCCGGCCGGCGACAGCATCTACCTGCTGCCCCACCGCTCTTACAGTGTCAATCAAATCCGTCAGGGGTCGGAGGAACAACAAAGGCGCTTTGAGGGATTGGACATCATAACGAGGCCTGTGGACAAGACTGATTTTTATATAAAGCGCTGTGTGGGCGCCCCTGGAACCACCTTTGAACTGAGAGATGGTCTGGTTTACATTGATGGCCAGCGCAGAGAAAACCCTGAAAATTTACAGTTTCGGTACGAATTGCAATCCGGGGTACCCATTTCACCGGAAACTTTTGAACGCCTTGACATTAATCCCGGAGACCGGGTCGGACGGACACAATTTCACCTCAACGAGCAACAAGTACAGGCTCTAAGAACACTGGACGAGTCCATAACCGTAACCCCTGTAAATCCAGACCCGGGAGCTCCAACCTACTTATTTCCGCACGACCCTGAAAACTTCCCGGACTTCGATTACGACAATTACGGGCCCATTCCCATACCGGCAGAGGGTCAAACGGTTTCAATAGACCACAGCAACATCGCCCTTTTCGAGCGAATAATCAATGTGTACGAAGACAATGAACTGCGCATCACTGATGACGCTATTTATATAAATGGCGGACCCGCAACCCAATACACCTTCAAGCAGGATTACTATTGGATGATAGGAGACAACCGACACAATTCTGAAGATTCCAGGGTTTGGGGTTATGTTCCTGCGGATCACATAGTCGGAAAGCCACTATTTATCTTTTTCAGTACCAGAAACGCCAATATGCGCGATGGAATCCGTTGGGACCGGGTATTTAAAAGCACCTCGGGACTTTGATTGGTGGAATGGCATTGAACAGGGAAGGTTGGCGAGTACTTAGCGAGAAAAAATCAGTGACACTTCCCGATAGCTGACAGCTTAATATTTACATGAAATGACCCCCATAGATTTGTGAAAAACGGTACCATGAAAACAGGAGAAAACAAGCAGGCGAAAACCTTTTCAATCTACCCGTACATTCCCGGTCTGACAATTATCTGTTGTCTGGTATTTTTGTCTGCAGATGTCAGAGCGCAATTGCCTGTCTCTCAGGCCTGGTTGCTGGAAATATCCCCCGCAGAAAACTCCGACCAATGGCAACTGGCTGAAATGCTGTTTTTGAGTTCTTTCAACGATGAAGGTTACAACAACCAGCCTTTTTTTGCAGATAAAAACACCCTGTATCTTAGCAGCGGGAAGGATACAGTGACTAATTTATACTCCCTGAGTTTGCACACCGAGGAACTGAAGAGAATCACCGGGACCCGCGAGTCCGAATTCAGTCCGCGGTACAATGCGAGGAGCACCGCACTGAATTTTGTCAGGCTGGAAAAAGACGGTACTCAAAGGGTATGGAATCTCCCCCACGACCGTTCAAATTACGGCTCACCGATTACCCCTTTGACACTGAGGGTCGGTTACTACAGTTGGTTAGACAGCAACACGCTGGCACTTTTTGTAATCAGAGAAGATGGCAACGAATTGATTGAGTGGAATGTGGTAACCGGCAAAGAGAAATCCATTGCACAAAACCCAGGCCGCTCCATGGAGTCGGACGAAAATGGTGTGCTGTATTACACTGTGGAAGGCCGAAGAGATGCGCGTCACATATACAGTTACAACTTTCGCACCGGAAACAGCGAGCGTTTGGTGAGGATGATACCGGGAGGGTCTCAGGATTTTTGCATTGGGCCCGACAACACCCTCTTTACCTCGGCAGATGGCATGCTCATGGCCTTCCGACCCGGGAAGGATTCGTATTGGAAACCACAATTCGCGCTCAACATACCAGGAGCGACAGAAATCACCAGAATTGCAAGTGACAAAAACGGGCAATTATGCATTATTACAAAACCCTGATTTTCTTTTCTTTGCTCATTTTTACACTGTGCCTGGCTGAAAAAAACATTATTGCCCAACAGGTTTCGAGAGATTGGTATGGTGAGATGGAGGAAAAAAGAGCAGAATCCATACGGTCGCTTTGGCAATCCGAAAGGCAGCCCATCCGGCCCAGTGACACCGTCCACCTCAACTACTACCCCATCGACTCAGACTATCTTCTGCAATGCGATCTGCGCAAAACCGAAAACCCCGAGCCTTTTTCCATTGCCACCTACTCGGGAGAAGAACGCAAGTACATCAAGTACGGAAAAGTATTTATGGAGTTCGAAGGAAAAGCATTTTCCCTTGAATTGTACCAAAATTACGCACTGCTGGAAAGTGAGGAGTTCAGTGACTACCTGTTTCTTCCCTTTAAGGACCTGACCAATGGCGAGACCACATACGGAGGTGGGCGATATCTGAATTTGAGTATTGCAGATTTGGAGAAAAACGGTTGTCGTATTAATTTCAACCTCGCCTACAATCCCTGGTGCGCGTACAGCGACGGTTTCCACTGCCCCATTCCGCCCAGGGCCAATCATCTCAACATTGCATTGAAAGCCGGAGAAAAAGAATTTGGTAAACCACCCGGCCATTGATTGGTTTCACAGCAGAAGCAATTTAAAAAGATGCCCGACTTTAGAGTTACAGCCGATCATTTGGGACGCGAGGTAAAACACCCCGTCAGACCTCAGCGCATAGTCTCCCTGGTTCCCTCCATTACAGAACTTATCTGGGATTTGGGACTGCAGGATGAAATCGTGGGAATTACCCGGTTTTGTGTAAATCCCCGGGAGATGTTCAAGAGCAAGGAGCGAGTTGGCGGCACGAAGGAGATTAAAATGGAGAGACTCCACAGGCTCAAACCCGATCTGATTGTGGCCAACAAAGAGGAAAACACAAAAGAGATGGTGACAGAGCTGGAGAAGGATTACCCGGTTTTTGTCACCGAAGTCAGCGATTTTAAATCCGCGCTAAAAATGATTGATGATGTGGCAGATGTGTGCGGGAAAAAAGAGGGGGGACAGCGCATGTCATGCGAACTTAATAAACAGTACAGGGCCTTTTTGGAAGAACAAAAGCGTCCCGAAAAAAGGCCCAAAGTGGCTTACATGATCTGGAAAAAACCGTGGATGACAGTTGGGGGTGATACTTTTGTCAGTGAAATGCTGGAAATAGCAGGCATGGAAAATATATTTAAGAAACGAGACCGATACCCCATGGTAACATTGGAAGAAATTCAATCCGTTTCACCTGATTTCGTGCTGCTTTCGTCAGAACCCTATCCCTTTAAGGAAAAACACCTGGATGAAGTAGGCAGTGCTGTAGCCGATGCAAAAATCGAATTGGTCGATGGCGAGCTATTTTCCTGGTACGGGAGCCGGCTTTTGCGGTCCTTTGATTACTTTCGCAATTTGAAAAAGAGACTGACGTTTTAACCTAATTAGTTCAAAACACATGAAAATCAACCGCATACCCCTGTTTTTTGTCATCATTTTTCTAGTCTCCGCCTTTAACATGACAGGTCAGGGAAAGCATCTTTTCCAAAATACGCCGGTTGTCCCCGATGAGTATATTGTCCAGCTTAAAGAGGGAACAGCGCCTTCCGATTGGATTGATCAACTGACTGATTTTGCCCCGGAAGTGCAGGTTGAACACATTCGGCCTCTGGCGAGAACATTAAACACCCACCTTTTTAGAATGGAGACTGTCGATCGCACACCAGCCCAAATGCGGGAGTTTATGCTGGGTCAACCTTCTGTTCGCGACATTTTTCCCAACAGAATAGGAGAATGGCGAACCGGTGAACCCGACGACCCCCTTTTCCCCGACCAGTGGAACCTTTTCCAAATACAAGCACCTGAAGCCTGGGAAATAGCGCGCGGAGGAACCACGGCACTCGGTGACACTATTATAATTGCTATTATGGACGGCGGATGTCAGATCGATCATCCCGACCTTTACGACAACATATGGGTAAACCGCGGCGAAATACCCGGCAGTGGTATGGATGACGATGGGAATGGCTACGTGGATGACTATTACGGTCTGAATGTCACCACCGGAGACGACCAACACAGCGTTAATCCCCACGGAACGCAAGTCATTGGAGTTGCAGCTGCAGTTACAAACAACTCCGAGGGGCTCAGCAGTATAAACTGGAATGTACAGGTCATGGTATTGTCGAAGAGCAATGGCGGACCCACGGAGGCAGACATGGTAGAGGCCTACCACTATGCAATAGATCAGCGCAGGAGGTACAATGAGAGTGGAGGTCAAGAGGGTGCTTTTGTGGTCGCGACCAATTTTTCCGGCGGAATCGCCAATGAGGACCCGGAGAATTTCCCCATGTGGTGTGAGATGTACGATTTGATGGGTGAGGTGGGAATCCTTTCTACTGCGGCCACAGTAAATTCCAATACCGATGTGGATGTTTTTGGAGATATACCCACGACCTGTCCCAGCCCTTTTCTGATCTCAGTGACCAACTCAAACATGGATGACGAAAAAATACTGAGTGCGGGTTACGGATTGAAAAACATTGAACTGGCAGCGCCCGGACGCAGTATTCTAACCACGACCATCGATAGCGAATACCGGGGGAACCTAAGCGGCACTTCTTTGGCAGCACCGCAAGTGACGGCAGCCATTGCACTACTCTACTCTGCAGATTGCATAGCTTTTGCCCAACTCGCACGCGACAATCCCAGTGAGGCGGCACTTGTAGCCAGACGTGCTATACTGGACGGAGTAGATCGAAATCCCAATCTCGAACAATACACCATTTCAGGGGGTAGATTAAATGTGTACAACAGTCTTTTTGAGTTGAGTGATTGTCAGTTTGAATTGGGACCACTTTCCATTTCAAATCTATACCCCAATCCCACAACCGGAGAGCTGAACATCGACATCCTCGCCCCCGATTTTGAACCCTATGAAATTCAGATTACCGATATGCTCGGGCGTGAAATATTGCGATTTCCGGTGGATTACGAAGCCTTTTCACCCAATCTGAAGCAGATCAATGTCGAGCAGCTTCAATCCGGGGCATATCTCATTCACATAGTCGGTGCCCGAAAAAAGGAGACGCATACTTTTATAAAGCACTGATTGGTTAGAATTTAAATCCCGTATTTGAAAGCCGGTCAGGAGGAACGAAAAAAGGATTTATAACGTTAAACCGTTATATTTTGGTCAGAGGATAATATTTTCCAAAAAAAGCTTTAAAAACCGGAAAAAGCAGTATCTTTGCCGTCCGAAAAAACAGGCTTCGTAGCTTAACTGGATAGAGCACCTGACTACGGATCAGGAGGTTGCAGGTTCGAATCCTGCCGAAGTCACCAAAACTAAAATGATATGTCTAAGGTTTGTCAATTAACAGGAAAAAGGCCGCAGAGCGGTCACAAGGTATCCCACTCAAACATCAAGACCAAGCGTAGGTTTGAGCCCAACTTGCAGAAAAAGCGCTTTTACATACCGGAACTTGACAAGTGGGTGACGTTGCGCGTTTCAGCCAAGGCGGTGCGCTGCATCAACAAATTGGGGATTTTCCAGTACATTAAGCGCCAGCAAAAGAAAGGACTGGCAACCGATATTAAACTATAAATAAGCAAATAAAGCTATTCGATCATGGCAAAGAAATCTAAGGGCAACAGAGTGCAGGTGATTTTGGAGTGTACGGAGCACAAAGCTTCGGGCAAGCCGGGCACTTCGCGCTATGTCACGCAAAAGAACCGGAGAAATACTCCGGACAGATTGGAGTTGAAGAAGTACAACCCGACTTTAAAGAAATATACTGTTCACAAAGAAATTAAATAACCATGGCTAAAGTATCAAAAAACGCGAGAATTGCTCAAAGAGCAGCAAATGCAGGTTCAGGTAAGGAACACGTTAAAGTGGTTAAGCCTATCAAAGACCCTGTGACAGGAAAGGTTACTTTCAAAGAGACCATCGTACACAAAGACAAGGTGAAGTAGTTTTTTGCCAACAAGTAATTGGCTCCTTATATCTGATGTCTAAAAAAGGCTCTGTCTCTTCCCGGAGGTAAAGCCTTTTTTTGTATGTAATAAACCTAACCACCAAGGCCCGGGCATCAATTATCCAACCTTTCTCTGTAGAGAACCGGGCTTTAAATAACAGAATAGGCCGATGAACTTTCTAAAGCGAATGTTCTCCAAGGAGGAGAAAAAAAAGGATCTGGACAAAGGGCTTGAAAAGACAAAAAGCTCATTCCTCAGCAAGATTTCACGGGCTGTAGCCGGAAAATCCAAGGTGGATCACGACACCCTTGATGAAATTGAGGAAGCTTTGATCACATCGGATGTCGGACTGGAGACCACTGTGAAAATAATCGACAGATTGGAAAAAAGAGTGGCCAGGGATAAGTTTATCAATACAGAAGAACTCAACAGAATCATGCGCGAGGAAATCGTCGGTCTGTTGAGTGAGAACAACAGCCTGGACATCACTGATTTCTCCATCCCCTCTGACAAAAAGCCCTATATAATCATGGTGGTGGGTGTAAACGGGGTTGGCAAAACAACCACCATAGGGAAGCTCGCCTTTCAGTTGAAGAACCTCGGATATTCTGTGGTTATGGGTGCTGCGGACACCTTTAGAGCGGCGGCCGTTGATCAGTTGAAAATTTGGGCAGACCGAAACGAATGCCATTTTTACTCCAAAGGCATGCACAGCGATCCGGCGGCGGTTGCATTTGAAACCGTCAGGTATGCCAAAGACAACAACATTGATGTAGCCATTGTGGATACAGCGGGAAGGTTGCACACCAAAATCAATCTGATGCGCGAGCTATCCAAGATCAAACGCTCTATTGAAAAATCAGAGGCGGGAGCACCGCACGATGTGCTACTCGTATTGGATGCATCCACCGGGCAAAACGCCATTGAACAAGCCAAACACTTTACTGAAGCCACGGAAGTGAGTTCCATTGCCATGACCAAATTAGACGGAACGGCAAAAGGCGGTGTGGTTTTGGGAGTATCCGATCAATTTAAGATACCGATCCGATACATAGGAGTTGGCGAAAGTATCGAAAAACTGCAGGTGTTCAACGCCACTGAGTTTGTGGATTCCCTCTTCAAGGATTGACCACCAGTTCTCGCTTTTTTTTGTAAAAATAAAACTACTGAATGTCTGCCGTTGAATAGGCCAAAGCAGCTTAATGGCGTTCAATATACGGGTACAGGCAACTAAGGAACACTCTGATCAGTCCAGCTTCAATACATCGAGAAAGGCCTTTTGGGGCACCTCAATGCTTCCAATCTGCCGCATTTTCTTCTTTCCTTTTTTCTGTTTCTCAAGCAATTTCCGCTTACGGGTGATATCACCTCCGTAGCACTTGGCTGTGACGTCCTTTCGCATGGCGGAAATGGTCTCACGCGCAATTATTTTGGCGCCTACTGCAGCCTGGATTGCGATGACAAATTGCTGTTTGGGTAACAATTCCTTCAGCTTCTTACAAATCTGCCTTCCAAGTGCTTCGGCCTTGGTTCGGTGTACCAGCGCAGAAAGTGCATCCACCATATCTCCATTGAGGCGAATATCCAGCTTGACAAGATCCGATGCTTTATAATCAGTGGGAGCATAATCAAATGAAGCGTAGCCCTTTGAGATGGATTTCAGCTTGTCGTAGAAATCGAATACAATTTCAGCCAGGGGCAGCTCAAAGGTGAGCTCCACTCGCTCCGTAGTGAGGTAAATCTGTTTTTTCAGCTCTCCCCTCTTATCCAAACAAAGTGTCATCACACTTCCTATAAATTCAGGTTTGGTGATAATTTGCGCCTCGATGTAGGGCTCTTCAACCTTTTCCAAAACAGTGGCTTCCGGCAGTTCAGAGGGGGTGTTTACAATTAAAAAAACTCCTTTTTTGGTGTAGGCTTTATAGGATACATTGGGTACGGTGGTGATTACCTCCTGGTCAAATTCCCTGCTGAGTCTCTCCTGAACAATTTCAAGGTGCAACATACCGAGGAAACCACATCTGAATCCAAAGCCAAGTGCTGCCGAACTCTCCGGTTCGAACACCAATGATGCATCGTTCAATTGCAGTTTTTCAAGGCTGTCTCTCAGGTCTTCGTAATCGTCATTGTCCACGGGAAAAATACCGGCAAAAACCATGGGTTTTACCACCTCAAATCCCTGAATTGGTTTATCACATGGACGCTCCACATTGGTGATGGTATCCCCCACTTTGATATCCGAGCTCTCTTTTATACCGGTGATTATGTACCCCACATTACCGGCTTTGAGTGTATCCTTGGGGATTTGATTGATCTGTAAAACTCCAATTTCGCTGGCTTCATAATCCATTTTAGTGTTCATGAAACGGACAACATCACCCTTGTTCAATTCGCCGTTAAAAATGCGTACATAGGCAATCACGCCCCGGAAGGAATTGAATACAGAATCAAAAACCAGCGCCTGAAGCGGGGCTTTTTCATCACCCTCAGGAGCGGGAATTCTATCGACGATAGCGGCGAGAATTTCTTTCACACCCTGGCCCGTTTTTCCACTGGCGAGCAGAATTTCATCCGGGTCACAGCCGATCAAATCAACGATTTGGTCTGAGACTTCCTCTACCATAGCACTCTCCATATCCACCTTATTCAAAATGGGGATAATTTCGAGATCGTGTTCAATGGCCAGATAGAGGTTGCTGATGGTCTGGGCCTGAATACCCTGGGTCGCATCAACCAGCAAAAGAGCTCCCTCACAAGCCGCTATGGAGCGGGACACCTCGTAGGAAAAATCCACGTGGCCGGGGGTATCGATGAGGTTGAAGGTGTAAGTCTCACCGTCGGTATGAGGATAATACATTTGCACAGCGTGACTTTTGATGGTTATGCCACGCTCGCGCTCCAGATCCATGCTGTCAAGAGCCTGGTTCTTCATTTCCCGCTCCGAAATGGTCTGAGTCGTCTCGAGCAACCGATCCGAAAGTGTACTTTTTCCGTGATCGATATGGGCAATTACACAAAAATTTCTGATTAATTTCATAGTTTGCAAAGATACTGAGATTTGGGTCTTCAACAGTCATCTTTTTAACACATTAGGAAATAAAACCCACACAGTAAAAAGCCCTTTTCTCTTAACTTTGTTCAGTGGTCCGATACCGGGCCGGCATCATTAAAAATTTAAGCCAATGGACAAGTCCACCGTTTTTGGAAAAAAATACCGCACTGTCTGCGCCAGGGAGTGGCCTGGAAAAGATTTTACGGGAACGCATATACTCCCTCTTCACCAGAGCAATTCATTTGAATCTCCTACAATGGAAGAGGCCATTGATGTATTTACCGGCAGGGAGAGTGGCTATATTTACACCAGGTATGGAAACCCGACAGTGAATGCGGTAGCGGAAAAACTGGCTTTTTTAGAAGGCCTTAAATCGGACACTGAATGTCATGCCATACTCTCTTCTTCAGGCATGTCAGCCATTTCGACATTGTGTTATTCACTGCTGAACTCAGGCGATGAAATGATTATTCACCCTTCTTTGTACGGTGGGAGTCTTGAGTTGTTTACATCTGAAATCCAGCGGGCGGGAATTCGGGTCCACCAAATGGATTTAAGGGATACAAATCAATTGGAATCCCACTTAAAAAGCGGCAGCATAAATGCTTCTGCAGTCTTTTTTGAAAGCCCAACCAATCCCGGGCTGGAAATACTTGAGATTGAAAACATTTGTGCCGTTGCGAGTCGATATGGGCTAAAAACCATAGTGGACAATACATTCTGCACTTCGTACCTTCAGAGACCACTGGATCTCGGGGCCGATTTTACAGTATATTCAACTTCAAAATTCATTAACGGGCACGGCAACTCAATGGGTGGTCTCATTGTGAGCAGGGATGGAGAAGTCATGAGAAAAAAGGTCTGGAAAACCATGAAGCTCCTGGGTACCAATATCAGCCCATTTGAAGCCTGGCTAATCAATCAGGGATTGAAAACCTTACCCCTGCGAATGGATTCCCAGTGCAGAAATGCGATGAAGGTTGCAGAAGCCCTGCAGAATTTTGAATGGGTAAAAAAGGTAAATTACCCGGGATTAAAATCCAATCATTATCACGAGGCTGCAAAAACGCAAATGGGCAACTTTGGGAGTATGCTCAGTATTGAGCTATATGCGGACCTTTCAACGACGATCAAATTCTGCAATCAATTGTCATTTTCAAAAGCGCCCACTTTGGGAGACCCGGACACACTTCTACTCCACCCTGCCACCTCTTCACATATAAACGTGGATGCAAAGATAAGAGAGGAGACAGGCATTACAGATTCCCTTGTCAGGATTTCCATTGGTTTAGAAGATCCTGATGATTTAATTGCAGAATTGGATATAGCGGGCAAAAGCCTTTAGAGCTGAAAAATTTCAACGCGGATACTCTAGCACCTTGAGGTTTGAGGGTTTTCCCTTATTTATGGTCAAAACAATGCAAGTCCGGAGTTTGTGGAATCCGTGTTTACCAAAGGCACCGGGATTTATATGCAGGTGCCGGTACTTTTTATCAAAGCCGGCCACACAGATATGTGAATGACCACAGATAAAAATATCAGGACGATGCTGTTCAATCAAAGACCGAACCCGGGGATTGTATTTGCCTCTGGGTCCTGCAATGTGGATCATCACCACTTTGAGGCCCAGATAATCGAAAGTCTGCACTTCGGGGAAAGTGGCTCTGATTTCCCTGTCATCAATATTGCCATACACAGCCCGAAGGGGAGCTAAGGCGGAATAGGTATTCACCACTTCAAACGAACCGATGTCACCAGCATGCCAAATCTCATCCGGCACGAAATCCAGATCGTCCATAAATTCAGTACCGGCATAGGAGTGCGAATCCGAGATAATAAGAACTTTTGAGGAACCTCTTCTATTGGTCATAGTGAAATAGACTCAAGAAATGGTCAAGACAATTTTCCCGAAATGATCTTTACTACGCAACCGTGCGACAGCACGGTCAAAATCAGACAATGGGAAAACGCGTTCTATAACAGGTACAATTTGGTGTTGCTCCACGAACTGTAACATATCTATAAAATCCTGAGGGGATCCCATTGTAGAGCCCTTAATATTGAGTTGTTTCCAAAAGATGACCTGGGGGCTGATATTATCACTTTTGCCGAGAGTGCCACCATAGGTAACCAGTGTGCCACCTGGATTAAGTAAATTGATCAATCTGTGAAAGCCATCTCCACCAGCACTGTCAATAACCACATCCACCTGGCCGAACTCGCTACTGAAATCTTTATCCCAGGATTTCTCATTGTAGTTGACCACACCTTCCAGCCCCATTTTAAGAAGCCGGTCTTGTTTATCTTTAGAGCCAGTAGTAGAAAAAACCCGGGCACCCGAAGCAATGGCAAATTGAATGCAAAAGAGAGCCACTCCCCCACCTCCTCCGCTAATCAAAACCTTTTGACCGGCTTCCAATCCCGCGCGTGTAAACAGCGCACGGTAGGCGGTAAGCCCTGCCAACGGTAAGGCAGCAGCCTGGGTAAAGTCAAGGTGGCTGGGTTTGGTGTAAATATTGGTCCCGGGAACAGAAACTTTTTCACAGAAAGTACCGTGTTGCGGCATCCCGAGAATATGATAATCCGGAGATTGATAATCCGGGTTTTCTCCCCAGTTAATTCCGGGATCAAAAACAACTGGCCGCCCTTCATAGATCCCACAGCCATCTGAGCCGAGGACCACATTGGGTCTCAATCCCGGATAAAGTCCCTTCAGAATAAAGTCATCCCTTTTGTTGAGCGCAGAGGCTTTCATTGAGATTTCCACAAAGTCATCAGGGGCTTCTGGGCGTTTAAAGTCCTCATTGTAGGTAGCGCCATTTTCCTCACTTTCAAAAACAACAGCTTTCATCTGGTAATATTAATGCAGTAAAGTCAAATTCAGGTTATCAATTCTTTGAAATAGCAGTTCAACAGTAAATATACGAAAAAAGGCTGCACCCGGGAGAGCGCAGCCTTTATATTGATTTTATAACCAAACTCAATTATTCAATCAACATCATTTTCTTAGTTGCATTGTTGCTACCTGCTTCGAGTTGGTAGTAGTAAACACCACTCGCTGGAAGGTCATTTCTATCGATTTGTACTTCGTTGTAACCGCGTACAAACTCATCTTGAATGACTTTCACAACCTTGCCGGTTACATCGTAAATGGTGATGCTACCGGAAACTTCCTCAGGAAGTACGAAGCCAATAACGGTAGATTGTCCGAATGGGTTCGGAGTATTTTGATAAAGCGCAAATACATCCGAATCAACAGTTCCAGTCACATCTTCAACCTGCAGGTTAACAATTACAGGTCCATCACCACTGCGGTATGCTTCAGAAGCAGTAACTGCAGAAGTAATAGAGAACAACTGGTCTGTACTACCATCTGCTTTTGCAACAAATTGCAGGGTAAACAATACATCATCCTCCGACCTGGTGACATGCTCAGAAGCATTCCAGGAAGTAGTGATCATTCCATCATCCAACAAGTGGAATCCGAAGTTAGCTTCACTTAAGTCGTTGAGAGTGCCTTCCTTGAAACCATCAAATTCAATCATGTTCTGGTTGAAGTTCAGTGTGAACTGGTAGCCAAGAACCTGGTTAAATTCAGATGCTCTGAAATCAACTTCTACAAACTCACCAGCTTCGAAATCGAAACGGTCAACAATGATATTCACAGGATTAGCAATGCTACGGCTTTGAGCACCAATCAGTGAGTTAGGCTGATTACTGTTGTCCACATCACCAATTTTCACACCGAAGAAGTCGGCATTTCTAACAGTAGCTTGCAAATCTTCGTATGATCTTACAGTCTCAATATCCGCGGGGTTAGGAGGTTGAACCATGCCCTGGTCGAATGTTTGATCAGAGGAAACAAACCTCCAGCTGGTGTTATTTGGGAACTCGTTCACTCTACCCAAAATCAAAGATCGGAGGTCAGCGATATCGAGAACGTTAATTACACCATCAGGACGTACGTCTGCAGCAATCAACTTATAAGGACTGTCGAGATACTGGATACCAAGAATGTGTCTTTGAATCAAGGCAATGTCATAGGTAGTAACACCATTTAATGGATTGATATCCTTTATTGGAGTTAATACATAATCATTGTTCAGAGCAATTCCAGCATTGAAGGTAAATCCACCATCGTTACCGGTTACTATAGAACTGAACGGATCGTCATTGCGTGTCAACTCAACAGTACCATCTTCAATTGCTTCCATATCTTCAGTTTGCAGTGTACCTGCAATAGAGATATCGTTACAAATTTCATTTGGATCCTGTATCAATATGAAAGTCTCACAGAAATCCTGATTGCCCGCCTCGTCAGTAACCCATAGTTCAATTCTGTTTGAACCGAGAGCATCACAGCAGAAGGTAATAGTAGTACTATCGATATCTTCACTGAAAGAGAAGATCAAATCAGTCGAATCTGTACAGTTATCGAAGCTACCGGCATCATAGGTTTCAGCACTCAAAGTAATACAACCACTACTTGGCATTACAACAGTAGCAATTCCGTGGAAACAAACCGGTGTAGGCGGTTTAGCATCTACAATTTCGAAGATTTGCTCACATACAGTGGTGTTACCACAAGGATCAGTGACTGTCCATACGATTCTGTGTTCACCTACAGGGTAAACACTAGATGCATTGTCTCCTGTACCAGAAAAGTCGAAAGTGCCATTATTAAAGGCATCGATTTGCCAGGTAATGGTCAACGCATCCTCGAGCACATCCTCGTCAATACAAGCATGGTCAAGTTCGATAATCAATTCTATATCCTTCTCACAAGTGTTGTCAGTAACTTCGAAGACAAGGTCTTCACAATTGACAACAATAGGTGCATCAGCATTCATGATCTTAATTTCCTGTACATGCGTCCAGGGGCTCTGAATTGTAGCCGGTTGGCACCAATCGATCACCTCCCAGGTTCTCAGGATCTTCATACATGCATTACCAGCTTGTGGTCCGGTAAATATTTGATCAGTGTATGACTTAAGAATGTCAGCACATCCAAGATTAGGTCCTTGAATTTGAGGTTCACCCACTTGATCAGGATCCACACCATTACCTTCAAAACATTCTGTCAAAGTAACGTTATCAGGCCATACAATTTCCCATTGACCTGGAGGCAGACCGGAAAACTGATCTATGCCAGAGAATGGGCTGGTGTTCACAACTTTGATTTGTTGCACACAGTCAAGAGTTACGTTACCGAAAGCGTCAGTTGCTCTCCAACCTCTAACAATCGCAAGATCACCATCCATTTCAAAACCCTGACGTTGTTGCGGAGTAGTTTGGCCAAACACAATTCTCTCTTGCGTAGGCGTAACCTGTACTCCATTTCCAAGGTTACCGCATTCCTCAATAACTCCTGTAAAGATTTCCTGATCGATTTCCATTCCATTGGGGCAGTTATCAATGGCAATACCATCAATAATTGTTACTTCCGGAAGTGCATCGGCAGGAAGAGCAGCAGGATCAACAACTCTGGTAACACGCTCTTCACCGCGTTGAATGGCAACGATTCCACCAAACAATTCATCAAGCGAGGCTTGAGAAAGATCGGAATTGGGATCATTAAAGTCAAAATCACCAAAATCAAAGAGGCAATTTACAGTCACATTAAGGTCAGATGGGCAGGTAATTGAAGGAGCAACATTGTCTTCAACAAAAACCGTCACACTACAAATGTTGGTATTACCGCTAAGGTCAGTTACCTGAACATAAATATCAACCTCACCGTCACGAGCTTCAATGTCCTCACAACAGAAATCCATAAATTCCTGCCATTCAGTTCGACTGTTGTCACACTGACTATTTTTAGCAAAGTTATTATCGTCTCTGGATCTTCTAACCAATATTGATTCAACCCCGCAGTTATCCCAGGAGCCATCATCGAATGCATCGACAAAGACACGTGCGAAACCTTGAGTTCCACCACCAAGCGACACTCGGGTATCGAGATCACAGATAGCTACAGGAGCAACATCGTCAATAACAGAAACTCCTGTCACACACTCAGCGGTATTGCCGCAACCATCATCCACTACATATGTAACTGTGTGGTCACCAAAAGGCAGGTCGCTAACAATCCAATTGCCGTTGATCTCCTCAACATTGCCTGCACTGGCGGTTACTGTATAAGTAACATTATCGGAACAAATATCTGAAGGCAATTCATCAATTTGTCCTTGAGCAAACAAAGTCTCAAGGGTAGCATCCCAGCTGCCTTCACAGCTATTGAAAGCAGTACTAACTTGCACGTTAGCAGGGCATTCAACCACTGGAGGTGCACTGTTGTCAATGAGAATCAACTGAGTAAATTGAGTTGTTTCATTGGTACAATCATCCAGTACATACCACGTACGCAATAATTTTTCCAATCCACAATCTCCAACGTCGAAGATCAAATCTTGATAAGTGAAGTAAATATTATCGCAGACACTTTCAAAACCACCTGTTACAGATGGATGTGGGTTGCCATTATCATCAGTAGGCCAATTTCCACCACAGGGTAAGCCCGGGTTGGTAATTCCATCGTAATTTTCAGGAGCCTCGAGTTCGTCGAGAGTAATTCTGCGAATATTAATGATTTGCTCACAAGCAGCCGTGTTGCCACTTTGGTCTTCAACTGTCCAGGTTCTATTGATTATTCTCTCCAATTCGGAATCACAATCGGTAAATATTTCAAGATCATCAAGGAATGTCAAATCAATATCACCACAGTTATCAAATGGTAGAATTTCAGGTGCATTCACATTAAGGATTAGTTCAACTTCAGATATATTACCACCTGCAGCAGTAAATGCCGATATAAAGGTGGTTTCGAAACGAACAGTCCATACACCTTGCGCATTCTCACCCGCGAAGTTAAAGAACACAGGACCAGCACCGGCAGCAATAGTACCGTTAATAGGTTGCACAGGCGCACCATCAGAAAGCGTATTAAACTGATCATATGCGGTTACAACATCTCCTTCATCATCAAAAGTGATATCTAAGGGGAAAGTACCCGCGTTGAATGTAGTGGCATTGTAAATGGTCTCCTCAGTACCATCAGGACTTTCCAGGAAGATACTGTTGTTATGTGGGCGCAAAATCTCTCCATCCACACGCAGACGAACATTGCTTACAGTAAAGTCTGCACCCAGGCCTGAGAAATCAAATTCGTACTCCAGGTCAATTGCAGGAGCACCTGATGCGACATTACCAAACTCGTCGTTCAAACCGGTCAAGGCGATTGAGAATTCCTCACCAACGAAAGCAGGAGCGGGAGCTTCCGGGAAAATATCACCACAAACGAGGTTTAGATCACGACACTCTATTACGGGATCAATTTTGTCCTCGATAAGCACATTGCCCCAGCAGCTATTTCCAGTCACAGGGTCAACCACTGTTACAGTCAATACCTGATCCAGGACATCAGCACCAAAAGGAGCGTCAACAATATCGCCATCGCTGGTTTCAAAAATCAGTTCATAATCGTCATAACAGCGATATGGTCCACCTTCCAGGATCATATCGGCATTGATATCTGCAATACAGTTTTCATCTACTGAAACATTAACCATGTCATTACAAGCGAGTGAAGTGACAGGGTTGGGAAATTCATTTACGACCACTTCAAAACCACAGGTAGCAACATTGCCTTCACAATCCGTAGCTTCGAATTCAACAAAATAGGTTCCAATTTCAATAAATGTACCACTTGCGGGACCGGCGGTTTGAACGACATCAATCTCATCGCAAACACCTGCACCAGCGGAATAGAAAACAGTACCATTCCAAATACGATCAGCGAATATCGACCCACTGAATGCCGGATTTCCTCTACCTATACCAGTTTCGATTTCAATGTTACCATCATTTACTAAAGTAGTGCCATTGGTGTATCTGACACCTAAAGGAAGGTAATTAGCTAAGTTGAAATAGATTCCAAAACTCTCTCCGGGTTCAATCACAAGACCACCAAAAGGAACAGGTGTTGGGATGCCTATGCCATTACTCACAACCGTCTCTGCAACAAACAGGTCCCAGACAGCACCGTTGTTCTCATTTCCAACATAAGTACCAGGAGTGGAATAAAATTCAACATCTGCATTTCCAATTCCAGATAAATGCACATAAAACGAATCGAGAACTATCGTTTCACCAGAGACATTGGTAATATCAAACATGTTACCAGCAAAACCATTATTATCATTAAATGTAGTTGTAATATCACCCATAAACCCGGCACCAGGAGTAGCAACCTCAAGACAATTGTCATCCACATCAGGAATAAAGTCAAGATTCACACCACATTCACCACCACCCAGAGTTACACTAACTTCGTTTGGACAGTTAAATACCGGAGGCTCATTGTCTTCAACTACGACAGTAAACACACAATCAGCCACGTCCGGATCGTCAATGCTAAAGGTAACGGTTGTAGTACCCAGTGGATAAACTCCGCTGGCATCTTCGCCACCGTTAAATGAGTTGGTAATATCACCGGATTCATCACAGAAACCAGTAGTTTCAATTTCAAGACCACCCACAAAAGCTTCGCATACACCGGGATCAGTATCTATTACGACATCGTCGGGACAAATAAGTACACATGGAGGCAATTCAAGAACGTTAAGCGTAGTTACGCACGAACTAGAATTTCCACTTCCATCAGTAACAGTTAAAACAATATCTAAATCACCAACATCACCTGTGCCTATTTGATCTTGAGATAATTCAAGTGTAACATCGCCACAGTTATCGAAAGAACCATCATCAATATCATCAACGTCAAGGGCGAATTCAAAATTATTAGAAGGCATCAGCTCGACATCAAACCCATCCACACAGAGTGCTGTGGGAGGAAGGTTGTCCTCCACTGTGACAGTAACCTCACAGGTGGCAGTGTTGCCATTCACATCAGTTACAGTACCCACGAAAGTATTGTCACCTATATCATCACAAGTAAGGACAACAAATTGGGGTTCAACTGAAGCAATTCCACAATTGTCAAATGAACCATCATCCACATCTTCAGCAGTTACAACTACTTCACCATCCTCGTCTAATTCAGCAACAATATCCTGACAGAGAACAGTTGGGGGAATATTATCCTGAACATTTGCAGTAACCTGGCAGGTGGAAACATTGCCATTTACATCGCTGGCTTCGACTTCTATAGTAACAGCTCCCACATCACCACAATCAAATTCGATTGGCTCAGCGGTTACTTCATCAATATCACAATTATCCTCTACAGAAAGAATGATGTCATCAGGATCTACAGAAGCTTCGCCATTCTCATCGAGGAAGACATCAACTTCTGCAACACACTCCAATACAGGAGCGATATCATCTATTACGGTCAGGTGGAAATCACAAGTACTCTCATTGCCATTGCTATCTATTGCCGTGACAAACAAGTCGTGTTCACCTACTAAATCACAATCGTACTGATCGACATTGGCAAATAATTCAGCAATACCACAAGCATCAGATGCTTCAATCACCACATCATCGAGATCCAAAGCGGCAAATCCGGTAGAATCAAGAGCTATGGTTAAAGAATCAACACAAGTCAATTCGGGGGCGATGTCATCAATTACAGTCAGGTGAAAATCACAAGTACTTTCGTTGCCATTGCTGTCTATTGCAGTGACAAACAAGTCGTGCTCACCTACCAAATCACAATTATATTGATCGACATTGGCAAATAATTCAGCAATACCACAAGCATCAGAAACTTCAGTAACCACATCATCAAGATCCAAAGCTGCGAAACCAGTTACATCCAGAGCGATTTCAAGTGAATCTACACATTCCAATACAGGAGGAATGTTATCGATAACCTCCAGGTGGAAATCACAAGTGGTTTCATTTCCAGATGGATCTACAGCAGTGATAAAGAGATCGTGAGAGCCTACAAGGCTGCAATCGTATTCAGAGACATTGGCGAAAGTATCAACCACTTCGCAGTTGTCAGTTACACTAATAATTACATCATCCAGATCAAGAGCGGCAAAACCATTTTCATCCAGGAATATTTCCAATGAATCAACACAGCTAAGTTCAGGAGCCATGTCATCGACAACAGTGAGGTGGAAGTCACAAGTACTTTCATTTCCATTGCTATCGATAGCGGTAACGAAAAGATCGTGTTCACCTACAAGGCTGCAATCGTATTGATCCACATTGGCGAACAACTGTTCGATACCGCAGGCATCAGAAACTTCGGTAACCACATCATCAAGATCTAAAGAAGCCTCTCCATTCTCATCAAGTGCAATTGTTAAAGAATCAACACATTCAAGAACAGGAGGAATATTATCAATGACCTCCAGGTGGAAATCACAGGTGGTTTCATTACCGGATGGATCGACTGCAGTAATAAACAGGTCGTGGGAACCAACCAGACTGCAATCGTACTCAGCCACATTGGCAAAAGTATCAACCACCTCACAGTTATCAGACACCTGGATAATAACGTCGTCCAGGTCAAGTGAAGCAAATCCATCTACGTCAAGGAATACCTGAGTCGAATCAACACAATCCAGAGATGGAGCGATGTTGTCCTCGACAGTAACAATAGCGTCGCAAGAAGCTTCATTGCCACTTGGGTCCGACACCGTAAGAGTCACTGTATTTTGTCCGGTATTGTCGCAACCAAAAGAATCGTTATCTATTTCAAGAGAGATAACCCCACAATTATCAGAAGAACCACCGTCAACATCATCAGCGACAATGGTAACCTGACCATCGGCATCCAAATCAACAGTAATGTCTTCACAAACAGCTATAGGATCAACCTCATCGATTATTTCTACATCTCCGGCATTGATCACAAAATCAATTTGATTGGTTAGAGGGTCAATACTAGAGAATTCAATATCCACAGGATCATCAATTATATCAATAACCGTCTCATCTCCAAGGTCTCCGACAGCAAGGAATGTTAAGGTAATAATTACGTCTCCATTGTCTAAGGTCACATCTTCATCACCAACCCATGAAACAAGCAACAAGCCGTCATTAGTTAGTGAATCATTTACTTCGAATGAGCCGTTATTGGAAGGGAAAAATGCCTCAATATCGACATAATCGATTACATCGGAATCCCAGGAAATAGTAAACTGAGCACCTCCCAGACCAATGAAATCTTCTACAGTCAGGTCGATAGTAAATTCATCGCCACAACTCGGTGTAGCAGAGCCGACATTTACTGTAACCTCTTCAGTTAACAGAGGCAATACCAGGGCCGAAAAAGAACACTCAGCAGAATTACCAGCTCCATCTTCCACCGTGTAGGTGACTACGCTGGTTCCAAGGTTAAACTCAGTACCACTGGCGTCTCCGGATCCGGTAACATCAGTATCACCGGAGATTGCAAATTCAACAGAAGCGATCTCACAGTTGTCATTCGCATCTGCATCAATATCATTGATGGCGACTGATGGGTCACCCAAGACGTCGACAAAGACGGTTAGGTCATCAGGGCATACAACAGTAGGAGCTTCATTATCTTCAAATAGAACAGAACCATTATTAACATCATAGGGTAACTGGCCTGATAAGTCAGAAAATTCAATAGCTACAGGATCATCAGTAATTTCTACTGCTGAACTAACTCCACTTGCTGACAAAATATTGAAAGTAATTTCAAGGATGGCATCTCCATTATCTACATCAGGTTCATTGCCATCCGCCCAGGAAGTAGCAAGTTTGCCATCATTAACAAAATCATCATTAATGGCTGAGGTTCCATTGGGAATAGTAACCTCAGCAGAAACAAATTCCAGGGCGGTTTCATCCCAATTAACCGAATACTGAACACCTAGCACATCGTCAAGATTTGCAGCTCTAACAGAAACTACAACTTCATCCACATCGCAATCAAACACATAATCTTGTACAAAAATTAATATGTCATCGCCTGGGGCATCTTCTTCAACAGTAACTGAAAAGGAACAATCAGCGCTGTTGCCATTTACGTCAGTTACAGTATACTGAACGTTTGTTACTCCCTCATTAAAGGCTTCTCCACTTGCATCATCTGATCCTGTTGCATCCGTAGCACCACTAAGGGCATAATCTACTGCATCAACACCACAATCATCAGAAACATCTACCGGCTCAATATCATTGACAACTTCAGGGGACGTCCCAAAAGGGATATTTACAACCACATCATCGGGACAGGTAATTTCGGGATCTTCAGTATCAGAAATTTCAACCGATCCATCCTGGCTGGTGAAAGGAATATCACCGTCCAAATTGGTGAATTCAATTGCGAGCGGTGTGTCGCTGAATTCAACAGTTGAATTACCCTCTTCGCCAAATGCTTCAAGAGTTAAACTGAATACAACAGTTCCATTGGGGAGGCTTTCTTCATCCTGCCCAACCCAACTAACAGAAACAAAATCATTTCCATCATTAAAATTAGCACTACCAGCAGGGAAGTTAAGGGAACCATTTACAAAGGAGAAGTTGTCCTCGTCCCAGTTAATGCTGAATTGTGCACCTTGCACATCATTAAAGTTGTAAACAGAGACATCAAGTGTTACTTCGTTGCCACAATCAGCAGCTCCTGAGCTAAGTACCAGGTTGATGGTATCATTTACAGGAATGACCTGATTAACTGTAACGGTAAAATCACAGTCATCCGAATTCCCGGCAAAATCAGTAATTGTATAGGTAACAGTAGAGGTGCCAATATTAAAGTCGGTCCCACTGGCATCATTAGCCCCGG
>SKLY01000149.1 GCA_007121335.1 Saprospiraceae bacterium | reverse complement strand
GTAAACCTGGTATTCGATGTCAAAAAACTTGGCTGAGTTGAACCAAATGCCTGGCTTGTACTTTGTTGGTCCTGCACAAATGGAAGCTGCCACAGTCATTCCCATGATACGGCCGGTGTACCATATAGGTTCGATAGGTTTACGTCCGGGAGGTGGTTTTTTCAATTCGGCACAATCCCCCGCGGCATAAACACCCTCTATGTTGGTTCTCAAATACTCATCCACTAATATGCCCCGGTTGATTTCCAGGCCACTATCTCGCAGGAAATCCACATTGGGCGTAACCCCGGTTGTGATACCGGCAAATTGACAGGGTATTCGCTCTCCTCCGGTCGTAATCACAGCCTCGCAGTGACCTTTTTTATCCCCTTTTATTTCAGCGATTTCTGTATTCAGTCTGAGGTCAATGCCGTGATCTAAAATGTGCTTGCTCACCATTTTTGCCTCCTCTTCGGGTATGGTATTTCCGAAAAATTGCGGTTCGCGCACCAAAAAAGTGACGGGAATTTTACGACTGGCCATCATTTCTGCCATTTCCACCCCGATGAGCCCACCACCTACAACTACTCCGCGCTCAATATCTTTGGTTTGATCCTCCATGTATTCGAGGTCCTGATAGCTGACGAGTCCGTTAACTCCCTTGAGGTCCTGTCCCGGCCAATTGTAGTATTTCGTCTTAGATCCCGTTGCCAGGATAAGCAGGTCGTAGGAGAGTTTTTCCGGGGCGGGATAGCTGGTTTCTACACCAAAATCTTTATTGAAGTGGATGGTCTTCTGCTCAAAATCCAGCCGGGAAACTTCCCCCCGTATCAAATTGATTCGGTTTTTCTCCCAGAAAAAATCCTCGTAGGGCTTGGTGTGCTCGTACTTCATGTGTCCCATGTAAATGTACATGATTGCCGTCCTGGAAAAAAAGTGGTCGGTCTCTTTCGAAATGATATAAATTTCGTGATTGCTCTGCTTTCTGATAAATCTGGCTGCAGTTACCCCACTGATTCCGTTTCCGATTATTGCTATTCGCTTTCCCTTTGTTCTTTTTCCCATTCCTAAACCCGGATGTAATAAAATTTACTCAATCATGACGGCATCAAAAACCCAGCCTTACAATAGGAATTTCTACTGATTATTATTTCACGGCTAACGCAATTGTGTCACAATTGGTCTCAAATATATAAATTTATATAACTTGCGCTGACTTTACTCAATCAGGGAAAAATATGCGCGTACTTTTTTTGACACTCATTGGACTTTTGTCACTTTATTCATTCGGTAATGCCCAGGAGGATTACAGAACACTGGCGGAGATTGAATCACAATTAACTGAATTAAAGAATTTGGCGCCCGACCATACCAGCCTCAAAACTCTCGCGACCAGTCCGGGCGATAAGGACGTTTGGATGCTAAAGGTTGGGCGTGGGGATGAAGAGCTTACCCCCGGTTTTCTCGTCCTGGCAGGTGTGGATGGAACCCATCCGGCGGGAACCCATACAGTGCTTGGAATTGCGGAGAAAATTCTGACAGAGGAAGGCCTCGAGGGCAGTCGACTTATGGACCGCTTTTATTTTTACATAGTACCCGTACTGAGCCCCGATGCATACGCCCAATATCACAGCGACCTGCGCTATGAAAGGTATTTCAATGCCAGGGAAACAGACATCGATCGCGATGGCAGAATAAGTGAAGACCCTTACAATGATCTGGATGGCAATGGTTTAATCACTAAGGTGAGAATTGAAGACCCCTCGGGAACTTACACCGGCCATGAAAAGGAGGACAGGGTGCTGGTGCCGGTGAAAGACCGAAAAGAGGCATCCGTACTTTACCGGGTCATCTCCGAAGGTATTGACGAGGACAAGGATGGGGAGTTTAATGAAGACGGAGAGGGCGGCATCAATCTCAATATGAATTTTTCCTTTGATTATCCTGCCTTTAAACCTGGTGCGGGAGAACATGCGGTGTCTGAGGAAGAAAACCGCGCCCTGGCTGAATTTTTGTTTGAGAGGTGGAATATTTACGCTGTGTTTTCTTACACAAGGGAGAACAATCTCAGCCACCCGGTTACATACGACGCCCGAAAAGCTAGTCAACGCCTTGTCACAGGTCCGCTTGAGCGCGATGCTGCAGTCTCCGGTGAGGTAGCCGATTTGTTTCAGGAGTTAGTCAATTTTGAAGATGCCCCGGAAATGAGTCAGGGCCCGGGTAGTTTCAGCAGTTGGGCCTATTTTCACTACTGCAGGTTCAGTTTTGTCAATCCCGGTTGGATTCCTCCCATGCTGGTGGATACGACAGATGAAAACGGTGCAAATGGACTAGACAGGGGTTTGCTGAAGAACTACGACCTCCGGTACATCAACTGGGCGGAAAATGAAGGCATAGAGGATTATTTTGTGGACTGGAAGGAAATAGACCACCCGGATTTTCCCGGGAGGAGAGCAGAAGTAGGTGGCTTCAAGCCTTTTGTGCGGTACAATCCGCCTCCGGAATACCTGGTCGAAGTCATCGATGAGCAGTACAATTTCATTGACAGCTTTGCGAAAAAAATGCCCAAATTGCAGATCGAGGATGTGCGTGTGGAAGAATTGGAAAACAGGGTTTTCAGAGTGCGCGGCAGGGTAGTGAATACCGGTCTGCTCCCTACCAGCACTGCACTCGGTGACAGAACACGTTGGGTAAGAGATATACGATCTCGCATTTTACTGGACGAAGACCAGGATCTGCTGGTCGGACATTATCGCGACTTCCACAAAAGCCTGGCGCCCGGTGAGTATTTCGAGTTTAACTGGTTGGTTTCTGGCAGGGGGAATGTAGTAATTGAGGCTGCTCACCCCATGACATTTGACGACAGCGTGAATTTGGAGTTGCGTTGAGAAGTATTAAGGTGCACAATTTTATATGATTTTGAAAAAAATTAAAATGCCTATGAGGTCGGCAATTCACAAGTTGGCAATCATTTTTTTTACAGTCGGGATGATTCTGCCCGGATTTTACAGTTCAGTATATGCGCAGGATGGAAAGCCCGGATTGAGGGCCATCGGAACGCCCCACGATCCCGCTGTCCAAATGAGTTGGAATCGCTACCACGACAATGCGGATATACTCGATTTTTGCGAGCGAATGGTGGAGGCGCACCCCGATTTGGTAAGGCTGGAAGTCATCGGCCAATCCTACAAGGGGAATGATATTTTGGCCCTGACCATCACAGATTTTAAGAAAGGTGACCCCGATGACAAACCCGCCTTTTTCATACAGGCCAATATACACCCCAATGAACTTCAAGGTACTGAAATAGCGATGTACACCGCCTGGTATTTGGCGGAAAACCACGGAACCATCCCCTTTATCACCAATCTGTTGCGCGATCGTACTTTTTACATCCTACCGACCATCAATCCCGATGGCAGAGATTACTTTATTTATGAACCCAACAATCCCAACAGTCCACGGTCCGGTCTGATGCCGTTTGACGACGATGGCGACTGGGAAGT